>JBGTLI010000377.1:0-8077 GCA_041744195.1 Wenzhouxiangella sp. | reverse complement strand
GGTCTGTGAACAATACCGCGATCACTCGGTTCTGGTCGTCGGGCATAGCAATACAGTGGCGCCGTTGGTGCGGGCTTTTAGCGGTCTTGAAATCACGGCCCTTTCCGAACGGGACTATGATCATTTCTATCAGATCCGATTGCACCCGGACCGCTCACCCGAATTGCTTCGCCTGCGCTTCGGTCAACCAAGTTCAGGCCAACACATAGTCATTCCACCTCAACGCGCGTATTAAGAAGTCCTCCTACCCCCAGGAATACCCGGGATCACGCACTGATGTCTGAATGGTGTTCGGCTCACTGCCGAACGGTTACCACCGCAATTGTCGTTGGACCTTCTGCACTGCGCAGCGCCAGTTCCCAGCCGAGGGTGGTGCATATCCGGTGTACGATCTCCAGCCCCACGCCAAAGCCGTCGGACGTCATGTCGTCTTCGGGCGGTGTTCGATTGGTCATGACGATTCGTGACGCCGTCAATTCACACACGATGCGCCCGTCGTGAGCATGCTGGGAAGCATTGCGCAGCAGATTGCCGATCACCACGGCAAGCACCGCTCCTGGAACCGGATAGACCAGGTCTGCCGGCTCGATCGTGCATTGCACTTCAACGCCGGCCAGCAGCCGTTCATGAAGGGATGTCACCCGATCGAAGACGCCTGCGGCCGAGGCTTGTTCCTGCCCCGGACTCTTGCCTGTGGCCATCCACAGAAAGGCCGTGGCCACGTCTTCCATTTCGACGACCGCCCGTTTCAAACGACCAAGAGCACGTGCGGTCACTGCGTTGTCCGGGGCCGGGCCGGACTCAATGATCTCCAGGGCATTCTTGGCGACCTGAATCGGTGTGCGCAGTTCATGGCTGACACCCCGGTTGAATTCGAACTCTCGCCGGGTACTGGCGCGAACGCGATCAAGCGCTGTCTCAAGCGCCGATGCAAGCACGCCGATTTCATCCCCGTGATAGGCGCGGGCAAAGCCTTCGGGGAGGTCGCCGGACTCGTCCGATTGCAATCGATCCGTAAGCCGCCGCAGTGGACTCAGTGATCGACGAGATAAGCGCAGTGCGACTACAACAGCGCCGGCGACGACAACGATGAGCCCCAGCCCGAACACCGAGAGGTACAGGAAGCGGGATTGGCGGACAACAAGCAGATCGGTTACGTCGTAGACAAGAAAATAGACTTGCCCAATGTCGGTCAACTCGCCACGGAGCACGAAGGCAGCGCGATCGGCGTCAAAGTGCTCGTAGATGCCCGCTGCTTCGCCGGCGACCGATTGGAGTGGAGATGGAAGATCTTCCCGCGACCAGAACACCGACATGTGGCGGTTCTGCGGCTGCCAGTCCGTACGCGCTTGTGCCGGGAAAGCAATGAGTGCATCGCGTTCGATTTGAAGCTGGCGGGCGAACAGCGCATCTTCGGTAACGTAGAGGAGCAGCAATGCAAGACTGGCGAGCACAATGCTCAACCCCACTGCCAGCCCAAGCAACGAGCGACGGATCCGCCGGGTGATGCTAGTAGGCATCATCATCCTCGCTGACCAGGCGATACCCAACACCGTGCACGGTGCGCAGCATCTTGAACGCATAGGGGCGATCCATGGCCTTTCGAAGTTCGCTGAGATGCGATCGCAACGGATTGCTCTCCGGCGGATCGTCGCTCCATAACAGGTGCTCCAGTTCGCTGCGGCTGACCACATCTGGCGAGGCACGCATCAGGGCCTCGAGAAGCTTCAACGCCAGATTGTGCAGTGTCAGCGGGGTGCCGGCTCGACTGGCCTGCCATGCGCCCAGGTCAAGGCACACGTCCCCGACCTGCAGCTTGCGCCGATGGTCAGGCCGGCGTCGCAGCGCCAGTGCGTCGAGCCGTAGCTCCAGCTCCTCAAGGGCAAAGGGTTTCACCAGATAATCCCATGCGCCAGCCTGGAACCCCGCTGTCTTGTCTGACAGGCCACCGCGAGCCGTAAGCATCAACACCGGCACATCGATCTGGTGTTCCTCGCGCAGGCGTCGGCACAGTTCGAAACCGTTCATTCGCGGCAGGTTGACGTCAAGAACAATGGCATCAAAGACCTGTTCGGTCGCCAGGCGCAGGCCGTGAACGCCGTTGCCGGCGAAATCCACGGTGTGGCCGCGGGCCGCCAGATAATCACCGATATTGCCGGCAACGTCGGGATGATCCTCGATGACCAGAAGTCTCATGCGTGTTGTAGGGCTTGTAGCGGTGTTCGCCGCAACGACCGGTTGCTGAATATATGTTCCAGCAGCGCGAAAGCACTCCCGAAGGCGAGCGGAATAATCATGTAGTTGAGCCAGTCCATCGCATAGGACATGCCGAACTGGTAACGAAAAACCAGTTCAGCCACTACATGCGCGCCCAGTACGCCAATCAGGGCCGAGGCGAAACCCACCATGGCGCGCTCGACAAGCCACATGCGCCGGACCTGGCCGGTGGAAGCACCGATCGCTCTTAGAAGCCCGCCGGTCCGCCGTTTGTCGTCGGCTGCCACAACCGCCGTCGCCGCCAGCACCATCGTCGCGGCCAGCAGAAGCAATCCGATCAATGCGTTCATCGTCCGGGAGATTGCCGACATCATAACGCGCACACGCGACAGGTGCTGCTCAAGTTCTGTGACGACGACGTTGGGAAACGCGGCCGACAATGTTGCCAGCGTGGAACGGGAGTCGCCCGCAAGATGAAATCCGCCTAGATATTCCTGCGGCAGGTCCTCCAGCGCATCGGGCGCAAACATGAACCAAAACATAAAGGAGGATCCGCCGCCAATATAGCCTCGCCGGCTGGAGATTGTCGCTCGCAACTGCACATCGCCGACGGCAAAGGTCAGCGTATCGCCGATCTCCAGTCCCATGTCACTCATGACTTCGGCGTCCACCGACACCGAACCCGAACCGGACGCCGGCCAATGGCCCTCGTGCAGTGTGTTGTTTGCGGGTGTCGCGTCGGCGTAGGAAAGACGCACCGGCGACCGGGCCTCCTCGCGTGTATCACTTTCGCGATCGAGCGCCTCTTCGAACGGAATATCATTTATGGCCGTCAATCGTGCGCGGACTGTCGGGTAAAGTCCACGCAGATCGAGGTCCCGGTCCGCGAGGAACTCCCGAAACCGTTGCATTGCATCACCGGGAAGACCGTTGAACAAATAGTTGCCGTCGTGAACGAAACGCTGCTCGTGGTAGGTATCCAACAATCCGTCCCGCAACATTGTGGTAGAGAGAAAAGTCATCACAGCAAGGGCGATTGTTGCCATGGGTACGGCCTGCCGTCCCGCCGATCTGCCGAGCGACCGCAAGGCGATTCGAAGCCAGCCGTGCGTGAATCGATAGGTCTGCCCTGCCAGCGTCCCGATCAACCACCCGAGTATCCAGGCTGCGGTAACAACAATGATGACGGCAGAGCCGAGTATCCCGGTCAGCTGGGCGTTGTCGCTGAGCAACCAGAGCAGCAAGCCCCCACAGATGGTGGCTGCAAGAACGGTTCCAGCGATCCTGGGACGAATCGCGAACGAACCGGTCAGGGCCGCCGCCGGTGGCACTTTGGCCAGTGCGTGCAGTCGCGGAAACACGAAAGCGGCCAGCATCAACAGCGAAAACCCCGCCGCGAGCACAACAATGGAGAGATCCGGCGGCGCGAGTTCAAGCGTCAGGTGAGGCTCGAGCAGACGGGCGAAGACCGGTTGTGCCGCCCATCCGGCAAGTGCGCCGACCAGGCTACTGACAAGGGCGAGGAGCCCGAGCTGCCATGTCAATGCCAGGGTGAGTGCGTGACGGCCGACCCCCATGCAGCGTAATAACGCCGCCGGAGTCGCATAACGTTGCACCACGAATCGGCCCAATACCGCACAAGCGCTGCCGCAAAGCAGCAGGACCATGACGCTGACCATGCCAAGGAAGCGACTGACACGCTGGCTGATGCGTGAGAACGGATGCTGGCCTGAATTCGGCTTGAGCACCTCGATGTCCAGTTCGGCCACGGCGGCTTCGATGGCGGCCAGGGCAGCATCGCTGCCCGCGATCAGGTGGCGGAAATCACCGCGGCCGTTGTCGAGATCGAGCCCCACTGCAGGCAGGTCCTGCATGCCGATCAGAACCCGCGGGAGCGTGTGCTGAAGTTGCGTGAGGCGATCGGGCTCGAATGCCAGTTCAGCCGCTACCCGAAAGCTTGCCCGGCCGATCTGGATGAAGTCGCCGGTTTCTGCACCCAGTGAATCCATGGCCCGTCGGTCAAGCCAGGCCGCTCCCCGCTCGGGTATGGTCGCCGGCACCCGGTTGTTTCCACCGGCAAGAATCAATACTTGTCCAACAACGGGGTAGCCCTCGCTGACCGCCTTGAGCGCGACGCTGTGGTAGTGCCCGGGCCCGGTTGCACCCACGGTAAAGGACGCCGTATGCGCATGCGCAGTCGTCGAATGCGTTCCGAACAACGCGGGGTCCACGGGATGGTCCGACTGTATTACCAGGGGTGCCCCGAGAAAATGGGCAATGTCACGGTCGAGTGCGCGCTGGATGTCCTCTGCCAGGAAGCCCAGCGCGGCGGTAGTGGCTGATCCGATCGTGACGCACACTGCCAGTAGCACCAATGCGCGTTGTCGGGCCAGACGGCTGCCGATGCATTTGGCCAGGATGAGACTCTGCATTATGGGGTGTCGTGAATTCATTGCAGTCTTCCATCAACTAGCTCGTACACGTGGTCGCAGCGGCTGGCAACCGATTCATCGTGGGTCACCAGGACCATTGCCGCACCGGTACTTTTCTGCAGTTCGAACAGGCAGTCGACCATCGCGGCGGCTGTGGCGCGGTCCAGGTTGGCCGTGGGCTCATCGGCAAACAGAATCTCGGGCTCCAGCGCAAAGGCACGTGCCAGCGCCACCCGTTGCTGCTCACCGCCGGATAGCTGTCGCGGAAAGTGTCTGCAACGCTGCTTGAGTCCCAGCCGGGTAAGCCAGTGGACCGCCTTTTCCTGAGGTCGGGCACGACCAAACAGCTCCAGCGGCAGGGCGACGTTTTCCTCGGCGGTCAGATCATCGAGTAGATGGAACGCTTGAAATACGAATCCGGTTCGCCGGGAACGTAGCGTGGCCCGGTCATCCTCGCTGAGCAAGGTGAGCTTTTGTCCGGCCAGCTCGACAACGCCGGCCTGCGGGTTGTCCAGCCCGGCCAGTAGTCCCAGCAGCGTGGATTTGCCGCATCCGGAAGCGCCAACAATAGCTACCGACTCTCCCGGGGCCACTTCCAGATTCACATCTTTCAGGATCGCCAGCGCGCCGGTTACGGTGTCGAACTGGCGCGCCAGGCCGCGCGCGATCAATACAGGAGCGCTCATCGCACCCCCTCCGACTCAGCAATAAAGGCCAGTGCGGGCTGAAGGTAAGCCTCGGGCAATACATGTTCGCTGGCGAAGAAGAGCATTTGCTTGTGCGGCGTGGCCAGGGCCTCGAAGACCTGCCGATTCTGTGCCGGGCTCGAGTAGGGATCGTTACGCGCAAACAGCATCAGTACGCGCGCCTGGTCGATCCGCGCCACATGATTGCGCGGCGCCACCGGTGAAAGAGCGCGATCCACATAGGGCGGCACCATGGCCAGCACCGATCGGACGCGCGGTTCGGCGGAAGCCAGCAACAGACTCATTTGCGCCCCCATGCTGTAGCCGAGTACGAACAAATGATCCGTATCCAGTTCCGGGTGTGCATCGGCCCAGCGCAGAGCGATCCGGTAATCACGCACCGAATCGACAATCATGCGCACATACGGTGTGGGATTGTCACCACGCGCAAAGCCGATCATTTCCCTTGGCCCGACATTTTCCACACGCCGCAGGCCGTGCAGGCGGGCATCCAGCGTCAGCACCGCGAAGCCGCGCTTGCGCAGCTCGTCGACCAGGCGACCGCCAAAAACGGGATTGTCGGAATTCCACCAGATCTGTTCGTCCGCGCCCATTGGATGCATCGCCAATGCCAGGGGAACGGGGCCATCGATCTCTGAAGGCATGCCCAGCGTACCGGTGACCAGCGAACCGTCGTCGGCGTTGAATTGAACGCGGTAGCGGCGCCCGAGTGTGTCGGCCTCCATCGGCTCCTGTCCGACCTCGGCCGGGTATCGCATGTCAATACCGAACCAGTCCCCGAGCATGGCCTGGGTATCGTGGTTATAAACCGATCGGGCGTCACCGCCATCGGTCTCCGCGGCGGCGTCGAGGGCTATCAGCAGCAACAGGCTGGAAATAAAGTGTTTCATCGATATGCTTCACAGGTTGAGTGGCTTCCGAGCATACGGATGGGCGCTCAAACGCGGCTCAAATGCGCTCAAGTCGGTATGTCCCGCACTCGCTGCGCGCGTTACCAGGGGTACTGAGGCCTGCGCGCCTGAGATTCTGCCGTATGAAATTGGCAATGCACTGTCGGCGATGATCAAACGTGACCGATTGTCCCTTGAGCAGGCATTTGCTGCCCACGAGGCATTTTCACGCATGACCATCCGGTTGCTTCCGAGCGACATTCGCAGCGCCTTGAAACTTTCCAAAAAACTTGGCATCTACGCCTACGAGGCTCATCTCCTGAGCCGGAAGCCTGTTTCTATCCAGGTTCACTCCAGTCGCAAGAGATTCAATCGAGAGTTACAGGAGAGCCATGATGCCAAGGTTTGTAATAGAACGTGAAATTCCCGGGGCTGGGAAGCTTTCTCCAGCCGAGTTGCAGGGTATTTCTCAGAAGTCATGCAGCGTCCTGCGAGAGCTTGGCCCAACGGTTCAGTGGGACCGCCGCAGGCGACGGCAGAAGGTACGCTTTAACGTACGTTCGGCATCGCGTACAATCCTGATCATTCCAGTCCTCAGGTAGCGTCATGACCACCATTACCGCCAGTGAAGCCCGTGCCAGGCTGTATCGCCTGATTGATGAAACCGCCGAAACTCATCAGCCGTTGCTGATCACCGGCAAGCGCAACAAGGCGGTCCTTGTGTCTGAGGAGGACTGGGCCGCCATTCAGGAAACGCTTTTTCTGCTGTCGGCACCCGGCATGCGTGAGTCGATTCGCGA
Source organism: Wenzhouxiangella sp. (assembly GCA_041744195.1). GTDB lineage: Bacteria > Pseudomonadota > Gammaproteobacteria > Xanthomonadales > Wenzhouxiangellaceae > Wenzhouxiangella. The sequence goes on along the minus strand of JBGTLI010000377.1, from coordinate 1,031 downwards.
AGGCATGAATACACCCATAGACGACTGCTCCGAGGAGCTTGATTGGTGAGGTGGCGCCTGGTCTATGCGAAACAGGCCCAGAAAGACGCGAAAAAGCTGGCGGCCAGCGGACTCAAACCAAAAGCCAGGAAACTGCTTGAGCTCCTTGCCGAAAACCCCTTTCAACGACCCCCGCCATTCGAAAAAGTTTGCTTTGCCGGATGATTGACTGGAGAGTTCCTGGTTTGAGTTCCTTGTGCAGGGGTACCGGGATTGTAACAGTGGATTGGGCAACAGCTTTTTGCATGATGACGTGGCTTACCTTTGCCGGACCTGCCGAAAGCCGTTGGATCTTAGAATGTTACATACGTCTTGCCCCGAGAGAACTTTAAGCTTGCCCAATCGCAACCTCCATCTGGGTTACATAAATTTCGTCGTGTAGTCGGTTTCGAATTTCTTCCGGGGAGGCAGCTTCGAAGAACAGTTCGATGGCTTCTCGCAAATTGTTTTGTGCATCGGACACGGTATCGCCCTAGCTTGCGATGTCGAGCTCCGGGCATAAGGCGACATACATATCGTCCTCTCGTTCGATAATGGCTGTAAATCGCTGGGTCATGAGCTTTCTCCTTGCGAGGAGTTGCCAGTATGGACTATTTGCAGCCGATTTGACATGCGGGGCCCAGACATGTTTCGCCAATCGTAGCCACGTTAGACGGGGCTGGTTGGCTGGTTGAGACGAGGTCCCGGATCAAGTCCGAGATGACGCGGGGCGTCAGTTTAAGGAAAACAGGGGTTCCGGGTTCCGGTTCCGACCTCCGACCACCGACCACCGACCACCGACTTCCGCCACAGCCGCACAGGCTTCCGCCGCACCAGACGCACCAGGCTTCCGCCTTTGCATTCAACCATCCCCTTTGTTACCCTAGTCGCTTAACAAAAATCAAACGGTCGTCCAGCGCGCCGCAAGTTCTTGCATTCTGCGCTGGAAAGATGCGTCCATCGTTCGACTTCGTCCTTGCAGGCGTACACGTTCGAACGACTGGATAGTCCCC
>JBGTLI010000376.1:0-9867 GCA_041744195.1 Wenzhouxiangella sp. | reverse complement strand
GCGCGGGTATTTGCGGATCGAGTCCTTGCGTCTGGGCGAGCGGCTGCAGGTCGAGTGGCTATTGGACGATGATCTGCCGTTGGACAGGCCGGTGCCGGCGTTGTTGTTGCAGCCGCTGGTTGAAAACGCAGTGATCCATGGTATTGCCGTCCGCGCTGACGGGGGCCGGCTGGTGATCCGGGGGGCGTTGGCGCGATTTGGCCGCTTGCGTTTCGTAGTCGAAAACCCGCTGGCGGCCGGGGACGCGCCGATTAACAGTGGCAATCAATTGGCCCTGGACAATATCCGCCAGCGTCTGGCGTTAGCCTATGAGCAGGGCGCGGGATTGAAAACCGAGCGGGAGGATGGGCTTTTTCGGGTGACGCTGACGATTCCTGTTGAGGAATGAGGTCGGGGGCCAGAAAATTCCAACGCTCGTAGCCAGTTCCGCTTGCAATTCTCATTCAGCGGCGTAATATGGGACATTCATCAACCTATTGGCGTAGGTATGGGGATGAAGTCTCGGGGTTTTACCCTGATTGAGTTAATGATGGTCGTTGCTATTGTGGCGATTATCGTCGCGGTCGCGGTGCCCTCTTACAACCGGCAGGTGGAAAAGTCCCGGCGCGCGGATGCGCAGTCGGCGCTGCTCAGTGGCGCCCAGGCGCTGGAGCGCTGTTTTACCCGCAACAACGCCTACAACGCAGCGGTCTGCACGGTGCCGACGGCCTCACCCGATGGTTTCTACACCATCAGGGTTACAGCAACCCCCTCGACTTACACCCTGACGGCGACAGCCACGGGTACCGACGCCTGTAGCCCATTCACACTTGATCATCTCGGCGTCCGCGGCTCTGGCGGCAGCGATGCTGATCGTTGCTGGGGATCGTAAATGAGCAAATCAACCATTGCCGCGACACGCCAGGCAGGGGTGACCCTGTTTGAGCTGATGGTCGCTATCGCCGTCCTCGCGGTTCTTCTGGCCACGGCCGTACCGTCGATCCAGGAAGTGCTGAAGAACAATCGGCTGGCGGCGCAGAACAACGAGATGGTTGCGTTGGTCAACCTGGCCCGAAGCCAGGCGATCCGGCGCAACGCAAACGTTTCGCTGGAACTGGCTCCCAATGGGTCGGTCTGGGAAGCGCATGTTCGCGTTCCGGGGGCGCCACCGGACGACAGCGCCGGCTGCCCACAGATTCCCGATGTGATCCGATGCTCGGACCATAGCAATGTCGTCCTGACCGCAGAGCCGTTGATCCTGACGTTCAATAACCGCGGCTTTCTTGAACAGGCAAGCGGCGATTGGGAGGAAGCGAACCTGACCCTGGTTCATGAAAACTGTTCCGGGCTTCGCCAGGCCAGAAGGGTACGCGTTTTGCCGACCGGGCAGGTGACTACGATGGGTATGGCCTGCCCGGAATCGTGACCCACTGAGAGGGCCGCTGAAATGAGAGCGAGCAAGAAGTTACAGGCAGTATGGAGACAGCAATGAAACAGAATCAAAGCCGGGGGCGGCAATATGACAAGGGCTTTTCGCTGATCGAGGTTATGGTAGCGCTTTTGGTACTGGCCATTGGCCTGCTGGGTATCGCATCACTCCAGCTCAATGGCTTGCGTCATGCCCACTCGTCGTATTACTCGTCCATTGCCTCTTCCATCGCACTCGACATGGAGGAGAAGCTCTGGTTACTGATGGCTGATCGCAACAGTGGCTGCTTGAACGAGGCCGATGATGTTGAGCCCTTGGTTGCCCAGATCGAAGATCAGTGGGGAACGGCTGTTGCCAGCGACGTCACCATCCCCGGTCTGGAAATCGACCTGGTGTCGATCTCGCCGGCCCGCTTCGACGTCAATTCGCCTTACGATTTCTGGCTTGAAGTGCACACGACGATCAGCTGGCCTGAACAGCGCTTCAATGGCGACGCAGAAATCTTCCGTTATACCGCGCGGGTCATCTGCGCGCCGGACCTGGGGGCTTGAGTGATGAGAATGAACACACTGATTGGCTCGATCACCAGCAAGGCGGCCGGGTTCACGCTGGTCGAGTTGATGGTCGCCCTGGCCTTGAGCCTGTTCCTGCTCGGCGGCCTGCTGCTCACGTTCGCTTCCGGTCGTTCGGCTGCTGCCGATGCCGAGGGGCTGTCGCGGATTCAGGAGAATATGCGCTTTGCCAGCGATTCGTTGCTGCGCGATATTCGCAACGCCGGCTTTCGCGACCAGTTGACTCTGACCCTCGAAGAGTACGAGCTGATTGGCCAGAACTACGCCGTCATTACCGAAGGCGAGGCACTGACAGTCCGCTATGCCGGGCGATCGCACTGCGGGCAGTCCAGGCAGGCATTTGATCAGTTCAGCGAACTGCGGGTGATCGAGAACCGCTATTTCGTGGACGCAGCCGGAAACCTCGCTTGCGAGGGACGGAGCGGTTCGGCCGGTAACACGCCGTTTTTCGGACCCAGCCGTCAGACCGCACTGGCGGCCGGAGTGAACAACCTCAGCTTTGAATTCATTCCTGCCGATGCGACCGCACCTTGCACGTTTGCGACCGAAGATGATCTGGCCACGGCCTGCACCGGTGTCCGGATCACGATGGCATTTGACGGCCTGGGCAATGGCGATACCCGGACCGCGGTGCTGAGTGCCTCTTTCAGAAACATCATAGTCGACCGGGTCTTCGGTCGATGAGTTGCCAGTCTGCCTGGCCAAAGGTGATATTCATGAACAACAAGATCGGTTTCAGCGCTGTTCCCCGGGGAGTTGCGCTGATTTTTGCCCTGCTGCTGTTGTTGGTACTGACCATGCTTGGCGTGGCCACCATGAGCAGTGTGGCGATGCAGGAGCGCATGGCATCGAATGCCAATCTCCAGGCGCTGGCGTTCAAGGCGGCCTCGGCCGGCATTACCGAATCGCTGGAATGGGGTCTGGATTCGGGTTCCTGGCCGACCGGCGATGACGGCGAGCCGTTGATCTGCCTGAGAGGCCAGGGCGACTGGATGGGCGGCTGGGTACCGGATGAAGGCTCGGCGGGCACGGAGTTGGATATCCCGGGGATCCCCGCCGGCTTTCGCGTCGAATATCGCAAAAGAGTTGGCTGTTTCGAGGCGCCAGACTGGGAACTTCTGACCGGCTTTACCGAGGACCCGCCGCAACAATTGCTGGTGCTGAGCAGGGGGGATGTGATCCGAAGTGGTGATTCGACGGTGCTGGCCACGCGTGAGATCGAAGTGCGGCTGGAAAACCGCGGTAATTTCGACGGCACCTGCCTTATCCAGACCGGGCCCTTGTCCGATATCGACCTGCGCATGCCTGACTCCCAGGCTTTCGGCATCGACGCGCGCCCTGATGGCTGTCCAATCAAGACTGCGCGGGCCGAGGATGCCGCCGAAATGCGCGATCAGTTGCGCGACAACCAGGTCGGAAATTACCTGCCCACCGATCCGGGCATTACCTCGGGTGAACTTGATGGCGCCTGGGGCAATCCGCATCTGCTGGCTCGGGTTGTCAACGGCATGAAAATCGGGATGCGCGCATCCACATCCTGGATTGATCAATTCGGGCCGGATGCCAACCCGTTTGCCGCCTGCTTCGGCACCCTACATGACAACCACCAGGACTGGAAGAACGCCAACAGCTGCGGCGCAACAATCGCCGGTGGCCTGACCTATGTTGCCGGTGATCTGGAGGTCGCCGGCAACTGCACCATTCACGGCACGATTCTTATGGAGGGTGCCTACCTGTCCGGTGGCGCACCGGCCTATACCGGCGACTTGCTGATTCTGGGCGGGCTGATCGATATCCGCGGTTTTGGTAATGCAGAGAGCTCGGGCCTGGTTTTGTTGCAGCATTTGGCCGAAAACATCGATCCTCACTCCGTCAGCATCGCCTACGACCCTGACGATGTTACCAACCCGCCATCGACATTTATTGTACGCGGTGGTGGCAATGCAACCATCAGGCCGCCAGAGTGCGAAGCTTTGCAGGCCAGCTGGATCGACATGAACAATTGCCTTGATGATCTTCAGGTCATGGTCGAGACGGCGGGTGATCCGGATATCGTGCCTGAAGGCGGAACCCTGTTCGATGAATACGCGATCGAGTTGGGCCTGGCCTCGGAGCTGGATATACCCGATCTGCACAGAGAAGACGAGAATCCCGCCAGGTTCCCCCTCCCCGTGTGTGACCCGGAGGGCAACAACCGGCGAAAGGCGATCGCGAGTTGGCGTGAGTTTATTGATCAGGGCCGGTGGGCGGCGGCGGACTGATCGCTTCATCCTGCTCCGGATGCATTTCAAGCGCAACAGGCGAGGTGGCGAACTGCGGCACCCATTCGCCTTGTTGCTCGGCCGGAACCGGCTGGCTGACGCTCATCCGATAGAGGGCGAACAGCGCCGGCACCAGGGCCGCCATGCCCATGAAGGGCAATAGTGCGATTGGCCCACTCCATTGCATCAGCACCCCGGCCAGGATGGGCCCGGCAATGGCGCCGCTGCCCCAGAGCAACTGCAAGCTTGAAGTCACTTCAAGCATCTGCGACGAATCGACATGGTCGTTGGTGTGGGCGGCCGACAAGGCATAAATGCCGAAACCGAAAGCGCCGTACATGAACCCGCCCGCCAATACCATGCGCGGATCAAGCAAAGTCAACCAGGTTGCCAGAGCGGCGGCTGCGGCGGTCAAAAAGCACACCCACATCAAAACAGTGCGACGTTTGAAGTAATCGGACAGACGGCCGATTGGCCACAACATCACGATCCCACCTACAATGGTCAGCCCCATGAAAGCAGCAATACCGGCCGGGCTCATGCCGATCCCGGCAGCAAAAACCGGTCCCAGTCCCCAGAACGCACCGCCGCCCAGGCCAGCGAACACGCAGCCCAGCACCCCCAGGGGGGAAACGCGATAAAGCGCTCTGAGGCCCAGGCGGTGGGCTTCTGCGATTATTGGTTCCTGGACCCGCGTCAATGCGACCGGCACCAGGCCCAGCGAAAGCAACACCGAACCCAGCGCGAACAGAAACAGGGTGCTGATGTCCCCGGCCAGCAGCAGCCATTGACCGATACCCAGTCCGATCAAGGTGGTGGTCATGTAGGCGGAAAACACGTGACCGCGCTGCTCGTTCGGCGTCTGTTCGTTCAGCCAGCTTTCGATCACGATGTACAGACCGACGATACAGATCCCTGACAGCCCGCGCAGCAGGAACCAGGCCACGGGATGGATCAGCATGCCGTGAAGCAGGATGATGACGGAGGCGATGGAGGCCAGTGCCGCGAACATGCGGATGTGGCCGACCCGCCGGATGATGTCGGGCACAAGGAAGGTCCCCAGCACGAAGCCGGCGAAATAGCCGCTCATGATCAGGCCCAACGTAGCGCTGCTGAAACCTTCCATCTCACCGCGCACCCCCAGCAACGTGCTCAGCAGCCCGTTGCCCGCCAGGATGATGGCGATACCGAACAGCAGCGTGGCGATAGCGATGATGGCGTTCACGGGACTAGGTTAGCTGGTTTGCTGGTTTGCTGGTTGGCTGGTTGGCTGGTTGGCTGGTTGGCTGGTTGGCTGGTTCGGTTTCCGGTTTTTCCGTCTTCCGTCTTCCGACCACCGCCGCACCGATCAAGATTCCGGCAGGAACAAACGTTGGAGGTCGTTGAGGTATTGGGCACCGGTTTTGGTGCGGGTGATGTGGGTGTCGTTGGTTTCGATCAGGCCGAGTTCGGCGGCGTGGGCCAGGGGGATGGAGATGCTGGCGCGGGGCTGGCCGGTGCGGGCTTCGAACTCGGCCAGGGGCACCGGTTCTTCCAGGCGAAAGCGATTGAGGAAGTACTCGAAAGCCAGGTCGGATGGACTGACAGCCTGCTGTTCGGCGATGAAGGATCCGTCTGTGGCCGCGTTCAGGTAGCTGCGCGGCAATGACTTGCGCCGCAGGCGCAGCACTTGCTGCTCGGCAGGCAGGGTGATCTTGGCATGAGCGCCGGCGCCGATGCCCAGGTAATCGCCAAAGCGCCAGTAATTGAGGTTGTGGCGGCTGGCCCGGCCCGGTTTCGACCAGGCCGAGATTTCATAGGCGTCGAATCCGGCCCGGGTGAGTGCTTCGGCGCCGGCTTCCTGAATCGTCCAGGTCAGTTCCTCGTCTGGCATGGCCGGCGGTCGGGCGGCAAACAGCGTGTTGGGTTCGATGGTGAGCTGGTAATGCGACAGGTGCGGCGGTTGGAATGACAGGGCGCGCTCGATATCGGCCAGTGCCTGGTCGGGGGATTGATTCGGCAGCGCCCACATCAGGTCGAGGTTGAAATTGTCGAACCCGGCGGCCCGCATCAGTCCGATCGCGCGCTCGGCCTGAGCGCCGGAGTGAATGCGCCCCAGGGTTTTCAGGTGGCTGTCGTCAAAGGTCTGGATGCCGAGTGAAATCCGGTTGATACCTGCTTCGCGGTAGGCGCCGAAACGATCGTGCTCGACCGTCCCGGGATTGGCCTCCATGGTGATCTCGGCATCCGGCGCTAGTGACACCCTTGCCCGCACGCCCGACAGTAACCGACCCAGCGCCGCGCCGGAAAACAGGCTGGGCGTACCGCCACCCAGAAATATCGAATGCACCGTCCGCCCCCAGACTCGCGGCAGATCCACCTCGAGGTCAGCCAGCAACGCATCGACATATGCCTCCTCCGGCAAGGTCCCGGACAGCGCATGCGAGTTGAAATCACAATACGGACACTTGACTACACACCAGGGCAGGTGGATGTACAGCGAAAGCGGCGGCAGGTGGAGATTATTAGTCATGAGTTTTAGAAGCTTTCACCACAGAGGACACAGAGGGCACAGAGGATATAAAAGTTAAAAAATTGCCAATCAGGATTTAGCCTCTAAATTTTCTTGCGCTTGACCCCGTCAATTAGCCGGGTGACATTGAAGTTAATCAATAGCCCAGTAGAAACGCCAGAAAGCTTCATGTAGCTCAATAGCTGAGCATGATGAACGGGTAAGAGCTTCTCAACCGTCTTCAGTTCCACGACAACATGATTCTCTACCAGTAGGTCCATCCTGAATCCGCAATCCAGCCGGGAATCTTTGTATACGACCGAAATAGGCACTTCACTTTCAAATTGAATCTCACGCAACGATAGTTCATGGCTTAGACATTGTCGATAAGCGGACTCCAGCAGGCCTGGACCAAGATGCCGGTGCACATCAATAGCGCATCCAATAATCTGCTCAGTCATAGGATCTGAATTCATTCACGAACGCCTTCGAATCTAAAAGCAAAAGCACTCACCACAGTGGCCACAGAGATTTAAAACACTATTTTTCTCTGTGCTCTCTGTGTCCTCTGTGGTTCAATCTTTTCTTGTTTCCCATATCTTCCAGCTTCCCCGCATTAATCGCCCTTCAATCGACCAATCAACTCCGCCAGGGCCTTGCCGCGGTGGCTGATTCGGGCTTTTTCGGAGAACGGGAGTTCGGCGGCGGTGATGCCGAGGTGGGGGTCCTGGAACACGGGATCGTAGCCGAAGCCATTGTCGCCGCGCGGGGTTTCGAGGATGTGGCCGTGCCAGATGCCGCTGACAATGATCGGCGCCGGGTCCGCGGCATGGCGCAGCAGGGCCAGGCAGCAGTAAAAGCATGCCTGGCGTCGCTCCATCGGTACACCGTCGAGCCTTTCGAGCAGCAGGGCGCTGTTGTCAGCGTCGCTGGCGTTGGCTCCGGCGAAGCGGGCGGAATAAATCCCGGGTTGGCCGTTGAGTGCGTCAACGACCAGGCCCGAGTCATCACCGAGGGCGGGCAGGCCTGACGCCTGACTTGCCGCACGGGCCTTGAGCAGGGCGTTTTCGACAAAGGTCAGCCCCGTTTCCTCGACGGGTTCGACGTTGAAATCCTGCTGAGACACCACTTTCCAGTGCACCGACTCAAGCAGGTGGCCCAGCTCCTTCAGCTTGCCAGGGTTGGCGCTGGCCAAAACCAGTTTCTCAAGGGGCATTGAGCGCCGCCTCCTGGGCTTCGATCAGTTCCGCCACGCCCTTGCCGGCCAGGTCGAGCATGGTGTCGAGCTCGCCACGACGAAAAGCATGACCTTCAGCCGTGCCCTGGACTTCAATAAAGCCGCCACCATCGTTCATGACCACGTTCAGATCGGTATCGGCAGCGGCATCCTCGATATAGTCCAGATCGAGCACCGCATCATTTCCGACCATGCCGACCGATACCGCCGCGATGCGGCCATGGATTGGGTTGCGCTTGATACGGCTGGCGGCCAGCAGGGCATTCATGGCATCGACCAGGGCGACGTAGGCCCCGGTGATCGACGCCGTTCGTGTGCCGCCATCGGCTTGCAGCACATCGCAGTCAATGGTGACAGTACGCTCGCCCAGGGCCTGCATGTCGATCACGGCGCGCAGGCTGCGACCGATCAGGCGCTGAATCTCCAGGGTGCGGCCGCCCTGCTTGCCGCGGGTGGCCTCGCGCATATTGCGACTGCCGGTCGCGCGCGGCAGCATGCCGTATTCGGCTGTCAGCCAGCCGCTGCCCTTGCCCCGCAGCCAGGGCGGAATGCGTTCTTCCACACTGGCGGTGCATAGAACCCGGGTATCACCGCAGGAGATCAGGACCGAGCCTTCAGCGTGCTTGGTGAAATGGCGCTGTATAACTACAGGCCGCAGTTCGTCAGGACGACGTCCGGAAGGTCTCATCAATGCTCACAATTCTTTCTATTACAGGGCCGGCAAGGTTACCATGAGCGGCTTGATAGCAGTCTGGACAACACGATGATTCGAAGCATGACGGCTTATGCCATGCAGTCGACCCAAACACCACTTGGCCAACTGACCTGGGAGCTGCGTTCGGTCAATCAGCGCTACCTCGACCTGTCCTTGCGCCTGCCGGAAGACTTTCGCACGCTCGAACCGGATATCCGGCAGCGTTTCAAGGATGCGCTCAATCGCGGCAAGGTTGAGGTCAGCCTGAAATTTCAGGCTGACCCGGCCGTGGTCACCGCAGACATGCGCCTCAATGATGACCTGGCGCGCGCCCTGGTGCGTTGTCACGACGACCTGACCGCCCTGAGTGGCGGTGCGGCCCAGCCGGACCTGGTCCATCTGCTCAACTGGCCCGGCGTTGTTGTTCAGGAACGCCCGGATTTTGAATCCGAACGCGAAGCTGCCCTGGAACTGCTCGACAAGGCGCTGGCCGCCCTGATTGACGCGCGTGAACAGGAAGGCGCTGCCATTGCCGAGATGATTCAGTCCCGCCTTGACCGCATCGAAGCCCAGGCCGAACAGGTGCGGCGCCATTTGCCGCAGATTCGCGCCGCTCTCGATCAGCGGTTTCGCGAGCGCCTGGCCGCTCTCAGCCAGCCGGTCGAGCCGGGCCGGATCGAACAGGAAGTGGTGCTGCAGCTTCAGAAGCTCGATGTGGACGAAGAACTTGACCGTCTCCAGGCTCACGTCGCTGAAATTCGCCGCGTGCTGGGCCTGGTCGAGCCGGTCGGTCGGCGACTGGATTTCCTGATGCAGGAACTCAACCGCGAGGCCAATACGCTGGGTTCGAAGGCCTCCGTGGTCGAGACCGGCCAGGCGGCGGTGGAACTGAAGGTGCTGATCGAACAGATGCGCGAGCAGATCCAGAATGTCGAATAAGGGCGAATTGTATTTGATTGCCGCGCCGTCGGGCGCGGGCAAGACCAGCCTGATGCGGGCGCTTTTGGAGCGCTGTGGGCATCTGGCACTGTCTGTATCCGACACCACGCGCAAGCCAAGAGCGGGCGAAGTCGATGGTGAGCAGTACCATTTCGTCGATCTCCACACCTTCCACCAGGATGTGGCATCCGGGGCCTACCTTGAACACGCCGATGTCTATGGCAACTGCTACGGCACCCGGCGCGACCGGGTTGAAGCGCTTTGG
>JBGTLI010000375.1:0-9856 GCA_041744195.1 Wenzhouxiangella sp. | reverse complement strand
TCTATGAGTTCATCGAATCACACAATGCTAATAGCAAGCCGTTCGTCTGGACCAAAACAGCCAATGACATCCTCGCTAAGGTCGGACGTGCACGTGAAGCCCTTCTATCTCATTAATCTATTTCCGACACTACACTAGAGCCAAAAAAGAAAAGGCCTTGCGCCGTCGAAACAGTCGCAAGGCCTTGAATTTATTGGCTCCCCGGGTCGGATTCGAACCAACGACCTAGTGATTAACAGTCACCCGCTCTAACCAGCTGAGCTACCGGGGAATCGCAAGCCGGGAATTATCGGATGTTATCCGTATTGAGTCAACCCCTGCGCAGGCATCGGCATATTTCAATCACCGAACTCGTCGGTGTAGTCCTGGATTGAGGCTTCCACGACCATCAGTGCGTGGTCCTTGCCGTAGATTTCGTCGATGGCCACGTTGCCCGGCTCACCCGGCAGCAGCTTATAGGTCAGGAAATAGTGGCGGAGGCGCTCGATGAGGTTGCGCGGCAATTCGCTGATGTCTTCGGCGTGGCCCCAGACGCTGTCGTTTTCGAGGACGGCGACAATTTTGTCGTCGGCCTCGCCGTTGTCGAGCATTTGCAAACCGCCGATCACGCGCACGTCCAGCAGCACTTCGCTGCGGGAGATGGGGCGTTCGCTGAAGACACAGATATCCAGCGGGTCACCGTCGCCGCGCAGCGCGCCAGGCATCAATGCTCCGACCCGTTCACCGCAGTAGGTGCGCGGAATGAAGCCGTAAAGGGTCGGAGGCTGCGACGAGGTGCGTTGCGGCCGATCAACCCTCAGATAGCCGGTTTTTTTGTCAATCTCGTACTTGACCGTGTCGTACGGCGTGATCTCGATGTAGGCGCAAACGCTGAAGGGTGGTTGGCGACCGGTTTCCAGTCCGTGCCAGGGGTGTGGCCGCCAGCGGTAAAAGGGTTGGGGGAAGGGCATGTTGTGGCTTCTGGTGAGTCAGGTCAGGATTGTACCGCCCGGCCGCGGGTCACGCAGGACTGCGCACGATAGATAGCGGCCACCAGCAGGCGTCGTGAATCGGATAAGACGTAGTCGGGGGTTCAGTTGCTCTGGCGCAACAGGCGAACGGCCAGGAGCGCGACTGTGGCGGCGCCGGTGAACAGGACCAGCCAGAGCAGGTAGCGTTGCCAGGGAATTTCAGGTGCTGGTGGTTCCAGGGCGCCGGGACCATCCGCTTCGCGCCCATCGGCCGGTTCGATGCGCGGCCAGTCCCAGGCTGGGCCGAGGCGGCTGGCGGCATCTGCCACGAGTTGTTCGGTGGCGGTTTCGGGAACCGGGTTCAGGCTGCCCGCGTAGAGACGCCACGGGCCGTTGCCCTGGGCAAAAAATGCCACATTCTCGACTTCCACCGCCATCTCAACTGATGGTGGATAACGCAGGACAGGGTCCGCCAGTAGACGCCAGTGTCGGTGGCGCAAGTGCTCGGAGCCGCTCAGGCGGGACCGGGCTGGCAGGTCGTTCTCAAGCGTTGAAAGAGGCACCGTGGCCCGTTCCTGCCAGCGCTCGTTGTCTGTTGCTCTGGAGAGGACTACGATACTGCTGAGCAGGTTCGGCTCTGTACTCGTCACGCCAATATCCAGGGCGCGCCAGGGCGCGTCAAGCTCGAACTCCAGTATGCCGGGCTCTGTTCCAGGGTGGGGTGCGGGATTGATGGTAAGGGTTTGACGGTGGTCACGCTCGCCCCGGCTTTCCAGCATGCTCTGAACCAGTTCCAGGTCGAGCGGAGCCGGCTGACCATAACAGCCGACATGCCAGGCGCGCGGCAGGTTTTCGATGGGGATGCGGGCCTGGTAGCGACGCGGTCGGGTATCACCAAGTGCTGTCAGGGTCGCGCGTTGGCTGGCCGGAATATCGTCATCGGCATCCCGCAACCGGCAGTCGAGGTCAAGGGTGTGCAGGCTGCCCAGTTCGAACACCAGTTCCCGACGTGGCAGATCGGACGGTGATTCCGGAGCCCCGATCAGCGCTTCGAACCTGAGTTGACCCCGGGCCTGGGGTCCGCTGTCGGGGTGCGGTGAGCGGACGACCAGTCGTGTCCCCTCGTGCTGGAGCTCGAGTTCAAGTGGGCTTGACTCGCGGGTATCTTCGGCGATCAATGCCGATTGCGAAATCAACTCCTGCCGGGCCACCAACGTTTCCATCAGGTCACTGCGGCGCAGGCGCCGAAAGGGAACCGGCTGATTCTCGCCATCAGTGATCACCAGGTCGCGAGCGTCCGCCAGATGCAGGGATTCCATGACTTCCGGCGTTAACGCAACGCGCCAGATCGGTGTGTCCTGATCCGGGTTGAGTGTCCACACGCTGACAAACTGATGTGGGGCGGCAACCGCCACGGTAGAGCCGACAAGCAGGGCCAAAACGAATAACAAGGTTCTCATGCGGGATTCTCACGCTCAGGGCGGGTGGAGGGTGGGGCCGGGGCCAGATAACCCACCAGCATCGACAACATGCCGAATGCCAGAAAGGACAGGATACCGGCCATGTTGGACAGGAACTGTCGGTCCACCAGCAGCAGTTTGACCAGAACAAGGCCAAGCAGCATCGCACCGGCCCACCACAGCGCGGGGATTCGTCGTCGAGAGCCGATGACCCATGCGATGACGCCCAGGGCTGACCACAACAGGCTCAGTGCTGCCTGGCTGTATTGCGATTGCAGTAGCGCGGCCAACTCCCAGTCCAGACCGGCAACGTGATGCACGCTGCGCAGAACCATGATCGTCAGTACCACGAGCGCAGCGGCGGCAGGAATGATGCCTGGCAGCGGCAGGAAGGGCGGGGCTTTCAGGCGGCAGGCGACAACCAGAAGCAGCAGGGCGATTATCTGGCCCAGCTCGAGTGGGTTGATGACTGCCAACCAGGGCAGGGGAGCGGATTGACCCGGTGAAAACAGGCTTGCGGTCAGCCCCAAACCCAGGACCAGCAATGTGGCAGCGGTCAACCCGGCATAAGCGTCTCCGGGGAGGGTGTCGGCACAAAGAGGTGGACGTCGCTGACTCAGCAGCCAGCTTACCAGTACCAGTGCGGGCAGCGCCCCAGCCAGCCAGGACCAGCCGGTTCCCAGTTGCCAGCTTTCGGTGGCCAGGTGAATGCCGGCAAGGGCCAGCGTGGTAAAGACAGCCAGGTGTGCGGCCAGCGTGGTCCAGAAACGCCAGCGGGTTCCGGCCTTAAGCAGCAAGTGGTCACTGAGCAAGGCTGAGGCGATGACTGACAGCCAGACCGCCAAATTCAGGCCCGGAAGCGGGCCGTCGAAGATCAGTTCGAATGCATGCAGTGCGCAGAGAATGAATGCCGCCGCCGAGGCAAAACCCGTAACAGGCCAGACAAAGCGCCGATGAGCCAGGGCGGCAAGCAGCGCTGTCAAAGCCCAGAAGGCAGTAAGGCCTTGTGCCAGTCGGTGGCCGGGCAGTTGGGCGGTCAATTCCATGACCCCTGCTATCACCCAGATGGACAGGGTCCAGGCGGCGATCAGGTTGACCCGCCATAACGTTGCGCCGGCAAGGTGGTACTGCCAGGCGGTCACGGCACCGGCAACAACCAGGGCCATGCCGCCTAGAAAGATCGAGTTGACCAGAATGGGGCCAGGTGAATGTCCGGACAACGCGTGCGCCACCAGCCACACGCCGACAGCGGCCAATTGCAGCGCCAGACCGGATAGGCGGGTCAGTCGACGGCCCTGAATACAGCCGAACCAGACCAGTGCGGCGCCCTCGGCGGCCCAGATAAAAGTGATGGTGGGGCCCGAAAAGGCAAATGGCACGGCTAGAGTGGCCAGCCCGATGGCAAGAACGGCATGGGACTGGCCCAGGCTGCGAATGCGCCAGCGACGCAAGATCAGCGCGGCCCCGAACAGGTAGATCAGCGCGCCGTAAACGGCGGAAAAGGCGATCGCGATTCGGTCGCCCTGCAGCAGGCCGATTTGCAGGGGAACGGCAAACAGAGGCAGGCCAAACACCAGGATGACGTCAAGCGCTGGCGCGGAGCGACTGTCGCTTCGTCTGGCCTCCAGCATCGGAATCAGCAGATACAGGGTAAAAAACAGCAGCAGAAACGCCTGGGCGCTGACGTAATGTTCGGGCGACCAGGACAAAACGCCCCACGCGGCGCCCACGACAAAGGTAAACAGAAAGCCGACCCGGTTCAGCAGCGGCCAGTGCTGTCGCCAGGCCACGGCAAACACGGCCAGATTCAGGACGGCGTACCAACTGAACAGGGCGATGTGGTTACCATCGCCGGTTGAAATGAGAAGAGGCGCGGCAAAGCCGGCCAGCATGGTGAGTACGGCCAGTCCTGCGGCAGACTGCGCTACAGCCAGCACGCCTCCGGCGGCAACCAGGATCACCATCAGGCCAAATGCCGCCTCTGACGGCAGGACTTGATACAAGCGAAAGGCGGCGAAGATCGTCAGGAGTAGCACGCCTATGGCGCCCCCCTGAAGTGACAGGGCGAAAACGCGACGATCGGTCCTCTGGCGCCAGCCAAAGATCAGCGCGCCAATGGCCGCCGCCGCAACAGCCAGCAGCCGCACTTCGATCGGTGCGGTAAGCCAGCCCTGCTCATTGACATAGCGCAGCAGTGCGGCGACACCGATAAATGAGACCAGGATGCCGATCTTAACCGGCACGTTGCCTTCAATGAACCAGCCGCGCAGGCGCAGCCAGACCACCGATGGTGGTTGCCGATGATCTTTACGACTATCTTGACGACTATCGTAATGATTATCGTAATGATTATCGTGACGACTATCCTGGCGATTGCCCTGAATGGCGCCCTGGCTGGTGTCCTGCCAATCGTCCTGCCGGGTGGCTGCCGCTGGCCTTTGGGGGGTTCGAAGCGGCGGCGTGGCGGCAGGCGTATCGGTTCGGCCCGCTCTGGCAGGCGCGTCGGTGGCTGCCGGAGCTTCGGCCGCCTTGGTCCGTGACTCGCCGCTGACGGCGTGTTCCTTCAAATGCCGTTCCAGTCGCCCGATGCGCTCGGACTGCCGTAAAACCATGCCCCAAAGGCCGCCGACGGCACCGCCGGTCGCCACCGCCAGCCAGCGGGTCTCGCCCAGCAGCATGTTCATCAGCCAGGCTTCACTTGCGACAAGGCCGAGCAGCGCGCCGACCGCGATCATGATGAGCACGATCATGAATTGAAATCTGCCGGAACAAGGTTCATGCTGTTCTCCCTGAAGTCCGAATCTGTGTCCGGATAGCGAAGTGTAACTTGGTCCGGTGGTCGTCGGCACCTGCCTTGCAGCATGGTTTGTCAACTGCCACAGGGACCGGTATGATCTGCTGCAATTCCAGAACCGCGGTTTCGGCGCCTTCTTCGGGCGCATCCTGTATGAAAAGAGCCATCGATTTACTCTGGCTGCCGTTCAACGCAGTCCAGCTTTTGTTGACGCTATTCGGTTCAATGATCGCGATTACTGTCGCCCTGCTTGTGCGAGTGGTGACTGGCAGTGAAAGTGTGCCTTGCGGATGGCCGCCTGGCTTTGGGCGCCGGCACTGGTGCATGGCGCGCTGGCACGGGTTGAGGTCCGGGGCGCTGAGAAGGTTGATTTCGATCAGGCCTATGTATTGGTTGCCAATCATCAGTCGATGATCGATATATGCGCCCTGTTCATGGCGGTGCCAGTACCGCTTCGTTTTCTGCTCAAGGCGGAACTCGGCTGGGTGCCGTTTCTGGGCTGGTACACCAGAGCGATGGGCATGGTATTGATTCAGCGCCGCGATCCGCCTCGGGCGCGCCATCAGATTCAGTATGCAGCAAGCCTGCTTGAGCAGGGGCACAGCCTGTGTGCCTTTCCGGAAGGCACCCGGAGCAAGGATGGCGTCATTGGCGAGTTCAGAACCGGTGTGTTCCGCGCAGCAATCGACGCCGGGCAACCGGTGGTACCGGTCGCGATCCGGGGCTCAGGACAGGTCATGCCGCCGGGAAGTTTCAGCATCCGACCCGGCCGAATTGAGGTGCTGATCGGCGAGCCGATCAGCACCCGTGGCATGACTTCGGTCCAGCGACGGGAACTGGCTGCTCGGGCCCAGGCGGCTGTGGCGCGCCTGCATGCCGAAGGTGCCGCCGAACCGGAGCTCGGCCTGCAGGGCAAAGACGCCTGAGGCGTCGGAGATTTCGGGTGTTGCCGTGCCCCATCCATTACAATGCGGGCTGCCTCGCGACATGATTTGCCATGATTGACCGTCTACGTCTTTATCGAGCCGGCATCTGGGCCTTGACCGCCCCTTTGCCTCGGCAGCGAAGAGTGGCCCTGCGTCATCGCCTGCGCGCAGGTCTGGACAACCGGCGCGTACTTGCCGCCGATATGCTTGTTTTGTCCAGAGCCAAGAGTGGTCGCACCTGGCTGCGAGCCATGCTTTCGCGCCTGTACCAGAAGAAACACGGCCTGGCGGAAAACCAGTTGATGGAGTATGACAACTTCCATCAGCAAAATGCCGCCGTGCCGGTCATCGCCATGACCCATGGCCATTATCTGGATCGACTGGCGCGCCACCCACGTCATGGGCAAAAGCTTCGCTCCATGCCGGTGGTCTTCCTGTTGCGTGATCCTCGCGATGTGGCGGTGTCGGAATATTTTCAATCGACCCGCAGAGCCAGCGCTTATAAGCGCGAGATGTACCAGGTTGAAGATTCCGGCTCAATGTTTGATTTTGTCATGCAGTCACCCCTGGGGCTGCCGGCAATCTGCGACTATCTGAACAACTGGCACCGCGAGCTGGATGACTGGCAGAGTGTCTATCGACTCTATTACGAGACCCTCAGGGCGCAACCGGAAGCGGAAATGCAGCGGTTGCTTGCGTTTCTCGGTCAGGACTTCAGCGCCGAGGCCATCGGTGATGCGGTGGAGTTCGCCTCCTTTGAAGCACTCAAGCGAAAGGAGCGGGACAACTACTACAAGAACAGCAGGCTCAAGGCCAAGGATACGCTGGACCCCGATTCCTACAAGGTCCGGCGCGGCAAGGTCGGGGGATATCGAGACTATTTCAGTGACGATGAAATCGGACGTATAGATCGATTTGTCGAAGAACGCCTGGGCCCGGAGCTGTTTGCAAGGTTTCAGCAGGCTTGATGCGCACCCTGATTCTTCCTTGCGAAACCCGGGTTCGGGAATTCGACGCCAAACTGCTGCTGGGTCTGATTGCCGCCGCACGCGGCACACCGGCCATTGTCGGGTCTAAGAAAACCGTTGATCTGAATCTGTCACGCTATCCGGCTGGTGTCTATGTGGGCAAGAGCGTGACCGCGCGCTCGCGCCACAATCTGGCTCTGGCCCGCTCCTGCGGCCATCGCGTAGCCCTGTGGGACGAGGAAGGGCTGGTATGGGCTTCGCGCGAAGTTTATTGGCGCACCAAGGTCGATGGACCCACTTTGAACGAAGCTGAGTTGCTGATCGCCTGGGGAGACGACAATGCGGCCGCCTGGCGCGAGCACCCGGACTATACTGGAGCGCCCATTGCCGTGTGTGGCAACCCACGTGCCGATCTGCTCAAGAAGCCCTTACAGGCGCTGTTTGCCGACGAGGTCGCGGCGATTCGTGCCCGATACGGCCGCTTCATGCTGATTAACACCAACTTTTCCCGTGTCAACCATGTTCAGCCGCGCCAGAGCCGTCACCTCAAATGGCTGCGTGAGCAGCGTCCCGACGATCCGCGCGGCGGCTTCGCGGCCCACAAGTTCGAACTGTTCAAGGCATTCATCGACGCCATACCCCGACTGGCCCGGACTTTGCCGGACATCGATTTCATCATCCGGCCGCATCCGAGCGAATGCAGCCACATCTGGAAAAAGCTGGCCGGGTCTCTGGCCAACGTCCAGGTTGCTCGACAGGGTAATGTCCTGTCCTGGCTGCTGGCTTCTGACGGACTGATTCACAATGGCTGCACTACGGCGCTTGAAGCTTTTCAGCTCGCGCGGCCGGCACTGGCCTATCGTCCGGTGATGTCGTCGCAATTCGATCATCCATTGCCCAATGGAATCAGCCTGTCGTGCCCGGACCTGGACAGCCTGGGCGCTGCGGTTGTTCGCTGCCACAAGGATTCCGCCGCTGCATTTTCAGCCCAGGCCGAAGCCGGCGCCCGGGCCACCATGGCGCAAGCCATGGCCGGGGTGGATGACGAAACACTGGCCTGCGAGCGTATCCTTGCCGCCTTGCAGCCGCTGCTGGACAACGTAGAGCCACCGCCTGGCAGCAGACCGCGAACCGCTGGTCTTGCGCTCGGTCTTCGGCGCATGTTTCGGCACATCGAGCATCGATTACCGGGAACGGCCAATTATCGGCCCTACCTGGCTCACATGTTTCCAGATACCTCGCTCGACGAGGTCCGCCAGCGCAGTCGCCTGATCGCCGGGTGCGTTGGCCTGGAAAAATCCTTACAGATCCAAGAGGTTGGCTGCAACGTCTTCAAATTGACAACCGGCGACTGAAAGCGGGCTTCTTGTCTGGGCTGCCAACTTGGCTGACATTGCTTGGTACAATGGGCATGGTTTGGCAAGCCTAGCCGTCTTTTTTCAATCCAGGTAGATGAATCCATGACGCGAGTGAAAATTCTGGGAGCCGGCTCGATCGGTAATCATCTGGCGCACGGCGCTCGCCGCCAGGGCTGGGATGTCACGATGTGTGATATTGACGAGGCGGCACTGGAACGTACCCGCAATGATATCTATCCATCCCGGTATGGCCATTGGGATGATCGAATCCGGCTGTGTTTGCCGGAATCGACCGCGGGCGAAAGTTCTGATGTGGTGATTATCGGCACACCGCCGGACAGCCATATTCCGCTGGCGCTGGCTGAAATCCGCAACAGCTCGCCCCGGGTCGTGTTGATCGAAAAACCCTTATGCCCCCCTGACCTTGAGCCGTGCACGGAATTGGTTGAGGTGGCAGCCGAATACAATGCCCGGGTGCTGGTCGGCTACAACCACCGGCTGACCGAGCACACGAAAATTGCCGCGGCCTGGCTGGCCGAGCACTCGATCGGAGAGATCACCACGCTGCGCGCCATGACCCGTGAGCATTGGGGAGGAATCTTCGGCGCTCACCCCTGGCTGGACGGTCCGGCCGACAGTTATCTGGGCTTTACCTCTCGGGGTGGCGGCGCGCTGGGCGAGCATAGTCATGCCATCAATATCTGGCAGCACTTCGCCCGGCTGGCCGACCTTGGAGAGATTACCGAGGTCATGGCCATGCTCGACGAAGTCGAAGCTGATGGCGCCGCCTATGACCGTATCGCCCAGCTTTCTGTGCGGACGGACAAGGGTCTTGTCGGCACCATCGTGCAGGATGTGGTGACTCGCCCGGCCCAGAAGTGGCTGCGCATGGAAGGCACGGAAGGCTTTCTCGAGTGGCAGGTCAGCGTTGATCCTGATCATGATCTCGTTCGCCTGGTCCGGCACGACGGCGAGGTGATGGAAAAGCGTGTCGCCAAGACCCGTCCAGATGATTTCCGGGGCGAAATCGAACACATTGGCGAGTTGCTTGAAAATCACGCCATGGACTCTGTACTCGATATTTCGACAGGCATCGAAACCATGCAGGTGATTGTTGCTGCGCTGACTTCGGCGCGGGAGTCTCGTCTGGTCAAGGTCAGTAGCTGACTCACGTGATCGGAAAGAAACGAATACTGGCAGTCGTGCCGGCGCGAGGCGGGAGCAAGGGCATCCCGATGAAGAATCTGCTACCGGTTGCCGGCAAGCCGTTGCTGGTACATACGGCCGACCTGGTTGGCCGTATGGACTGGATTGACCGGGCAGTGGTCTCCACTGATCATCTGGTGATTCGTGATATTGCCGTCGAGCACGGCCTTGAGGCGCCCTTCATGCGTCCAACG
>JBGTLI010000374.1:0-3394 GCA_041744195.1 Wenzhouxiangella sp. | reverse complement strand
AGGAAATATCGGCCCACCAGTCGACGCTGATGCCGGCGGGCAGGGTCTGTTGCTTGCGGTCGATGTAATCGCGGACTTCGCGCGAGACGGCCAACGCATTCTGTTCGCCGATGCTCATCACCCGCACCGCAATCGCCGGCTCGCCGTTGTGACGGGCGTAGAACTGCCGGTCGACAAAGCCGTCACGGATTTCGGCAATGTCGCGTACCCGCAGCCGGCTGCCGTCCGGGTTGGTGCGCACGACGATATCCTCGAAATCGCGCGCGACGTAGGCCTGGCCGACAGTACGGACAAGGATATCGCCGCCGGCAGCCTGAATGCGGCCACCCGGCAGGTCGAGCGAGGAGCGGCGAATGGCCTGGGCCACTTCGGCCAGGGTCAGTTCGTGGGAACGCAGCGTTTCTTCCCGGACCTCGATACCGATTTCATAGGCCCGCTCGCCCACCAGGTCGGCGCGGGTAACCGAGGGCAGGGCGGTGATGTCATCGCGGATCTGGCGCGCGGCTTCCTTGAGCGTGCGTTCATTGACATCGCCGAAAATCGACACCCAAATAACTTCCTGGGTCCAGACGTTGCGCTGGTAAATGGGACGCTCGGTTTCGGCCGGAAAGGTGGCGATCGAATCGACCCGGCTCTTGATGTTGTCGAGCACCTCGAGTACATCGAACCCGGTTTCGACCTCGACCGTGACCGTGCCGGATCCTTCGCGTGCCGTGGAGATGATTTCGCGAATGCCCTCCAGGTCCTGGATCGCTTCCTCGATTTTCAGCAACACGCCCTGTTCGACATCGCGCGGCGTGCCGCCGCGGTAGGGCACGCTGACGGTGACGAAATTGGTTTCGATGCGTGGCTGTATTTCCTTGGTGATGGTGACTGCCGTGAAGAGGCCACCAAGCAGCAGGCAGACCATCAGCAGATTGGCTGCCACCGAATTGTGGGCAAACCAGGCAATGATATTGCCGTACCAGTTGCGCGGCTCTGTGGTCATCACGGCAGCTCGACTGGACCTGCCTGCTCGACGGCTGGCTCGGCCAGGTCATCGACAGGCAGTAAGCGCAATTCGGGTTCAGGCAGCGCACTGTCCCGAACCCGGAGGCTCAGGCCCGGAATGGGGGCCTGAATGGCGGTGGTAATCACGCGGTCGCCTGGCTGCAGCGCATTGTGCACATACACCCGATGAGCGGTGGCCCGAACGACCGAGACGGAGCGAATCTCAAGTTTGTTATCCGGCCCAGCCAGATAGACGGTATCGCCTTCCCGAAGGGCCGAACGGGGCAGTTCGATCAGGCCCGCCGACTCCCGTCCCTGGATCTCGGCCTGCACGAAGGTGCCCATCTGCAGCGGCAGCGTGCGCTGCTGACCGAGCAGTCCGTAGGGGTCTTCAACCTGGACGACGGCATAGCTCAGGCGCGAGGACTCATCGACAACGCCTTCGGTTCGCACCAACTGGCCATGCCACTCGCCGCGCTGGCCATTGACATTGCCGACCAGTCGAACGGCCGGGGGAGCACTGTTGGTCCGGCCCGGCGCGGGAAGTTCGAGGTAGGCGAGGTCCTGGTCAGACAGCGGAAGCCGGATTTCGGCGACATCGACCGCGAAGGTGACGGCCACAACCGTGCCGGTCGAGACATACTGACCCAGGTTGGCCTGGCGGCTTCGGACCAGGCCATCATAGGGCAGCCGGATCCGGGTTCGCTCAAGGTTGCGCTGGGCTCTCAATACACTGGCCTCGGCTGCCTGAACGGCTGCGCGGGCGCCTGCCACTTGCGGGAGTCTCAACACCAGATCGCCGGGTTCGCGCGCCGAGCCATGCATCCGTTGCCAGTCCCGACGCGCCTGATCGGAGCGCGCCGATTCATCCGCCAACTGGGCTCGGGCCGAAGCCAGTTCGGCTTCTGCCTGGAGTAGCGCCGCTTGATAGTCGCTGGGATCGATTTCAGCCAGAACGTCACCGGAACGGAAAAAGCCGCCAGCGACGAACTTGTCCGAGACACTGATGATCCGACCGCTCACCTCGGCGGCCAGGGTGGTTTCAGTCCGCGGTCGTACAGTGCCCTGGGCCTGCACGCGAAAGTTGCCGACACTCCGCTGCGCCTCAATGGCGTCGACCAGCATGGCTGAAGGCGTCAACTCCCGTTCCTCTGGCTGAGGCCGGTTCTTGGTGGCGACAACGACTAGCCCTATCGCGCCCACAATCAGCACGGGCGGCAGCACGATCGCGGCGAATCTGTTCAATGAAGGCTCCTGGATTCGATTCCAATAATAAGCACCATCCTGCCAGAATGGACGTGATTCAGACACGTGCCAGAAGACATGGTTTTACCAGCTCTGGAAAAAACCGTCCTTTGCCACCATTTCAGGAAGCTTGCGGTAGACTGGCTGGCGACCCCGATGTCATCGACACACATGAATCACGGAATCCACATCAAGACGCCTGAAGAAATCGAGGCTATGCGCGTGGCCGGTCGGCAGGCGGCCAGCGTTCTGAAGATGATTCGCGAGCATGTTCAGCCCGGCGTCACCACCGGCGAGCTGGATCGCATCTGCCATGAGTTCATCGTCAATGAGCTTAAGGCCATTCCAGCGCCGCTCAATTACCGCGGCTTTCCCAAGTCGATCTGCACCTCGGTCAATCATGTGGTCTGCCACGGCATCCCCAGCGACAAGGTGCTGAAAGACGGCGATATTGTCAACATCGATGTCACGGTCATCCAGGATGGCTGGCATGGCGATACCAGCAAGATGTTTCTGGTAGGCGAACCGGCCGTCAAGGCGCGTCGAATCTGCGAGGTCGCCCACCAGGCCATGGTGATCGGCATTGAAATGGTGCGCCCGGGCGTCACGCTCGGCGATATCGGGCATGCGATCCAGGCTTATGCCGAGGGCCAGCGCTGTTCCGTGGTGCGGGAGTACTGCGGTCATGGCATTGGTCGGGTGTTTCACGAAGCGCCCCAGGTGTTGCACTACGGGCGCCCCGGCGAGGGTCTAAAACTGGAGCCGGGCATGACCTTCACCATCGAGCCCATGATCAACCTGGGCAAGGCCGCAACCCGCCTGCTGCCGGATGACTGGACGGTCATCACTCGTGATCGCAGCCTGTCGGCCCAGTGGGAGCACACCATGGCAGTCACCGAAAACGGTGTTGACGTACTGACGCGTCTGCCTGATGACCCGCTGTGATTGAACGACTCAGTGCTGTCCCGGCCACCCGTCACTGCCTGGACCTGGCCGCGCTCGCCGCGTTGCCTGCCGAGCCGACAGTCCTGGCCCGGGCACTGCGCCAGGCCTGCGTTGAAGCCGACCAGGCCCTGTACGGCGCCTTCATCGCCGATACCGACATTCGGGAACTCGTCCACGCCCGTGCCTGGGTGGTGGAGCAACTGGTTCTGACCGC
>JBGTLI010000373.1:0-5304 GCA_041744195.1 Wenzhouxiangella sp. | reverse complement strand
AATCCACGGCACCGAGTCGACGTTCATCGGCTCATGCAGCTCGACCGCGTGAACCGAAACCACGCCAGGCATCCGCTGAATCTCGCGAATCTGCCTCGGCGTGGCGCGCAACTGCAGGCCATTGGCGGCGGCGCGGAAGTCCAGGACCACCTCGACCCCCATCTGCTTGAGCTGACGCTGCAGGTTGCGTTGCTGAACATCGAGTGCGCGGGCGTGGCCACGCTGCTGGCCCGCGCTCGGACGCGGCTGACCCAGTGCCTGCCGGCTGGTGACAAATTCGGCCACCGAAGGCTGGTCCAGGCGGACGAAGATATTCATTGGCCGATCGCGCTGCGTTAACAGACTGAAATCGGTCTGGATGTTTTCAGTGACCGGAACCGACTCCAGCGGCCCGACCTGGGCCTGGGCAATCATCGTCGGTGTGATCAGGAGTGCCGCCAGGGCGAGGGTAAGCATGCCGCGGCGAAATAGCCCCGGAGAAAGGCCGTAATTTTTCATCTTGGTTTACCTCTTTTTGCCGTAATACATAAAGTGGGCGGCCAACAGGCACACCCGCTGCCTCAAGGGCATCCAGGCGCAACGGCAAAACAGGTTTCCATCGTTCCCCCCAATGCCGCGCCAACGCCAAGGAACCCCGGTCAGCCAACTATGCAACAAATAGCCATAAGGCGCAATGTCTGGTGCAATACGCAGGCGGTTTAGCGTTCGGTAGGCCACACTTCGCGCTTGCATCTCGGTTTCTGGAGAAGCCAAGTGCGGGACAATCGTACACTCTACACCTTCCCTAAAGTCAGCACGTGCAATGCAGTTCCCGATCACCGCAACCCTTCCCGATCTGCTGACCATTCTGGCGTCGCACACGACTGTCCTGTTGCAGGCGCCGCCCGGGGCGGGCAAGACCACCCAGGTTCCACCGGCACTTCTGAACGTAGCCTGGCGCAATGATCGAAAGATCCTGGTACTGGAGCCTCGCCGGCTGGCGGCGCGCACCGCGGCCCGGTTCATGGCCCGGGCGATGGGCGAGCCGGTAGGCCAGACGGTAGGCTACCGAGTGCGGCTGGAATCGAAGGTCTCGGCGGCCACCCGTGTAGAAGTGGTCACAGAGGGCATCCTGACCCGGATGATTCAGACCGACCCGGCCTTGAGCGATTACGCTGCCGTGCTGTTCGACGAGTTTCACGAACGCTCCCTGCACGCCGACCTGGGCCTGGCGCTGGTGCGTGAATCGCAGCAGGCCTTGCGTGAAGACCTGCGGATACTGGTGATGTCGGCAACGCTGGATGTGGAGCCACTGGCCCGGCTGCTCGACAAGGCGCCGCTGGTTCGCTCCGAGGGACGTTCATTTCCGGTCGACGTTCAATACCGTCCCGCTACTGCCGGCCGCGATCCTCTGGCCCATGTTGTCGCCACGATCAGGCATAGCCTGAGCGCGGACAGTGGCTCGATACTGGTGTTTCTGCCTGGCGTTGGCGAGATCAGGCGCGTAGCTGAAAGCGTGGCCGACGGCCTGCCCGACGATGTCTTGTTGACGCCACTTTATGGCGATCTTTCAGGCCCGGACCAGGACGCAGCAATTGCGCCAGCCCCGCCCGGGCAACGCAAGATCGTACTGGCCACCGCGATTGCCGAATCCAGCCTGACTATTGACGGGGTGCGGGTGGTAATCGATGCCGGGCTTCAGCGTCGCTCGCGCTTTGATCCCAATAGCGGCATGAACCGGCTGGTCACAGACCGGGTGTCCAAAGCCAGCGCGGAGCAGCGCGCCGGACGCGCTGGACGATTGGAACCGGGTGTTTGTTATCGCCTGTGGTCGGCGGGCGAGCAGCGGGCGATGGTGGCGTTTACCGCGCCCGAAATCCTCGAATCCGACCTGGCGTCAATGGTCCTTGAGCTGGCCCAATGGGGCACACGCGACCCTGGACAACTGACCTGGCTGGATCCACCGCCGAAGGCGCACTGGAACCAAGCAGGAGATCTGCTGCAATGGCTGCAGGCGCTGAATGCGTCCGGCGCTATCACTGATCATGGCCGGGCCATGCTCGAACTGGGGCTGCATCCACGCCTGGCCCACATGATCCTGCGCGGCAGGGAACGCGGCCAGGGTACGCTCGCCGCCGAGCTGGCCGCATTGTTGAGCGAACGCGACATCCTCACCGACCGGCCCGGTTGTGATCTTGCCCTCCGATACCGGGCTTTGCGCTCAAAACTTGCATCTACAGGAAATCATGCGGTCCATCGCGGCCGTCTGGCCCAGGTGCGCAAGCTGGCGCGTTCGTTCAACAAGGACACCAACAGCGACGACCAGGCCGACGAAAGCGATATCGGCCGTCTGCTGGCCCTGGCTTTTCCCGACCGCATCGCCCAGTCCCGAGACCGACGCGGACGTTTTCGCCTGAGCAATGGCCGCGGCGCGTTCCTGTTCGAGGACGACGCGCTGGCTGGCGAAGCCTGGCTGGTGGCCGCCGAACTGGACGGTCAGGCGCGTGAATCGAGGATTTTCCTGGCCGCCGCGGTAAGCCAGTTCGACCTTGAAGCCGACCATTCGGAACAGATCGTTGACAAGACGGTTGCCGAGTGGGATGAACAACGCGGCATGGTCGTGGCCAGTCAACGGCGTATGCTGGGCGAGGTGGTGTTGAATGAAAAACCCCTGCAACATCTCGAACCGGCAGTCCTTGAGGCCGGGCTGCTCAATGCCGTGCGTCGCCGTGGCCTGGATGCATTGGCATGGTCAGAATCCACCCGCCAGTGGCTGGCGCGTGTCCGCTGGGCCCAAAAACTCCGGCCTGATGACTGGCCCGACTTCAGCCCGGACGTGCTGCTTGAGGAACTGGAGAATTGGCTGGGTCCTTTCCTTGCCGGCAAGCGACGCTGGTCCGACCTGACCCGGCTCGATCTGACCATGGCGCTGAAAACCCGGCTGGATCATGCTCGGCAACATGCCCTGGACGCACTGTTTCCGCCCAGCCTTACCATCCCCACCGGACGGCAGGTTCAAATCGACTACACGGCCGAAGGCGGCCCGGTGCTGGCCTGCAAGCTGCAGAGTTTGTTCGGCCTGAGCGACAGCCCACGCGTAGGCAAAGGCGAGGTTCCGATCGTGCTGCATCTGCTGTCGCCGGCCGGCCGACCGCTGGCGGTCACAGCCGACCTGAAGAGTTTCTGGGAAAACGCCTATCCAGAGGTTCGCAAAGACATGCGCGGCCGCTATCCGAAGCACCCCTGGCCCGAAGACCCGTTGACCGCCCCGGCCCGCGACGGCGTCAAGCATCCGCGCAAGCGAACACCCAGGTAATGGCAGGATAGCGTTGCCTCGGTTAGGGTTGCCGAATGTATGCCGTGGAAACCTGCCATGAGGTCTGGCCAACGATCTGATTGGCGATTGGGGCCGGTCGGCAGCTGGTTGGTCAGTCTGGTCGTTCTCGCTGCCCTGCTGATCTGGCTCGACCCGGCCAGCATCGCCGCCGAAATTCGCCACCTGGACAGCCGCTGGGTGGTGCTGGCCTTGCTGGTCAACGTCAACCAGATGGTCATTTCGGCCTGGCGCTGGCAATTGACCGCTCACCGCCTGGGTCTCGCTCTTCCCTGGCGCCGCGCCCTGGCCGACTATTACCTTGCCAGCTTTACCAACCAGGTTCTGCCCGGCGGCGTGCTGGGCGATGCCTGGCGCGCCCAGCGCCACGGCAGCCGGAGCCATCACCCGGGGGTCGCCTGGCGAGCGGTGATTATCGAGCGCGGTTCCGGCCAATTGACCGTTGTTGTGGTCGCCCTGGCCGTGCTGGGCCTGTCACCGGCCTGGCGCCCGGCGCTCACCGGACTGTGGCCTGCAGCGGCCATTTTTGCCGGTCTGATTGGATTGGCGCTGATGATCGTGCTGGTGCTGACCCGGAGTCGTCAGCATCCGGAGTCCGCCCACATTCTCAAGTCTGACCTGTTCCGGGCATTGATCGCACGTGGCGCGTGGGTGCTGCAAATCCCGGCAGCACTGGCAATCGTCTTTAGCTATGCGCTGGTGTTTTCGCTATCGGGCTGGGGAATCGGTGTCGGGCTTTCGCTGCCCATGCTATTGACCCTGGCGTTACCAGTACTGGTCGCCATGTTGGTGCCGTTTACGGTGGCTGGCTGGGGCTTTCGCGAGGCAGCGGCCGCGGCGGTCTGGCTCAGCATGGGCCTGCCGGCCAGCCAGGGCGTGGCGGTGGCCATGGCCTACGGCATCGTCGTGCTGATTGCCAGCCTGCCTGGCGCCCTGGTCATCCTGCTCAACCCGCTGTCGCGAAAGGAGCAAGAAAATCTCACCACAGAGGCACGGAGGTCACAGAGAAAAGCATAATAGCGTCCTGTTTTTCAATGCATTTCACTGTGTACTCTGTGCCTCCGTGGTAAACCTGCTTTTTGTTCCATCACCCGCCTAGCTGGAAGCGAAGCCCGGTGATGAAAGATCGTCCGATAATCGGCGCTTCTTCCTTGAAAAAGCTCTGATGACGGCGACCATCTTCATTGAGCAGGTTGCGGGCCTGAACAAAGACCTGCACGCCCTGGAGCGTAATTGGGCGCCAGAACAGGTCGAAACCAAGCAGGTTATACCCGGCTGTTTCGGTTTCTGCCTCGGCGGTGTTCGATTGCTTGAAGACCCGCTGGTAGTCCATCGCCAGATCCCAGTCGCCATAGCCTGTGTCCACGCCGAACCCGAGTCGGGTCGGGGTGATGCGCGGCAGGTTGCCGTCACCACGCAGCTTGCCGCGCACATGGTCTCCGGAAATCCGCAGGCTCAGCGGCACAGGGCCGGTCACGACGTCGGCAACGGCGGTGAACTCCACCCCGTAGAACTCGGCGTTGGCCTGCTCGCTGACCACGAATTGGTTTCGCAGGTTGCACAGGCCGCCATCGCCGGGCTCGCAACCGGCGGCAGCACCTTCGCCAGCGCGGTTGCCGATATCGTTGACGAACACCGGGTTACCGGTTCCGTCATCTTCAGAGGCCAGGAACACAAAGTCATTGACCCGGTTGTAGAAGGCCGTGGCGTCGAAGCGGAAGGCGCCGCGATGACGGTCGAAGCCGAGCTCGAAGTTGTTATAGGTTTCCTTGCCCAGGTTCGGATCACCAACCTCGAAGGTCCCGGCGGCGGCATGACGGCCGAAAGCATACAGCTGCTCCGGCGACGGGGCCCGCTGCGACCGGGTCAGGCTGGCGCGCAGGTGGTAGTCGGCGGCAACATCGATAATGGTGCCGGCAGAAAGGCTGAACGGCGTGAATGTCTGGCTGCCCAGAACTTCAGGAAATGCCTGGAAACTGCCATCGGCCATG
>JBGTLI010000372.1:0-3579 GCA_041744195.1 Wenzhouxiangella sp. | reverse complement strand
TGCCTTGTGCAGCAGTTCGCTCAGACGAACCTTGGCATCGAGCGCGGCGAGCACGTACAACTCCGAGGCAATATAAGCATCCCCCCGGTCACGTGCGATCTTGTCGGTCAGGTTGAGCACCCGGCTGGCATCGTTGGACAGGTTGATCTGTCCGGCCTGGCCGGAGACTTTGGGTAAGCTGTCCAGTCGCTCGCCAAGCCCTGAGCGCAGCGAAGCGACCTGGGCGCCAGTGCGGGCCAGAAGACCACGGATTCCGCCGCCTTCCTGATCCAGCAGGGCGACCATGATGTGCTCGGGCTCGAGCATGGCGTGGTCCATGCCAACAGCCAGGCTCTGTGCCTCGGCCAGCGCTTGCTGGAACCGGGCGGTCAGTTTATCCATACGCATAACGGGTTGACTCCCCTGAAAATGTTCGACTTATCCACAGATGCGGATCAAGTGGACCGGAATCAAGCGTGATCAATCCAACGCTTTACCGTAGACCTCACACGTTCCGGATCGCCAACAGCCTGATTTCAGTCATGTCCTCGATTGCATACCGAATTCCCTCGCGGCCCAGACCCGAGTCCTTGACCCCACCGTAGGGCATGTGATCGACGCGGAAAGCGGGAATGTCGTTGATGATGACGCCGCCAACGTCCAGGCAGTCCCAGGCTTTCATGATCTTGCCGATATCGCGCACAAACAGGCCGGCCTGGAGACCGTAGCGGGACTCGTTCATGACAGCCAGCGCCTGGTCGAAATCATCGAAGCGCTCCAGGATCACGATCGGGCCGAACACTTCCTCGTTGTAGATGCGGCAGTCGCGCGGAACGTCTTCCAGAACAGCCGGACGCAGATAGACACCATCGCGCTCACCACCGACAAGGCAGGTCGCGCCCTGGTCAACCGCCTCTTCAATCCACTCAACCACACGCCTGGCGTCATCTTCGGAGATCATCGGCCCGATAAAGGTGTCGCTGTCTCTCGGATCACCGCCTTTCAGCTTGCCGACCTCATCGACCATGCGATCGCGCAACTGCTCGTAGATATCGGCATGGACCTGCACCCGCTGGACCGAGATGCAACTTTGGCCGGATTGATAGTAGCCGCCGAAAACCAGCCGCTGGACGGCATGATCAATGTCAGCATCCTGGTCGACCAGGCAGGCGGCGTTGCCGCCGAGTTCCAGCACCACTTTCTTTTTTCCGGCCTTGGCCTTGAGCATCCAGCCGACCTTGTCCGAACCGGTAAAGCTGAGCAGCTTCAGGCGCTCATCCTCGGTAAAGCGCTGCGCCTGGTCCCGATCGACCGGCAGGATGGAAAACGCGCCTTCCGGCAGATCGCATTCGGCCAGGATCTCGCCAATCAGCAACGCGCCGACCGGCGTTTTCTCGGCCGGTTTCAGAACAAACGGGCAACCGGCAGCGATCGCCGGGGCGATCTTGTGGGCGACCAGGTTGTAGGGGAAATTGAACGGCGTGATGAACGACACCGGCCCGATCGGCACGCGTTTCCACATGCCTTGGAACTGCTCTGACCGGGCCGCGATATCCATCGGCAGCACCTCCCCTCCGATCCGGGTCGCCTCCTCAGCGGCAATCTGGAAAGTTTCGATGAGGCGGGTGACCTCGCTGGTCGCGTCGCTGATCACCTTCCCCCCCTCAACGATCAGCACCTCAATCAACTCATCTCGGCGCTTTTGAAAACACTCGACACAATGCAGCAACACATCCCGTCGCCGATGCGAGGGCAGTTGCGCCATCGCTTCACGAGCCGCCACGGCCGCACCGACGGCCTGATCGACCTGCTCATCACCGGCCAGTGCGACTCGACAGGCCAGCTTGCCGGTGTGCTTGTCGAAGACCTTGAGATCGTGATTGGCCTGTACCGGGCGATTGGCCAGGTAGTACGGGTACTCGTCCTTGATACTCATGATCTGTCCTCCTCGCTCGTTTGGGCTGGCCGTCCGGCCTTCAGGGCTTGATTTGGGCGCTTTGCTCCGGTATGGCCTCGAACAACTGGTGCTGGCTGTCGTCGTAATCAATCGGGCAATCGATCAGGTGCACCCCTTTTGCGTCCAGGCATTTGCGCAACAGACCGGACAAGTCCTCGGTAGCGTCAACCCGGTGGCCGTGGGCGCCATAGCTTTCGGCATAACGGACAAAGTCGGGGTTGCCGAAGTCCATGCCAAAGTCGGCCAGGCCAAGATCCTGCTGCTTCCAGCGGATCATGCCGTAGGCGTCATCACGCAGGATCAGAATCACCAGATCCTGTTGCAGGCGAACTGCGGTTTCCATCTCCTGTGAATTCATCATGAAGCCACCGTCGCCGCACACGGCCAGCACCGTGCGATCGGGATACACCAGGCGGGCGGCCATCGCCACCGGCAGGCCCGCGCCCATACTGGCCAGGGCGTTGTCGAGCAGCACCGTGTTCGGCTCGCAGGCCTTGTAATTTCGGGCGAACCAGACCTTGTACAGGCCATTGTCCAACGCCACGATGCCGTCGTCGGGCATCGCCTGGCGCACCTCGTGCACCAGCCTGCGCGGATGGACCGGAAAACTGTCGAGAGTGGCGCCAGCGGCCAGGTCATCGTCCAGGGCGGCGCGCACGCGATGGGCAAAATCGAAGTCCCAGTGATCCTGGGGCTGCACCTTCTCGTTGAACTGCCAGATGGCATTGGCGATGTCGCCGGTTACTTCCAGTTGCGGAAAGTAGACCGGGTCGACGCTGGCGGTCGAGAAATTGACGTGGATGACCGTGCGTTTGCCTTTTTCCATAAAAAATGGCGGCTTTTCGACCACATCGTGGCCGACATTGATGATGCAGTCGGCATGGTTGATCACCCGGTGCACGTAGTCGCCATCCGACAGCGCCGCATTGCCCATCCAGCAATCGCCGGTCTCATCAACCACGCCTTTGCCCATCTGGGTGGTGAAAAACGGGATGCCAAAGCGGTTGACGAAACGGCGCAACATGCGCGCTGTGCTCTTGCGGTTGGCGCCGGCGCCGATCATCAGCAATGGTCGCGATGCCTTTTCAATTGCGGCGATAGCGCGTGCCACCGCCTTGTCCTCGGCCACCGGCCGGCGAATCTGGCTGGCGGCCAGTGGCCGCGCATCGTCTGCAACCGACTCGCGCGCAACATCCTCGGGCAGCTCCAGGTGGGTCGCTCCGGGACGCTCTTCCTCGGCCCGCCGGAACGCCTCGCGCACCCGTGCCGGGATGATCGAGGCGGACACCACCTGGCGGGTGTAACGGGTTACCGGGCGCATCAGGTCGACCACGTCGACAATCTGAAAGTGACCCTGCTTGGAGGTCATGATCGGCTTCTGGCCGGTGATCATGACCATCGGCATCGCACCGAGCTCGGCGTAGGCGGCGGCAGTGACGAGATTGGTCGCGCCCGGACCCAGCGTCGACATGCAGACCCCGGGCTTGCCGGTCAGGCGACCATAACAGGCAGCCATGAAACCGGCGGCCTGTTCATGCCGGGTGACGATCAGACGGATAGACGAGCGCCGCAACGCTTCGACCAGATCGAGATTCTCCTCGCCCGGTACGGCAAAGATCTGCTCAACGCCTTCCGCCTCCAGA
>JBGTLI010000371.1:0-2031 GCA_041744195.1 Wenzhouxiangella sp. | reverse complement strand
TCTCGAAAGGGTTAACATCCCGCCAGAGCCTCGAGTCATGGGTGGATGTTCGTGAGAACAGCCATTCTTGTATTCCGTATTCCGTAATTTCTCCCGTCTCCCGTCTCCCGTCTCCCGCCGCAACGCAGACTTCCGCGTGCTTGTCACGCCGGCCTTGCGTCGGGATCAGGCTTTGCGGCGGCTGGGGTGCAAACAGGTGGTTTGAGATCCCTGTATTTGCTACGCAAATTCCGGGATGACAGGCTTTTTCGGGTTCAGGGTGGCAGATGTCCTGGTGACTCAGATTAGTCGCTTGCTCTGGTTGGCGACATGCTTCCAAAACCGCAGGAGGTCGGCTGCGCTTCGCACGAACTGGTTTAACGCAGCGGCCTTGAGTTCCGGGGCGTCTGGATACTCATGGGCGATCGTATTGCGTGCGATTCGCAGTTCGCGCCATTGATCGGCCGAAGGAATGATTCCAATGCGCTCCAGGCGCTGGAGTTTTTGCGCAAACGGCGCATCCTGGGCCAGTGGTTCCTCTGCCAGTTCGAGCAACATCGGGAGGGTCTGCTCGCCTAGTGTGGCTTGCAATTTTGTGAATCGGTAAGCCATCTGGTCCAGCAGGCGCAGCCGGGGCTTGTTCAGCCCATCAACGGCTGATGCCGAATATTCGGGTTCGCCGTGCTCGTCCAGGGCTTCAGTGAGAATTTCTGCGTGCAGCGCGCATTCCTCGAGGGCCGCTTCAAGCTTGCTCCGGGTGGACTCGTTCACAATTGAATACCTTCGATTCTTGCGGCCCGGTCGATTGGCCGCAGTTCTCGGTGCAGCGGCGTGGAAAGCACGACATCTACCTTTTCACCTGCCAGGGAGGTGCTCTTGTCCAGTTCGCAGAGAAATTTCAGCTTCGCGCTGGTGAGCCATTCGGCATCGTCGGAATCGCACTCGACATATAAATCGAAATCGCCGCCCTTGCGATGGTCATTCGTCCGCGAGCCGAACAGCCGGACCTTTACATCGTGTCCGAAAGCACGACGAGCCGCGGAGAGAATGGCCTGATGTTGTTGTTCGGTGATGCGCATGTGGCCAAGTTTACATTATGAATTGAGGGAGAAAGGCGAGCCCAGGCTCTGGCTCAGTCTGTGGTCGGAGGGCAGAGGAGCGTCTTCCGACTTCCGTCGACCACCGACGCCTCGACCTACTCACACGACCACAGCAGAAACCGACGATTCCTCATCGACAAGCCCAGACCTGTTTTCGGTAGTCCGCTTCCTTGCGGCATCCTGCCGTCCAATCGGATAATGTTCAATCCCCAATTTTCGCATCTGGGCCGGGTTGTACAGGTTGCGGCCATCGAAGATGACGGGATTCTTGAGTTCGGCTTTGATTCGGTTGAAGTCGGGGCTTCGGAATTCGTTCCACTCGGTGACAATGACGAGGGCATCGGCATTTTCGAGGGCGCGCATGGGGCCTTTGGCGAAGTTCAGGCCTTCGCGTGGGCCAAATGCCTTGCGGGCCTGGTCCATGGCCACGGGGTCGTAGGCGGTGAGGGTGGCGCCGGCATCGATCAGGCTGTTGACCAGCGGGATACTGGCGGCCTCGCGCATGTCGTCTGTGTTGGGCTTGAAGGCCAGGCCCCAGACGGCCAGGTGACGGCCGGTCAGGTCGTCGCCGAAGCGCGTGGTGATCTTGCTGAACAGCACCTGTTTTTGCTGGGCGTTGGCTGCCTCGACGGCTTCGAGGATGCGCAGGCCGCCCTTTCGGGTGTTGCGCGCGGTGTGGATAAGTGCCTTGACGTCCTTGGGCAAACAGGAGCCGCCGTAGCCGGCACCGGGATAGAGGAAGTCGTAGCCGATACGCGGGTCGGAGCCGATGCCGCGGCGCACGTTCTCAATATCGACGCCCAGTTCCTCGGCCAGATTGGCCAATTCGTTCATGAAGCTGATTCGCGTGGCCAGCATGGCGTTGGCGGCGTATTTGGTCAGCTCTGCCGAACGCGTGTCCATGACCATGATCTTGTCGTGGTTTCGGCTCAAGGGGGCGTAAAGGGTGCGC
>JBGTLI010000370.1:0-7755 GCA_041744195.1 Wenzhouxiangella sp. | reverse complement strand
ACGGCAAGCCCTACCCTTGGCAGGAGCGTCGCGGGCTGGCGGTCTACCGCTACAGCCTCGAGCATTCGGCGCTGTTGCGCCCGCTGGGCAACGTGGTCTATTTCATGCCGCCGTATGTCATCAACGACGATGAAATCGACCACCTGGCACGGGTCGCCATCGACGGCATTCATAAAGTAACAGGTGACTGATGCGCAAGATCCGTGTCCATACCAGCCAGCCACTGACCGTTGGTGAAACGGTCACCCTGGAGCCGGGCCCGGCGCGCCACCTGGTCAAGGTCCTGCGTCAGCGCGTCGGCAACCGGCTTGCCCTGTTCAATGGTGACGGGTCGGAGTACTTCGCCGAGATCAAGACCGCCTCGGGCCAGGACAAGTGCAGTGTCTTCGTGCTCCAACAATCTCAACCTGCGACTGAATCGCCACTGGCCGTGACCCTGGTTCAGGCCATCGGGCGCGGTGATCGGATGGACTGGTGCATCCAGAAAGCCGTCGAGTTGGGGGTGCACGGCATTCAGCCGATCTTCACCGAGCGCACCGAGGTCCGCCTGGCCGGATCTCGCGCGGACAAGCGCCTGGGCCACTGGCAGCAGGTGGTGGTCTCGGCTTGCGAACAGAGCGGAAGGGTGTTCGTCCCCGAGGTCCATCCCCCCATCGCCCTGCACGAAATCGAACCAGGCAATGGGCTGAACCTTTACCTGGATCCCGAAGCCACGACCACCCCGTCCACCCTCGAGGCACCGGAGTCCGGCCAGGCCATGATCGTGATCGGTCCCGAAGGCGGCCTGAGCGAGCGCGAAACAGGCTGGCTGAACCGCGCGGGCTATACCGGCCTGAGCCTCGGCCCACGCGTGCTGCGCACCGAAACCGCCGGCCCGGCCACCATCGCCATGCTGCAGACCCGGTTCGGAGACTGGTAGTGAGTTTTTCCAGTCGCCGTCAGTTGGCAAAAGCGCGGCGCTGGTTGCTGGACCACGACAACCGGGCCACCTTCACCATCCTCTACATCACCCTGGCGCTGGTGCTGTCGATGGCCATTTCCATGTTCTGGCTGGTCGCCGTCGTTTCCACTCACGGCATCATTGAGTTCTGGACGATGGGCAAGGAAGGAATCCACGATCACCGCCTCGGCCGCACGCTGTGGCATATCAAACTCGACATCATGCTGGTGCTCGCCGCCCTTTGGCTGGGCTTGTATATCGACCTGCTGTTCGGCCTGGCCGGCCTGAGTGCGGCCGCGCGCACCGGCGCCCAGGTTTCGACCCGCCTGATCGCCTGGCAGCGCGCGATCCGCGGCGTGTTGCTGAGCGTTGACGAAGCGGCCCTGGCAGCCAAAGCCGCAATGGGGCGGGGCCACGGCGAATCCGGGAAACCGCGTTGGGAACCGAAGCCCCTGCCGTGGGGCCAATCCTGGGGTTGGGGTGATCACCTGACGATCGGGTTTGCCGTCCTGTTCGCCGCCCTGATCCTGCTGAGTCCGCTGTTCACCGACCATAGCCTGACCGAAGCCCTGCAGGTGCTGGCCGAAGACCTCCACCCCTGGCCCCGATAATGAGTCAAGGCTCAAGCTCAAGGCTCAAGGCTCAAGGCTCAAGGCTCAAGGTTCAAGGCTCAAGGTTCAAGACTCAAGGCTCAAGGATAGGGCTCTGCGTTGGTCGGGGTTGCATCCCCGACGGGCAAGAGTTCGGTGCCCGGGAAAGCGTCACCCCTATCGACAAATCGACGGGGATGTTTTTTCCGTTTCCCGTTTCCCGTTTCCCGTTTCCCGTTTCCCGTTTCCCGTTTCCCGTTTCCCGTTTTCCATCCATCCTGCCATAATCGAACCATGGCTTACTCAATGAATCGAACTCCATGGAATGGCTGAGTTGGGAACTGCTGAAAATCCCCGGTTGGTTTCTCGCCGCCCTGCTGGTGCTGGTCGGGCTGGCTGGCACGGTGCTGCCGGCGCTGCCCGGGGTGCCCATCGTGCTGGCCGGGTTGATACTGATGGCGTGGCTGGACGGCTTTGCCAATGTCAGCGGCTTCACCCTGATCTGGATGACCGTTCTGACCCTGCTGTCGGTGATTATCGACTTCCTCGCCACCGCCGAAGGTGCCCGGCGCTTCGGCGCTGGCCGTCACGCCATCCTGGGGGCCACTGTGGGCCTGCTGGTGGGATTGTTCTTTGGCCTGCCCGGCATCCTGTTCGGGCCTTTCCTCGGCGCGGTTGCCGGCCACCTGGTGAGCAAAGCCAATCTGGACGCATCAGTTCGAGCCGGCGTGGGCGCCACCATTGGCGTGGTCATCGGCACGATCTCGAAAGTCGTCATCGCAATGATATTGCTGGTCTGGTTTGCGCTGGCGTGGTGGATATAAGGGCGGGGACCTTTCACCTTTCTACTGCTTCTTTCTGGAAGCCGCCAGGAGCTGTTCGATGCGCTGGCCGGATTCGGACGAGGTGTCGTGCAGGAATTTCAGCGTCGGCATGATGCGCAGGCGCACGCGAGGGCCGAGCCGGTGGCGCACCTTGCCGGAATTTTCATTGAGGAACTTGATGATCTCCGGCGCCTGTTCGATTTCTAGTACAGCCACATACACCTTGGCATGCGACAGATCCCGTGCGACCTCAACATCGGTGATGCTGATCAGGCCGCGCGGGATGTCGTATTCGAACTCGTGCTGGACGATGTCGGCCAGTTCGCGGCGCAACAGGCCGGCGACGCGTTCGGAGCGCGGGACACTCATTCGAGTGTCCGCTGCACTTCGATGCGCTCGAAGCACTCGATCTGGTCGCCCGGCTTGATGTCGTTGTATTGCTTGACGCCGATACCACATTCGGTACCCGCCTGAACTTCGGCCACGTCGTCCTTGAACCGGCGCAGGGACTCGAGTTCGCCTTCAAAGATGACGACGTTGTCACGCAACACGCGAATCGGGTTGGCCCGCTTGACCGTGCCTTCGATAACCAGGCAACCGGCGATCGCGCCAAGCCTGGATGAGCGGAACACATCCTTGACCTCGGCCAGACCGAGAATGTTCTCCTTGACCTCGGTGCCCAGCAGACCGGTGATGGCCTTCTTGACATCGTCAATGGCATCGTAGATCACGCTGTAGTAGTTCAGGTCGAGATCGGCTTCCTGGATGATCTTGCGCGCCGTGGCATCGGCACGGACATTGAAGCCCATGATGATGGCGCCGGACGCCTGAGCCAGGCTGGCATCGGACTCGGTGATGCCACCAACGCCGGAGGCCACCACGTTGACCTTGATCTCGTCGGTCGACAGGCGGGTCAGGGAGTCACGCAATGCTTCCACCGAGCCCTGCACATCGGCCTTGATCACCAGGTTGACGTTCTGGATCTCACCACTGCCGCCTTCGCTCATCTGTTCGAACAGATTCTGCAGCTTGGAGGCCTGCTTCTCGGCCAGTCGACCTTCACGCGCCGACTGCTTGCGCTGATCGGCAGCATCACGGGCCTTGCGTTCATCAGCTACGGCAAGAACGTCGTCACCAGCGTTGGGCACGCCGGAAAGCCCGAGCACCTCGGCCGGAATGGACGGGCCGGCTTCGTCAATCGGCTTACCGGTCTCGTCAAACATCGCCCGGACACGGCCATAAACTTCACCGGCCAGAACCATGTCGCCACGCCTGAGGGTGCCATCCTGAACCAGGATGGTTGCCACCGGTCCGCGGCCCTTGTCGAGTGCGGACTCGACCACCACCCCACGGCAGCGCCGCGACGGCGTGGCTTTCAGTTCCATCATTTCGGACTGGACCAGGATCGCGTCCAGCAAGGCGTCAACACCTTCCCCGGTCATCGCCGAGACTGGAACGAAAATTTCCTCGCCGCCCCACTCTTCCGGAACCACCTCTTCTGCCGCCAGCTCGGACTTGACCCGGTCCATGTCGGCTTCGGGCTTGTCAATCTTGTTGATGGCGACGATCAGCGGAACGCCAGCGGCACGGGCGTGCTGGATCGCCTCCTTGGTTTGCGGCATGACGCCGTCATCGGCGGCAACCACCAGGATGACAATATCGGTGGCCTGGGCGCCACGGGCGCGCATCGCGGTGAACGCGGCGTGGCCCGGGGTATCCAGGAAGGTGACGACTCCGTTGTCGGTCTCGACATGGTAGGCGCCGATATGCTGAGTGATGCCTCCATGCTCGCCGGCAGCCACCTTGGCACGACGAATGTAGTCAAGCAGGGACGTCTTGCCGTGGTCGACATGCCCCATCACGGTCACCACCGGCGGACGCGTTACCTGGTCGCCGCCAGCCTCGCCTTCGGTCGCCTCAAGCTCCTGCTCGAGATTGCGGGCATCAGCCGGACGGGCTTCGTGGCCCATTTCCTCGACCACCAGGATCGCGGTTTCCTGATCCAGCGGCTGATTGATGGTCACCATGGTGCCCATGTTCATCAGCGCCTTGATCAACTCGCCGGCCTTGACCGCCATCAATTTGGCAAGTTCGCCGACGGTAATGGTCTCCGGAATCTCAAGTTCGCGTATGACCGGCGCAGTCGGCTTCTGGAAACCATGCTCCGCCGGCCCAGTGGTGGTCAGCTTGCCCTTGCGCTTGGGCTTGCGGCGCTTGGACTTGGGCGTGACGTGCAATTCCTCGCGGCCGTAGCGGGTGCGGGCGTCTTTGGACTCCTTGGCCACGCCACCACCACGACGCTTGCGCTCGGCTTCCTTTTCGGCCGCCTGGCGGACAACCTTCGCCTCGACCCGGGCCTGGGCCTCTTCGAGCGCGCGCTGCTTCTCCAGCTCCTTGCTCTGAACCGCCTCTTCGGCCTCGCGACGCTTGCGCTCTTCTTCCTCGATCTGATCGCGCTTCTGTTGCTCTTCCTGTTCCTTTTGCTGTTCCTTGAGGCGGCGTTCCGCTTCCTCGCGCTCTGCCTGCTCGGCAGCTTCCCGCGCCAGGCGCGCTTCTTCCAGCGCCTGGGCAGCGGCTTCGCGATCCGGATCGCTCGTTTCCTGCTCGGCGATGGCGCCACGTTTGACGTAGGTACGCTTTTTGCGCACTTCCACGTTGACCGTTCGCGATGGCGCAGCTCCGCGGGTCCGTGGCCCGCGTCCGGCGCCGCCGGTCGGCACCTTGAGTTCACTCAGCGTCTTGCGCTTGAGCGTAACCTTGCGCGGGCCGCTGCTGTCTTCGGGGGCTTCGCCCTTGCCATGGCTGGTGCGCAAGTAGGACAGAAGCTTTTTCTTGTCCTCATTGGTCACCGCCGCCGTGGGATCGGTAACCTTGATCCCTGCGTCATTGAGCTGGGTAATCAGGCGCTTGACCTCAACGCCCAATACTTCAGCCAGTTGTGTAACGGTGACCTGCGACATCAAAATATCCTCAGAATTTTCAGGATTCTAATAGCAAAAACATTAAATTCACGCGCCAAATCGGCTGCAGCGAAACGATTTCAAGCTGTCGTCACTCCTCTGTAAACCAGTGGGCGCGGGCCTTCATGATCAGCGCGGCGGCAAGCTCCGGCTCCAGGCCCTTGACATCTTCCACTTCGTCGACAGCGCATTCGGCCAGATCGTCACGGGTACGAATGCCCTTTTCCGCCAAACGATAGGCGATCGACTCGGTCATCCCCTCCAGGTCCAGCAGGTCCTGCTCGGGACGGTGCTCGTCCAGCTCTTCTTCCGAGGCGATCATTTGGGTCAGCAGCGCATCGCGTGCGCGTTTGCGCAGCTCCGCGACCATGCCTTCCTCGAATTCCTCGATCGCCAGCAACTCCGATTCGGGCACGTAAGCCACTTCCTCGACGTTGGTGAAGCCTTCCTGCACCAGGATGCCGGCGAACTCCTCGTCCACATCCAGCTTCTTCATGAACATCTCAAGTACAGCTCGCGATTCGGACTCGCTCTTCTGCTCGGCCTCCTCGATGGTCATGACGTTGAGTGTCCAGCCGGTCAACTCGGCGGCCAGGCGCACGTTCTGACCACCACGGCCAATGGCCTGGGAAAGATTTTCCTCTTCAACAGCAATGTCCATGCTGTTGGAGTCCTCGTCCACCACGATCGAGCTGACTTCCGCCGGCGCCATGGCGTTGATCACGAACTGGGCCGGGTTCTCATCCCACAGGATGATGTCGATGCGCTCACCGGCCAGCTCATTGGAGACGGCCTGAACACGGGAGCCGCGCATGCCGACACAGGCGCCGATCGGATCGGTGCGCGCATCCAGGGCATGGACAGCAATCTTGGCCCGGCGGCCGGGATCACGGGCAGCGCCCTTGATTTCGATCAGCGCCTGACCGATCTCGGGCACTTCGAGCTTGAACAGCTCGACCAGAAATTCATTCATGCTGCGGCTGACAAACAGTTGCGGGCCGCGCTGATCGGGGCGAACCTCATACAGGTAACCGCGGATGCGGTCGTGCGTGCGCGCGGTTTCGCCGGGAATGGTGTGGCGCGATGGAATGAACGCCTTGGCATTCTCGCCCAGGTCCAGCACGATGCCGCCACGCTCCATGCGCTCGATCTTGCCGTGAACCAGCTCACCCACGCGATCTCTGAAGGCGTCGACAACCTGCTCGCGTTCGGCCTGGCGCACCCGCTGGACGATCACCTGCTTGGCGGCCTGGGCGGCGATACGGCCAAACTCGGGCGGCTCCATGGGCTCTTCGATGAAATCACCCACCTCCAGCTCCGAATCGTGTTCGCGCGCCTCGGTCAGACGAATATGCCGGGCTTCGGATTCGAACTCGACCGCTGCCGTTTCATCATCGCCTTCGACATCCTCGTCGGGCAGCACTTCCCAGCGCCGAAACGCCTCGTAGTCGCCGGTCGAGCGGTCAATGGCCACGCGCACATCGATATCTTCCATGTGCCGGCGCTTGGCGGCTGAGGCCAGCGCGGCCTCAATGGCCTCGAAAATGACGTCCTTGTCCAGGCCCTTCTCGTTGGAGACCACGTCAACGACCTGTAAAATTTCTTTGCCCTTGCTCATTGATTCCATGTCCGAGGTTGATTCAAGCGCCGTTACTGTCGTCGTTACTATCAATATTGCTGGTATCAGCATTGCTAGTATCGTCGCCAGTAGCGGCAAACAATGCATCCAGATCGGGCGCCAGCCTGGCTTTCGCCATGCCCGCCACCGGCAAACGCCACTGGGTACCGTCCA
Source organism: Wenzhouxiangella sp. (assembly GCA_041744195.1). Classification (GTDB taxonomy): domain Bacteria; phylum Pseudomonadota; class Gammaproteobacteria; order Xanthomonadales; family Wenzhouxiangellaceae; genus Wenzhouxiangella. The sequence continues at coordinate 649 of JBGTLI010000370.1, read as the reverse complement.
CATCCATACAAACCTCATCGCCGTCGACACTGACAATGGGGCCCTTGAACTTGCGCCGCCCGTCCAGCGGCGCCTGCATCTGCACCGCCGCAGTCTCGCCGATGAAGCGCTCGAAATGCGCGGCGGTAAACAGCGGCCGCTCAACACCCGGCGACGAGACTTCGAGCGTGTACTCACCCGAAACGGGGTCTTCCACATCGAGCGCGGCCGACACCTCGCGGCTGACCATGGCACAGTCTTCCACGCCAATACCGGTTTCCGGCTGGTCGATATAGAGCCTCAACACCCGGTTTTTCGGGTTGGTCGAATACTCGATGCCGACATACTCGTAGCCGAGGTCTTCGACCAGCGGCAACAGCAGGCTTTCAAGTCGGTCGGTCGCGGCCATAGTCGTGCTTTCACTCTCCAATGCAGACGAACAATATTTCAATGGCGGCTGCAACAGCAGTTTCAATGCCGGGCAGTTTCCATGCGGGCTCCACCCAAACCGGGCGCAGCGAATGCCGGATCCTGAAACGAAAAAAGCCCCTTTAACCAGGGGCTTTTTTCTTTATCCACCAAAAACCTGGTAGCGGGGGCAGGATTCGAACCTGCGACCTTCGGGTTATGAGCCCGACGAGCTGCCAGACTGCTCCACCCCGCAATTGAG
>JBGTLI010000369.1:0-10231 GCA_041744195.1 Wenzhouxiangella sp. | reverse complement strand
GCGCTTCAATCGACGAGGAACGATGACTGGTATCATGCACAAATTGATTGTCGCCTCAGTGGCCTGTAGCACTCTCACCGAAAGCGTTCTACGGGACACCAACCCGTATGTCACTGAGACACGACGCTAATCAGGAAAGGTAAAAGGTAATAGACGGTGCGTCGGTGGTCGGAAACCGGAAACCGGAAACCGAACCAGCCAACCAGCGAACCAGCCAGCCAGCCAACCAGCCAACCAGCCAACCAGCCAACCAGCCAACCAACCAACCAACCAGCCAACCAACCGCCCCTACGGATTCACCCGCCTCATATGCTGCCCAACCACCAGCCATGAACCGATCACGCCAAACAGTCCAGCGCCAAGAATCAGCAGGGCGGTGATTTCTGGGGTGGGGGCGGCGAGTTGGAAGTCGGTGTCGTAGCTGCCGCTCAAGCGCGCGACGGGGGAGGACAGGGCCATCAGGCCGATGCCGGTCAGCAGCCAGGCCAGCAGGCCGCCGAGCAGGCCGTACCACAGTCCTGAATACAAAAACGGTCGGCGGATGAAGCCGGCAGTGGCGCCGACTAAGGCCATGACTTCGATTTCCTCGCGCCTGTTCTGAATGTCCATGCGAATGGTGTTGGCGATGATGAATGCCACACCGATGGCGAACAGCAGCGCCAGCAGCACGACCAATTGGCCAATCAGGCCGATGATGGCATCGAGGCGTTCGAGCCATTGCAGGTCGACGACGACCATGTCCACCTCGGCCTCGCGCTCGATCCGGCTGACCAGGGTGTTGACTGGCGTCTGATTGGCCGGGCTGATCTCCAATACCCAGGGCAGGGGGTTGTCGGTGATCTGGGCATCAAGATCGCCGAGGTCGAGTTGACCGGACAGTTCGGCGAGGCCGGTGTCGGGGCTGATCGGATCGACCGCCGAGATCTCGTCCCAACTGCTCAGGCGTGAGGCCAGGCGCATGGCTTCATCGGTCGAGATTTCGCTATTGAGAAAAACTGACAGGGTATCGAGCCGCTCCCAGCTCTGGCTGATACGCTCGATGTTGTCCAGCGTGACATGCAAAGCGACCGGCAAGGTCAGCGCCACGCCCAGCACCACGACCGTCATGCTCGAGGCAATCGGCTGACGCGTCAGGGAACCCAGGGAGGACAGCAGGCTGAACGCATGTCGCCTGGCCCAGGCGCGCAGGCCGGCCGCGCCGGGCAGGTTCTCGTACCCTCTTTTCGCGCTACGCCCCATGGGGCTCTTCCCGGTTACTTGATGTGGTACTCGATGGGGCACGTGATGGAGCCCGCGATGGCATGTCGCCGATCATTTCGCCGCCCTTGAGAACCAGTACGCGGCGGTCGAGCCGACGAATGAGTTCGAAATCATGGCTGGCGATCAGCACGGTCATGCCCAGCTCATTCAGTTGCAGGAAATAGTTCATCAACTCGGCCGACATGTCCGGGTCGAGGTTGCCGGTGGGCTCATCGGCCAGCAATAGCGGTGGCTTGCCAATGATCGCGCGAGCGATGCCAACGCGCTGTTGCTCGCCGCCGGAGAGCATCGGCGGATACATCCGCTCCTTGTCGAGCAGGCCAACCTTGTCCAGCGCGGCCCGCACCCGGCGCTGGATCTCGCCGTAGGACAGGCCGGCGATCATCAGCGGCAAGGCGACGTTGTCGAATACGTGCTTGTCGGACAGTAGGCGGTGATCCTGGAAAATCACCCCGATGCGCCGGCGCAGGTACGGCACCTGGCGTCGGGCAAGCTTGCTGACGTTGCGACCCTCGAACAAGACCTGGCCGCGGCTCGGTCGCTCCAGCAGGGCGATCAGTCGCAGCAGGGTTGACTTGCCTGCTCCCGAATGCCCAGTCAGGAAGGCCAGCTCTCCCTTGGCCAAGGAAAAGTTGACATCCCCCAACGCCTGGATCCCGCCGGGGTAGCGTTTGGCTACGTGTTCGAAGGTGATCATGGAGAAGAAGGGGAAAAGGTAAAAGGTAAAAGGTAAAAGGGACACCGAAAAGCGGGAGACGGAAGACGGAGGTCGGAGGTCTGAGGTCCGAAGTCGGGGGTCAGCGGTCGGTGGTTTTGCAGGTCGGGGTTGCATCCCCGACGGTCAAAACTTGCGGACCGGGAAATTCTGTCGACTCGAACGCGATTTGTGTACAAACTGGGAATAATGACGCTCATTTCAATCCTCCCTCATGCCAGCAGCTGGCTCATGCTGAGAATCGGCAGCATGATGGCCAAAACGATGTAGAGCACCATCAGGCCGACCAGCAGAATCAGCATCGGCTGCATGACGGCGAGCAGGATGGTGGTGGCTGATTGCAGTTCGCGTTCCTGGATATCGGCGGCGTGTTCGAGCATCGGCGCCAGTTCGCCGCTTTTTTCGCCGCCGCTGATCAAGCGGCGGGCCATGGGTGGCAGCCAGGTCGCGCCTTCCAGGGCGCGGGTCAGGGAAACGCCTTCGCGCACCTGGGCGGCAGCGCGCTCCACATCGGCACGAACCACTCGGTTCATGACCACGCTGGCGGCCACGCGCAGCGCTTCGACCAGGGGCACGGCGCTGGATGTGAGAATTGCCAGCGTTCGGGTGAAGCCGGCCGTCTGGCGGGCACGAACCAGGCGACCGATGACAGGCAGGCCCAGCAGTATGCGATCAATCGACAGCCGCGGCCCGGGCCGGCGCCAGAGAGCAGCCAGGCCAAATCCGAGGGCGGCAAGCGCAATGAACAGCCACAGGCCATAACTGGCAAGGAAGTCCGACAGGCCCAGCAGGCTGCGGGTCAGCAGGGGCAACTCGTGCCCGGTCTGTTCAAACACACCGATGACCCTCGGCACGACAAATCCAATCAGGCCCCAGACCACGGCAATGGCAATGACGGCCAGCAACACCGGGTAGATCAGGGCAAGTCCGATACCACGGGTCATTTCCTCGCGCTGTTCGGCATAGTCGGCCAGCCGGGCCAAAACCAGTTCCAGGCGGCCGGCGTGTTCACCGGCGGCGATCGAGGCGGTATACAGGCCGGGAAACAGACCGGGATGCTCGGCCATGGCGGCCGACAGACTCTGGCCTTCCATCACCCGCGCCCGGATCGCGCCCAGTTGGCGCCGCTGGCTGCTCGAATCGGTCTGCTCGACCAGGATGCTCAGGACTTCTTCCAGGGTCAGACCGGCCTTGAGCAAGGTGGCAAGCTGGCGCAACAGAAGCGCGCGCTCGCGGCCGCCACCGCCTAGGGAAAAACTGGCGCGGGTTCCGGTTTCGACCGCGCGGATATCGAGCGGAATCAGCCCGCGCTCGCGCAATTGCGCCCGTGCCGCCCGCGCCGTATCGGCCTGGACCACGCCACGCGTCGGCCGCTTGCCACTCAGCGCCTGGTATTCAAACGCACCCATCAGAAACCCTGACCTACGTGTCTTCCGGCACCCCTCGACGACGGAGGCACCGACCACCGACCACCGACATCCCTCTCCATCCTCACGTCGCTCTTGTCACCCGCAGCACTTCTTCCAATGAAGTGGTGCCTTCGAGTGCCTTGCGCCAGCCGTCATCCAGAATCGAGGGGGAAATTTCGCGTGCCAGTTCTTCCAGCCGCGACTCGGCGGCGCCGTCGTGGATCGGGCCGCGCATGGATTCGACGATGGGCACCAGTTCGTAGATGCCGGTCCGACCCTTGTAGCCGGAAACGCCGGCTTGCAGGTCGGCGCGCGGGCGATACAGCGTGCTCGGGCCGGCAGCTTTCAGGCCGAGCCGCTCCAGTTCCTGGGCGCTGATTTCGTAAGCTTCGCGCAAATCAGGGTCGAGCACGCGCACCAGACGCTGGGCCAGCACCCCGTACAGGCTGGAGGCGAGCAGGAAGGGTTCGATGCCCATGTCGACCAGGCGGGTGATGGCGCCGACGGCGGTATTGGTATGCAGAGTCGATAAGACCAGGTGACCGGTCAGGCTGGCCTGGACCGCAATGCGCGCGGTTTCCAGATCGCGGATTTCGCCGACCATCACCACGTCCGGATCCTGGCGCAGGATGGCTCTCAGGCCGCGGGCAAAGGTCAGGTCGACTTTCGGGTTGACCTGGGTTTGGCCGATGCCGTCGAGGTCGTACTCGATCGGGTCTTCGACAGTCATGATGTTGCGGGTGCGGTCATTCAGGCGCAGCAGGGCGGCATACAGCGTGGTGGACTTGCCCGAACCGGTCGGCCCGGTCACCAGCAGAATGCCGTGCGGCCTGGCGATCAGTTCGGCCATGCGGCCTTCGGTTTCCGGGTCCATGCCCAGTTCGGCCAGGTCGAGGCGACCGGCCTGCTTGTCGAGCAGCCGCAGAACCACGCGCTCGCCGTGATTGGAGGGCAGGGTGGATACGCGCACATCAACCGGTCGACCCGCAATCCGCAAGCCGATGCGGCCGTCCTGCGGCACCCGCTTCTCGGCGATATCCAGCCGCGCCATGACCTTGATCCGCGAGGTGATCAGACCGGCCAGTCCGCGCGCCGGCGACATGACTTCACGCAGCACGCCGTCGACCCGGAACCGAATTGACAGGCGTTCCTCGAAAGGTTCCAGGTGAATATCGGAGGCATTTTCGCGCACGGCCTGGGTCAGTACGCCGTTGATCAGGCGGATGATCGGCGCATCGTCTTCGCTTTCGAGCAGGTCGGCCGGTTCCGGCAGGTCGTCGGCCAGGCGCGACAGGTCGAGATCCTCACCCAGGTCTTCGGCGACCTGGCGGGCGGTGTCATCGCCGGATTCGTAAAGGGAAGTCACCAGCTTGTCGAACTCGCCAGCGGCCAGCTTTTCAACCTGGATCGGGCCGTTCAGTCGGCGTCGGACTTCCTGCACGGCGGCGACATCAATCGGCTCGCGCACCGCAAGCCGCATCGCGCCATCCCCGTTCAGCCCGGCGAGAGCGACGCCGCGGCGACGGGCAAAGCCGTAACTGGGTCTGAACTCAGCGTCCATCCGTCGGGGTCTGGAGGAAATCTTCAAGTTCCGGCAGCAGTGGCATGTCGGCCGGTCGGGTCAGGCCGGCCGGGCGCTCGCGCTGCTGCAGTTGCTGGGAGCGAATACCGCTGTAGCGGGCGCGGGTGACGTCATCCATCAAGGCATCGTCGTGCAGAATCCGCGGCCGGATAAACACCATCAGGTTGCGCTTGACGCTGCCGGTGGTCCGGTACTTGAACAACTCGCCGAACAGCGGAATGCGGCTTAAGCCCGGCACGCTTTCGATCTGCTCCTGCAGGTCATCACTGATCAGACCGCCGAGTACCAGCACTGAGCCATCGGCCACCATCACCCGCGTGGTGATCGTGCGCTTGTTGGTGATCAGGTCGACGGCTCCGGCCGAAGGCGCCAGCGAGGACACTTCCTGGCTGATATTGAGGATGATGGTGTCGCCTTCGTTGATATGCGGGGTCACGTTGAGCTTGATGCCGATATCCTGGCGGTTGATGGTCTGGAATGGGTTGACCTGGCCCTCACCGGTGGCAATGCCCTGGGTCGCGAAACTGCCCGACAGGAAGGGCACTTCCTGGCCGACGTTGATGCTGGCTTCGTGGTTGTCCAGGGTGACGATGGAGGGGGTCGAGAGCACATTGGTGTTGGTGTCGATGGCCAGGGCGCGGGCCAGGGCGCCGATTTCGAGGATTTCAACGCCGAGCAGGCTGGAGCGACCGCGCACGTAACCGAGGTTCAAGCCGCGACCCGGCAACAGCAGGTCGCCGTTGTCCGCCTGGCCGGCTGCCGCGCTCAGGTTGAGAATGTTGCGCCCGCCGGTCTGGAAGTTGGTGCCGCCAAACAGGCCGCTGTCACCGGATGAAAAAGCCTGCCACTGGATGCCCAGTTCGCGGCTGGTGTCCACGGCGACCTCGGCAATGATCGCTTCAACAAGTACCTGGGCGCGGCGGATGTCAAGTTGCCTGACCACTGACTGGATGCCGCGGAAGGCCGACGGCGAGGCAGTCACGACCAGTGCATTGGTTTCCTGGTGCGCCTGGATGCGGACCCTCTGACCATTTTCAGAGTCGAGGTCCAGGATGCCTTCAAGTACTGGCAGCAGGCTCTCGGCCGTGGCATAGCGCAGGTAGATGACCTGGGTCGAGCCCTCGGTTTCCAGTGGCGTATCAAGGTGGGAGATCAGGGTGCGCAGGCGCAGGCGGCGGCTGGGGTCGCCGCCGAGGATGATGGTGTTGGTGCGCCCGTCGGCCACGGCAGATTCCTGCTCGCCGGCGGCATAGATGCGGTTGAGCAGGGCAACGACTTCGGCCGCATCGGCGTGGTTGAGCCCGATCACCTCGATTTCCTGATCAGCCGCGGCATCAAGCCGGCGCACGATACTTTCAATGCGGCGCACATTGTTGGCCCGGTCACTGATGATCAGGCTGTTGGAGCTTTCGTGATGGACCATGTAGGCCGACTGGGGCAGCAGGGTGCGCAGCAACTGTGAGGCTTCGGATGCGCGGACATGCTGAAGTTGCAGAATGCGGGTGACCGGCTCGTCGCCGCCGGCCCGCATGTCGTCGAGCGGCACCCGGCCGTCATGCCGGGCGGTGGTGTCGGGCACGATGCGGACCACGTTGCCGTCGTCCAGCGCGGTAAAGCCATGTACGCGCAGAATGGACAGGAACACATCGTAAACCTCGTCGGCTGCCATCGGCTGGCTCGAAATCACGGTGACCCGGCCGGTGACCTGCGGGTCGACGATGATGTTCCGCCCCGTCATGTCGGCCACCGCTGTGATCAGCGAGCGGATGTCGGCATCCTTGAAATTGAGGATGAGGTTGTCGTCGGCGCGACCGGGCTGGGCGAGAGCCAGCAGCATGACGACGAAATAAAGGCAGAACAGGCGCTGAATCATTATTTTTATTGGCTCCCCATGATTTGTTCCAGATCGGGCCGCAGGGTCATTTCCCGACCCTGGCGATTGATGGTAATGGCGATTTCGCGGCGTTGCATGATGTCGGTAAACAAGGCGCGGGCAGCCTCTTCGGTTTCAAGTGGCTGTCCGTTGACCGCCAGGACGATATCGTTGACCTGCAGGCCCAGTTCGGCGAACAGGGTCGCGTCGCGTCCGGGGCGGACCCGGAAACCGCCGCCGGCCACCGGCATCACACTGATGCTGCTAGCCAGGGCACTGGCATCCAAGCCGCCGGTTCCAGCCATGCCGGGCAGCGAGGCCACGCTGGCGCCGCTGGGAATGGTAAAACTCGGCACGCCTGACAGAAAAGATGTTGAATCCTGGGATTGGGGCTGTGACTGAGCCTGGGCTGGCGGCTGACTGGCCGGCGCCGCCGGGCCGCCGGAACGATTCTGATCCAGTTCCAGAGCCTCGGCCCGGCCGTTGCGGACGACGATGATTCGCTGCGCTTCCACGTTGTCGAGTCGGGTGCCGTCGGGCAGTTCATCGCCCACCCGGTAGACGTTTTCACGTCCCTGGCTGTCGGCGATAATCGCGTAGGCGCGCGGGCCGCCGCTCATGATGCCCAGCAATCGAAGACCAGATCGAGCCGGAGAAACAGCTTGAACAACCTGTGTCGGAGCGCGCTCGGAACCAAACAGATCCCAGCGGAAAGCCTCGCCACTGCTGGCCACCTGGGTCATGGGCGGCACCTGGGGCACCGGCGCCGATTCCACCTGAGGCCCGGCAATCGCCAGCCAGGCCAGCCGCACCAGCAGCCAGACCACAAGCAGGGCCAGCCCGGCGCTGGCAATCAGGGCCAGCCGACCAGACCAGACGGGTGAGAAGTACTGTGCCAAGGGGCTCCGATAATGTCGCTAATTCTGATACTGCGAGATTAGCACACCAGCCCTGAATCGGGGCTATCCGCTACGTCGTTGCCTGCCGCCACCACCGCCACTGCTTCGACGTCCACCGCGGCTGCGGCCACGGGAATCGCTTTCGCTTTTCTTCTGCGGCGGCGGGCGTTTCAGTTCGGGCAGGTCGGACGGGTCGTGCTGCAAGACCTGCAATTCCATGTCGATGTACTTTTCGATTTCGGGCAGATAAAAAGCGTAGTCCTCGCAGGCGAAGCTGATGGCGTCACCGGTGGCGCCCAGGCGCGCCGTGCGGCCGATGCGGTGAACGTAATCGGCCGCATCCTGCGGCAGGTCGTAATTGATGACATGGCTGACATCGGGAATGTGCAGGCCGCGGGCCGCCACGTCGGTGGCCACCAGCACGGCCAGATCGCCTTCGAGAAACCGCTTGAGCAGCTTCTGGCGCTTGATCTGCGGCACATTGCCGGCCAGCATCGCCGCGTCGAATCCGTTGGCCTGGAGCGTGCGCGAGACCCGGTCGGCGGCATGGCGGGTGTTGATGAACACCATGACGTGCTTGTCGTTCATGGCCGTCAGCAACTTGACCAGCAATGGCAGCTTCTCCCGATTGGCCGGATAGTAGACCACCTGGGTCACCCGGTCGGTTGTCATCTGCTCTTCCTCGATGCGCACGGTCTCGGCATCGTTCATGTGCTCATAGGCCAGTTCAGTGACCTTGAGCGGGAAGGTGGCCGAGAACATCAGGGTCTGGCGGTCATTGACCTCCGGCATGCGCCGGAACAGAAAGCGGATGTCGGTGATGAAGCCGAGGTCGAACATGCGGTCGGCCTCGTCCAGTACCGCCACTTCAATATGGCGTAGGTTGTAGATGTCCTGCTTCAAATAATCGATCAGGCGGCCCGGTGTGCCGATCAGGATATCGACTCCGTCGGCGATTTCGTCGCGTTGTTTGGCATAATCCACGCCGCCGTAGGCGAGCAGGGTGCGCAGGCCGGTGTGCTTGCCCAGCAGTTCGCAATCGCGGTGAATCTGGATGGCGAGCTCGCGGGTCGGGGCAATCACAATCGCTCGCGGGCTCTTGCCCTGACCCTTGCTGTCCGGGCTGAGCAGCTTGCGGAAAATGGCAAGCAGGAAGGCGGCGGTCTTGCCGGTGCCGGTGCGGGCCTGTCCGGCAACATCACGACCGGCAAGCGCCAGCGGCAGGGTCTTGGCCTGGATCGGCGTGCAGAAGTCGAAACTCGCTTCGGCCAGGCCTTTAGTGATGCGCGGATCGAGATTGAAAGTCTCGAATCGGATATCGGTTAATACTGTTTCTGGTTTTTTTGTTTCGGTCACGTAGAATGTGTTCCTTGAAAAATTGCGGCGCTGCCATGACCTTCCAGTGTGGAAGCGTCGTCTGCGTGCCGGAGGGCGTAGTATATTGGGTATCCTCTGCTCGTGCCGGGACACCCTGCAAGTGAAAATGACAGATCCGGATTGATGATCTGGAATTGATGATTTTAAAGAACGGGCCGTGACGAAAGTCCTACCGCGGTCTCACTAGTATTCATCCAAGGAGTTTTTGACCGTGAGTGACAAGATAGTTCATGTTTCAGACAGCGAGTTCGACCAGGTGGTCCTCAAGGCTGAAGGCCCCGTACTGGTTGATTACTGGGCCGAATGGTGCGGCCCGTGCAAGATGATCGACCCGATCCTGCACGAACTGGCAGACGAATACGCCGGCAAGCTGACCATCGCCAAGCTCAATATCGATGAAAACCAGCAGGTCACGGCCCGCTACAAGATCCGCGGCATCCCGACCCTGATGATTTTCGAGAACGGCGAACACCAGGCAACCAAGGTCGGCGCGCTGACCAAGTCAGCTTTGAAAGCTTTTGTTGAAGAAAGCATCTAAAGTTGTACAGGGTCGATTTCTAAAGTGTCGATTTCTAAAGGGTCGATTTCTAAAGGGTCGATTTCGGTCGACCGTTCATCGAGGGTGGACTCAGGTGGTAAATGGTGCTAACTTAGCGCCATTCGAGGCGGGGGCCCGCCGGTAGAAATCCCTTTTTTCAACTTACCCGGACTGCCGGGTCAAACTGTGATTGATGACTCATAACCCGATTTCCGGGCGCCAACCCCGGTGGACATCCCCGTTTGCCCATGGCGCCTGCGTGTGAAACCTATGGAACACACCTCCATGAATTTAACCGAACTAAAAACAAAATCCGTCAAGGATCTCATCGATATGGCCGAGGAACTCGGCATTGAAAATGTGGGCCGTTCAAGGAAGCAGGATGTCATTTTTGCCATTCTCAAGGCCAAGGCCGGCAAGAAGGAATCGATCTACGGCGATGGCGTGCTGGAGATTCTTCAGGATGGTTTCGGCTTCCTGCGCTCATCCGAAGCCTCCTACATGGCCGGCCCGGATGACATTTACGTCTCACCATCGCAGATTCGTCGCTTCAACCTGCGCACCGGCGATTACGTTTC
>JBGTLI010000368.1:0-5613 GCA_041744195.1 Wenzhouxiangella sp. | reverse complement strand
CTATGAGTTCATCGAATCACACAATGCTAATAGCAAGCCGTTCGTCTGGACCAAAACAGCCAATGACATCCTCGCTAAGGTCGGACGTGCACGTGAAGCCCTTCTATCTCATTAATCTATTTCCGACACTACACTAGAATGGCTCTTGTGGCCGAAGTCGGCCGGCTATGCCTTGATGCGCGAGCTCTGCGGCCGGCATTGAACCAGACGGCCTCTCTGCTCGCCTCAATGCCACCGTGGCAACAGGTCATTGCCTTCGAGTGCCGAGACGGGGGGTATTACTTGACCCAAGACGCTGGTCCATCCAGCAAGGTCCTGGTCGAGGCGGTAACCCTGGCCTTTGGTGATGCTGTATCCAGACTGCATGACGAACACAATCAGCCGTTGCTCAGCACCAGCCAGATGACCGACACGATTCGACAAGCGCGCGTGCAGCACGGACTGACACCAGACGGACCCACTGCGCTTCTGACTGCCGCCACCCTTTCGGGGCTTGAGGCAGGGATTGTTTTGCTGGCCGACTCGGGGGAAAACCTTGAGCGCCGTGACGACCAAATGCTGATCAACTGTTCCAATTTTCTCTCCATGCTGGCCGATCGCCTGTTCCATCAAGGCGTACTGGAGGCGAGGAATCAGTATCTTGATATTCAGGCAAGCAAAGACCCGCTGACAGGACTGCCAAACCGTCGCAGCCTGAATGACACGCTGGAGCGCACCATGGCGTCGGTCTCACGCAGTGGCGAGCAACTCTTCGTGGCCTTTATCGACCTTGATGGCTTCAAGAAGATCAACGACTTGCACGGCCACGAAGCCGGTGATCTGTTTCTGATTTCGTTGGCCAAGCGGCTGCAGAACCAGTTGCGCAGTGACGACATGATTGCGCGGGTGGGTGGGGATGAATTTGTCGTTGTCACGACTGCCGGCCGTGGACGGGCTTCCGATGATATCGCCCGCAACCTGACTGATCGAATTGACCAGGCCATAATCGGTGAGCATGATCTCGGAATTATCCGAATTGACTATCCAGGCGCCAGCATCGGCGTGGTGGGCTGGCAGGGGGAAGGCATGACCGAGTTACTCAATCGGGCCGACAAGGCAATGTATGCAATTAAGCAAAAGCGCCGCGGCCTTTAGCCGCAGCACGCTTTTCAATTGCCTTTTCGATTGCTCGTCTAAGCTCGACGCGCCGTACCCGTCCGAATGAGGTTGACGATGGCCAGTAAGATGATCGCGCCGAGCAGGGATACCAGGAAGCTGCCCAGGGTGATTCCCTCGCCAATGCCTCCGGTGCCCACCAGGGGCCCGATCAGCCAGCCCCCGAGCATCGCGCCGACGATGCCAACAACAACATTGAGGATGATGCCCTGCTGCTCATTGGTCTTCATGATCAGGCTGGCAAGCCAACCAACGATACCGCCGACAATAAGCCAAACAATAATTCCCATGAAATTTGCCTCCTGGTCTGATTAAAAAAAAGAAATTTCGATCCGCTAGTGTGAATAGTGGGGCATGGAGCGCATTTGTTCGGTGCGCAAACCGACATTGACGACAGTTATCTACAAATTCTTGGTCCCATACAACACAGAATCCGCTGGCGCTGCCTGACGACACTCGTTACCGATCCCGACTACCTGAAGCAATCGCACAGGCCGAACGTCGAAAAACAACTGCGACTGAACATTGCAGGCACCGAGCCGGGCGGCTGAGGCCTTCGATTGCATCCGGGGCCAACCGGCAAAGGTCGTAGTGTGCGAGAATTCGGTCATGGAACCGAGGCTAATGGGCAGCTTGCGCGCCACGACAACGACTGTATTCGCGGCGACTCTCCTGATATTGAATTCAATTGTCCATGTGATACCGCTGATGCTGGTCACTTTTTTCAAGATGGTGTTCCGGTCGGCCCGGCTGCGCGCGCCAATCGACCGCTGGCTGATGGCCATCGCGGCGAGCTGGGTTGATGTCAATAGCTGGATGATGGACAAGCTGTCCGACACCCGAATCACCGTGACCGGGTTGCCAGAGCCAAGACCGCAAGGACATTTCCTGGTGATCTGCAACCATGTCAGTTGGGTCGATATTCCGGTTTTGCAGAAACTGTTCAATCACCGCCTGCCCATGCTGCGCTTTTTCCTCAAGAGCCAGCTGATCTGGATGCCGATCCTGGGTCCGGCCTGGTGGGCGCTGGATTTCCCCTTCATGAAGCGTTATTCGCGCGAACAGGTTCAACGCCGACCGGAACTGGCCGGACGGGATGTCGAGGCGACGCGCAGGGCGTGCTCGAAGTTTCGCCATATCCCGGTCTCGATCGTCAATTTTGTCGAGGGCACCCGTATCACGCCAGCCAAGCAGAAAAAGCAGGGCTCGCCGTTCGAACACCTGCTGAAACCCCGGGCCGGCGGCACCGCGTTTACCCTTGATGCCATGGGCGAGACACTCGACACCCTGGTCGATGTCACGCTGGCCTATCCCGACGGCCACAACACGCTCGGCGACCTGTTCGCCAACCGCATCGCCGAGATTCGCGTGCATATTCATTTACGGCCAATTCCGCGTGAGTTTCTGAAGGGCGACTACCAGTCCGATCCGGATTTTCGCCAGCGCTTCCAGAACTGGATCAATGAGCTATGGGAGGAAAAGGATCGGACCATGGATCAGTTGCTCAACGATGCGGTCCCCCAAAAGCAACAGGCCCTGGCCTGCTCTTCGCGGAGCAAGGTACCGTAGGTCAGCCTTGCCTGTCCGTGTATGATGGCGCGATTCGCGCCGGCATCAGATCGGCCACTGCTTCGAGGGATCAACCATGACGCCAGACCGCCCGTTTGCCCTGCTCAAGCAACGTCGCTTTGGGCCGTTTTTCTGGACCCAGTTTTCCGGCGCGTTCAATGACAACCTGTTCAAAAATGCCCTGATCCTGCTGATTGCCTACCAGGGCGCCCAACTGGCCACCGGGCTGGACAACAACATCCTGATCAATGTGGCCGCCGGATTGTTCGTGCTGCCGTTCTTCCTGTTTTCGGCCACCGCCGGGCAGATCGCCGACAAGATGGAGAAAAGTCGCCTGATTCGGGCGATCAAGGTCCTCGAGATCGGGATCATGGTCATGGCCGCGGTCGCGCTGGTGCTGGGTAATGTGTGGCTGTTGCTTGGCGTCCTGTTCCTACTGGGTACCCAGTCGGCCTTTTTCGGGCCGGTCAAGTACGGTCTGCTGCCGCAACATTTGCATGAACAGGAACTGGTCGCGGGCAACGGCCTGGTCGAGATGGGCACCTTTGTCGCCATCCTGCTCGGCACCATCGCCGGCGGGCTGCTGATCGCCACCGGCGCCGGCGGGCCGATGTGGGTGGCCGGCGCCGTGCTGCTGGTCGCCGTTGCCGGTTACCTGCTGAGCCGGCTGATTCCATGGACACCGGCTGTCGATCCAGGCCTGAAGATCAACTGGAACGTCTTTACCGAGACAATCAAGATCGTCGGCTTCATGCGCCAGAAACGCGCGGTATTTTTGTCGATCATCGGCATTTCCTGGTTCTGGTTTTTCGGCGCCCTGTACCTGACCCAGTTCCCCAATTACACCCATGTCATTCTTGGCGGCAACGAACTGGTCGGCACCCTGTTGCTGGCGACCTTTTCCATTGGGATCGGGCTGGGCTCGATTTTGTGTGACCGCATGGCCGGTCAGAAGGTCGAGATCGGTCTGGTGCCGTTTGGCTCGATCGGGTTGAGCATTTTCGCCATCGACCTGTATTTCGCCGTGCCCTACGCAGCCGTTGCCACCGAGACCCTGGCCGGCCCGATGGCGTTCCTGTCCGAGCCCTGGGCCTGGCGGGTGATTGCCGACATTTTCCTGTTGTCACTGTTTGGTGGCTTCTATATCGTGCCGCTGTACGCACTGATCCAGCAACGCAGCAAGCGCTCGCACCTGTCGCGGATCATCGCTGGCAACAACATCATCAACGCCCTGGCCATGGTGCTGGCCGCGGTGATGGGTGCGTTGTTCCTGGGTGTTTTCGGACTGACCATTGCCGAGACCTTCCTGGTGGTGGCCCTGATGAACGTAGGCGTTGCGCTTTACATCTACCGCCAGGTCCCCGAGTTCCTGATGCGTTTTCTGGTCTGGATCCTGATCCACACGCTCTACCGCGCGCGTACGGTCAACCGCGAACTGCTGCCCGACGAGGGCCCGGCGGTGCTGGTCTGCAATCACGTCAGCTATATCGACGCCCTTGTCATCGCCGGTTCCTGCCCGCGACCGGTGCGCTTTGTCATGCACCACAAGATTTTCAGGATCCCGGTGTTGAGCTTCATCTTCCGCACCGCCAAGGCCATTCCGGTCGCCCCCAGAAAGGAAGACCCGGTCATGCTGGAACAGGCCATGGACCGGGTGGCCGAAGAGCTGGCCGACGGCCAGATTGTCTGCATCTTCCCGGAAGGGGCGCTGACGCCCGACGGAGAAATCCATGACTTCAAACCCGGCATCGAACGGATCGTCGAACGAACTCCGGTTCCGGTTTATCCGATGGCTCTCAAGGGTTTGTGGAAGAGCATGTTCAGCCGCTCCGGCGGCCGCGCCTTTTTCAAATTGCCGCGCGGCTTCCATCGGCGCGTCGAACTGGTGGTCGGCGAGCCCGTCGCACCCAGCGAGGTCCAGGCGGAGGCTCTGCATGACCAGGTCCTGGCCCTGCGAGGCGAGGAATCCTAGAGAACAAATCCATCCACATTCTTGCACCGCCGTGGGGCGCCCGGTAGAGTGCAGGGAAGGCTTTTAAGGGGACCGACAACGTGCCCAACCAAGCGGAAGCGTCCGGTCTGTGGAGTCTGGCGGGTCGGCGCGCCCTGATCACCGGGGCGAGTCGCGGCATTGGGCTTGCCATTGCGAAAATGCTGGCCGAGCGCGGGGCCGAAGTCTGGCTGAACGCCCGTCGACGCGACCGGCTGGATGACGCCGTTGCCGGCATCAAGGCAACCGGTGGCCAGGCCTTTGCCGCTGCCGGTGATATCAGCCAGGCCAGCCAACGAGCAGCGGTTCTGGCAACCGTGGCCGAGAGCAGTGACCGGCTGGACATTCTGATTAACAACGCCGGTTTCAATATTCGAAAATCCGCGCTCGACTACGGCAGCGATGAGGTGCACTCGATTCTGGATACCAACCTGGTCAGTGCATTCGAATTGGCCCGCGCCGCCCATCCCCTGCTGGCAGGCGCCGACCAGGCAAGCATCGTCAATATCAGCTCCGTCGCGGGCCTGACTCATCTTCGCACCGGCGCACCGTACGCGATGAGCAAGGCGGCCCTGCACCAGATGACCCGCAACCTGGCGGTCGAGTGGGCGCCGGATCATATTCGCGTCAATGCCGTAGCGCCCTGGTACATCGACACCCCCCTGGCCGGCGAGGTGTTGTCCGATCCGGCCTATTTGCGCGAAGTTCTCGCTCGAACTCCGTTGAAACGGATTGGCAAACCAAAGGAAGTGGCCGGGGCGGTCGTTTTCCTGTGCCTGCCGGTCGCCGGTTACATCACCGGCCAGGTGATCGCCGTGGATGGCGGCTTCAGTATCTACGGGTTCTGACGCTTGTGCCCATTCGACAGGGCGGCTACAGTGCCGAATCGTTCTTCTGGT
>JBGTLI010000367.1:0-6981 GCA_041744195.1 Wenzhouxiangella sp. | reverse complement strand
GATCGCCTGGCCGGTAAAGCTCCTCGGCCAGGCTCCGCGCTGCCATCGCGGCCTGGAGGGCCTGCTGCGCCTCACCCTGGAACACGTAGGCGCCCACCAGGGCCGATTGGGCCTCGAACATCAACTCGATCGACTGGTTCGGCCCGCTACCGAGCTCGTCGACGATGCCATTGAGCTCATCGATGATTCGGGCCAGCGGCACATCCAGCACATTGGCCTGATTGCGCAGTTTCCTGATCCTCAAACGCAGGATCTCGTCGGAAAAGTCGTCTGGAGCGGACATCAGCATCTCGATCGCCTGCTGATCGGCGTCAATGGCCTCCACCGCCCGACCGCCCGAGTCCAGGGCGGCGCCGATCTCGGCCTGGATTCTGGCCTTCTCGGATAGCCGGCTCGAAGGCGCAAGAGCCCATTGAGCCTCCTTCAACAGTGGCAATGCCTGCTCGCCCAGGCCGAGTGCGTTATAAGCCCGGCCGATGGCCAGATTGATCGATCCCAGCATCGCTGGGTTAAGTTCCTCAGCACTTGTCAACTGGGCCGTGCCCAGGTCAAGGATTTCCCTGACGGTGACCTCGTTGCCGCGTGATGGCAAAGAGTCCGCACCTGCGAACAGCTCGTTCATGAATTCGGTCACCGCTTCGGCACGGTCACGCTCCCAGGCAATGCGTTGCAATTGAGCTTCGCGGTCGATGAAGAAAGTCACCATGAGCAGAACCAGGCCGGTTGCGACCGCCACGCCCCAGCGATGACGCCAGGCAAATCGTCGGGCACGGTAAATCGGCTGATTACCACGGGCGTGAACGGGCCGGTGCTCCAGAAAACGCTGCAGATCGTCGGCCAGGGCCTTGACCGAAACATAGCGCAGCTCGGCCTCCCTGCTCAGGGCTTTGGTCACGATGGCTGTCAGGTCGGCCGGAACGCCGCGCGGTGGGGCGATCTCTCCGGCCAGAATGGCCGCCGGAAGCTGTTGAGCGCTCGTTACGTGATCGAAGGGCAGGCTGTCGGTCAGCAGCTTGTACAGGAGCACGCCCAGTGAATACACATCGGTAGCGGCACTGAGTCCATCACCGTCGATCTGCTCCGGGCTGGCGTAGGCCAGGGTCAGCGCCTGACTGGGCGCCTTGTCGGCCAGTTTCAGACGATCGTTTTCATCAAGCAAATGAGCAATGCCGAAATCCAGCAGCTTGGGCTCACCCTCCGGCGTGACCAGAATATTGGATGGCTTGATATCGCGATGGATCACCATGTGGCGATGCGCATAGTCGACCGCGGCGCAGACCTTCAGAAACAAATTGAGCCTGACTGCCGTCGAACTTTGGTTCTGCGTGCACCAGGTATCGATCTGATCGCCTTCGACATATTCCGTTGCCAGAAACGGGCGCCCTTCGGCCGTCAGCCCGCCATCAATCAGATGCGCGATGTTGGGATGGTTCAGGCGGGAAAGGATCTGACGCTCGGTCGCAAAGCGTCGAGCCAGGGTCTCATCCGGCGTCTCCGACAATTGCAACAGCTTGAAGGCAACCCGCTGCTGAATGTCGCCGTCGTTGCGCTCGGCCAGGTACACCACCCCGCTGCCACCTTCATTCAGACGACGCAGCAGGCGGTAATTGCGCGGCAGTGGCACCTCGAGCGAGACTTCCTTGATCGCTTTTTGCGCCGCAGCCTGGAATTGCTCGGGCAGTTCGTCCCCGGTCGCGTCTTCGGCGGCCGCGATCAACCATTGCACCTCAACGCGAAGCTCCTGGTCATCGGCACAGTGGGCATCAACGTAATCGGCCCGTGCCTCAGGCGCCATGTCCAGGGCCACGTTGGCAATTGATTTGGCTTGCTGGTATCGCCGTTCCTGGCGCTGCTTGCTCATCCGGTCCTTAAAAAGTTGCCCGAAGTTGTCTGCCCTGAATCGGCTACCCGAAGTCGGCAACCCAAAATCGGCAACCCGGGAAGTCCGCTATCGAAGTACCGAGATTACGCGATTCAAGCGCATCGCGCACGTCAGGTTCGGCGCGTCACGCGACTTTACTGGAATCGATCTCGAAACAACAGCGCGCGGTCGATCAGATCACCGGACGGATCCCTGCCATCCAGTTGCAGCAGGTAGGCCAGCAGGCGCTCCTGGTCAGCGCTGCTCAGGAGCCCGGCTGCCCGGTGCGGGGCGGCTCGGGCCAGGTCAACGGCGGTGGAAACGGTGACATTGTCCAGCGCCAGGCTCTGCCCGCTGGCAGCCACGCGCGTCACGACTATGGTGTTGGTCTGGCCTGGGTTCAGCGGCACCTGCTCAAAGCGCAGGCGGGACCACTCGAAGTGGGTGCGCTGCCGGGCAAATGACTGCTGCTGGACATGAACGTCATTGACCGTGATGCTCAGTGTGCCGCCACTGCGCGGCATGTGGCGCAACTCGACGGCGCCGATCCCGCCGCCGCCACCATCGATGCTGTTGAACGTGACGCTGGCGCCGTTGCTGCCGAGCGTGACCAGTTCGCCATGCGCGCTGCTGTCCCAGTTGATATGGATCCAGTCAGGCACTGTTGCCCCGCCGCCCAGCGCCCCGTGCTCAGCTTCATACATCGTTCCGCCGGCGATGTTGAAAACGTCGGCCAGCGTCTCGGCCGAGCCATCGTGAAAATACGGTGGCGTGTCCCAGATCCCAAGCAGAGTCTGGGTTGACAGGCCTGCCAGCGGCTGTCCGAGCCGGAAACCCGAGCTGTTTCTGACGGTGCCAACATCGTGCAGGGAGACCGAACCGACGGTGCTGTCGGTATAGTCCCGGATCGGGTCATGGCACTGGCCGCAATTGAGACTGGCGAACAGGTCAGCGCCAGCCAAAGCGTCGGCGGTCATCGTGCCGTCATCATTCCGATGCGGACTGCGCGGCAGGGTCGCCCGACCCAGCGAAGCGACATAGGCGGCCAGGTTGTCGAGTTGCTGGCTGCGGCCGGCATTGGGAAGCCCGAGCGGTGGATACGGCAGCTCACCTTCGGGCAGGAAGCCGGTGCCACTGAACTCCTCGACGATATCGATCTCGAAATCCTGGATTTCATCGAAGTTCGCCGTCCAGTGAACGTTGCCGTGCCCCATGCCGGAACGGCCGCGGAGATCCTGGGTTTGACGAAACCCCTCGCCCCGCTGGGTGAAATCCCAGGTCCGGCCGTCGTGCCGACCATCGATGTGGCAACTGGCACAGGACATATAACCCTCAAAACTCATCTGGTTGACGCCTTCGGGGTGATTGCCGGCGAAGTAGAAGATCTGTTTGCCTTGCAGCACTTCCGGAGTCAGCGCCTCGGTGACGATCGACGGGTGATGGCTGATATCGAACTGGCGATCGCCTGTGGCCAGGAAACCCGCCAGCGGGATCCGGCTTAAGGTCCTGCTCATGAAATTCTGTACCCACAGCGCCTGTCCCTGGTCATCCCAGGCCAGACCGCGTGGAGTCTTGCCGACCCCGAGGCGAGCCAGCGAGGACCGACCGCCACCGGCGCGAATCGCCAGATCATCAAAGACCGATACGAAATCATTACCTTGCAGGGTGACAAAAGCATAGTCGCCGCGTGGCGCGAATGCCAGGGCGGAGGGCGAATCGCTGTTGTTGGCATCGATCCTGCCATTGCTGGTGGAGCCTCGGCCCGGTTCCTGCGGCGTGCCGGATGGATGGTTGAGGTCAACCCGACCCATCATCGGGCGCACCGTGCTGTCGTGCGAAAACGGCAGGTTCAGGTCGGTGTCCTGACGAAAGAACAGACCGCGGTTGGTGTCCATTTTTACCGCCGTGTACCAAAGCCAGTCCTGATGCGGATCGATCACGAGGCTGGAGATGTAATTGGGCACGCCAGGCCCATCCGATCCACCGCCATCAAGGCCGGATCGACCGCGATCACGCCACAGCTCCAGGGTTCGGGTCAGGACCATCGCGGAACCCCCGGTCGCGATATCCCAAACCTCGCCAAAGTGTTCCGTGGCCATGAACCGGGCGACAAATACCCGGCTGCCATCACCGCTGAT
The DNA here is from genome assembly GCA_041744195.1 of Wenzhouxiangella sp. Taxonomy (GTDB): domain Bacteria; phylum Pseudomonadota; class Gammaproteobacteria; order Xanthomonadales; family Wenzhouxiangellaceae; genus Wenzhouxiangella. The sequence goes on along the minus strand of JBGTLI010000367.1, from coordinate 2,982 downwards.
GGCAATCGCACCCGCACTCGGCCCCAGTTCGAGCTCATCGGTGATCGCACGGGTAGTCGAATCGATACGCAGCAATTGCCCGTTCGATCGGTCGTTGTCGCCACGGCCATAAAGCGAGACATAGACCGTACTGCTATCAGGGCTTACCGCCACAGCTTGCGGCGCGCTGCCGTAGCCCGTAGCGATCTGTTCAATCAGCGCCCCTCCATGGGCGAAGACGGCAACCCGGTCAGCGCCGCTGAGGGCAACCCAGACCTCACCATTGCCAGCCACAGCCAGAGACCATGGTGTTACCGGCTCATCAAGGCCCAGCAGACCACGAAGGTTGATTTCCCCCAGCAAGGCGCCGTCGTCCGCATCAATTCGGCTGATGCTGTCATTGTCCGGGTTGACGACCCAGACCAGGCGCCGGGCCTCATCGACGACCACAGTCGAAGAGTGGGTCGGCAGCGGGCCGGCAGGAAGCGGTGCGACGGTCAGGGTCCGCGTTTGCGCCACAACCGAGCTGGTTCCGTCAGGTTTGAGATCGCGTACCTGGACCTTGACCTCGAAATGCCCGGCCGCCTGGAAGTTGTGGCTGACTTCCGTACTGTCAGACCAGGCCGTTGTCGGCGTGCCGTCGCCGAAGGAGAACCGATACTCGATCTCATCGCCTTCGGGGTCGATGGCGGCAGCGATCAAGGTCGCGGTCCCACCCGGCTCGATCGGCGCTGGCTCGACAGTGAACAAGGTAATCTCCGGCGCCGCATTGCCGCCGCCCAGTTCGCCACCGGTTGCAAAGGTGAATGAGTAGCCCTCGATGCCGTTGCCTGCGGCATCCTTGATGCCGCCATCGACGACGATGAGTTCGTAGGTGGTATCGGGCATCAGGTAGTCATGAGGCGTGAGGGTCAGGATGCCGTCGTGGGCGAATGAGACCCAGGCATCAACCGGGTCGCCACCGACCGGCCGCAGAATGATGGTCTCGCCATTGATGATGGTAAACGACTCCAGGGTTTCGGCGATCACCAGGCTGATCGGTGCGCCCAACGGGTAGTTGGCCTGATTGGGACGAGGCAGGTGATAGCCGACATAGGGCGAGCGCGTATCGGGTTCGGCCTGGTGGCACCACACACCAACCCCGTCGCGCCCGGAAAAGCTGTAGCCGCCGCTGACCATCAGGTTGCCGATCGGCAACTTGTACTGACTGACATCCAGCGGACCCGACTGGCTCCCGGCGGGACGGTTGTCACCCACCTCGTCGAATTCCAGCACCGGGGTCAGTGTTTCCATGTTGATCTTGTGGCGCCGGGTGAAGACGAACTCGTCCTGGGTCTGAACATAAGGCACGTTGGTGCCGGCGTTCAGATCCGGGTTGCCGGAAAGATCCATGGTCGTGACCAGGCGCAGGTCGGTCGGATCGGAATAGTCAATCACGTAAAACAGGTGGCGAGGCTCGCCGCCGGCCAGCACCAGGTAGTTTTCCCATACCGCGCCGATGTAAGCGCCGAAGGCGCCGGATAGCTTGTCGAGGAACAGGGGCGGGCCAGGCGGGTCATCGAAGACCGGGCTGATGTCATAGGAAACCACGCCCAGCATCGATCCATCGGAGACGATAAAAAGGATGTTGCCGATCAGAATCCCGTTGCCGCTGACGCCGTGATCGCCCAGCGGCTCCCACTCGGCCAGCAATTCGACTCCCCGCCACAACCTGCCCTGGCCGGGATTGGTTCCATACTGGATCCAGTTGAAGGGGACGGCCCATGGGTAGTAAAGACGGTGAAGCCCGCTGCCTTCCGGAGCGGGCTGATTCTGCGGCGTGAAGCCGGCCGTGATCTCACCAGGCGACTGTGGCGGCATCAATGCACCTTCAAGCGCCCCGGGACCGTCGCTGCGAACCCGGCAGCCCCAATTGCCACAGACGTAGTCACCCAGCTTGGTATGGGCATGTGTGCCCTGGTCGGTCGGAACACTGACATTGGTGGCGTAGATTTCCAGGCTCGTCGGGTCATCGATATCGGCAAAGCGCCACCAGCGCGTCGCGCCGCCACCGACGTTGTTGGTGAGCATGACCCCGTTGTGCCAGGCCATGTTGCCCAATCGACCCAAGCCGGTCTGACGGTACAGCAACTGACCGGGCTCGCATTGGAGCTGGGACGGAAAGCCGGGCTGGACATCGGGGACCTGGGCCGCTGCCGGAGCAATGGCGAGGAAGAACAAAACGATGACAAATAAGACGATACACGGCAATCTGAAAAACACGGCTGGCAAGCTCCCTGGGTTTTGTTATGTTTATAACGCCCCCTTGCCTGATGATCCCTCCAGATCATCCAAGTCATCATATCTCACGCTGGCAGCCTCGACAAACAACCGGACCGAAGCCCACACTTGCGCGAAACCGGCGCTAAGTCCTTGGTTATACTTCACTGACGATTTGCCAGGACAGACCAAGCCATGATTCCCGACGGCTCCTACTCGCTTGACACCCTGCTGAAATTTCTCAAGTACGCGGGCATGGAAGGCCTGATCAATCCGGCCACCGCCCGCAGCAGAAAGAACGCTGCCGAACAGTTGAGCAATGAACTGACCGACCAAGAACGCAGCGACGTCCGCCTGATCAATGTTGACGAACTGGCCGCCCGCTTTCACAAGCTCGAAGAATCCAGCATCCGAAGCGAAGCGCTCTCTGTCTACACCGAGCGCCTCCGGATGGCGCTGACCGACTTCACATCCTGGATGGCGGACTCGGATTCCTTCCGTAGCGTCGGCGGCGAACCCCATCGGGCAATCAAGCGCCGACCCGGTGGCGGCGCGATCAGCATCGAACAGCAGGCGGCCGAACAGATCGCTTTGGAAGCAACCGAGTGTAGTGTCGGAAATAGATTAATGAGATAGAAGGGCTTCACGTGCACGTCCGACCTTAGCGAGGATGTCATTGGCTGTTTTGGTCCAGACGAACGGCTTGCTATTAGCATTGTGTGATTCGATGAACTCATAGATTGC
>JBGTLI010000366.1:0-4744 GCA_041744195.1 Wenzhouxiangella sp. | reverse complement strand
GATGATCGCCGAGGTCAAGTACTACTCGTTACAGTTCTACAATACAATCCGTACGCACGGGACGCTGGGGATGAAAACCCCAGTTTCCTTTGGAATAGAAGCATGAAATCCCGTGTCTACTTAAGCGGGGTCAGTCCAGTTAACGTCTTTTCCGTCTCCGACTTCCGACTTCCGACCACCGTCTCCCGTCTCCCGATGCACCGACCACCGACTTCCGACGCACAGGCCACCGTCCCCCACCTTTCACCTTTCACCTTTATACCTTTCCCCCGTCGGCCCAAAGGGCCGACCTCAATCCTCCTCCCGCAATCCAAACATGAGTTCCACGGTGCGCTTGTCATCCGGTCGCACCATGATATGAACATGATCGTCGGCCAAAAGCAGGGTATCCGGGCCAACCGGCAGGGCTTGCCTGTCGCGTACCAGAAGCAGGATATCAGCGCCTTTGGGCAAGGGCAGGGCGCCAGCGCGGTTGCCGGTGACCATGGCCGCCGGGTCAAGCCGGAAGGAAATGATCTGTACCGGTAGCGAATCAATGGCATTGATTTCAAGGACCGGTGTGGGCCGGTTCAGGCCAGCGCGTTCGACGTTGAACAGTTGCACCGCCCAGCGGACAGTAGCGCCGGGAATCAACGCGTTGACAACGACCACAAAAAAGACCATATGAAACAACTCGTAAGCGCCGTCGATGCCAGCCAGTACCGGGTAGGTTGCCAGCAGGATGGGTACCGCGCCGCGCAACCCCACCCAGGAAATGAAGCCGGATTCCGCTCCCTTGTAGCGAAACGGCAACAGACACAGCAGAACCATCACCGGGCGAGCGATAAAGGCCAGGATGAAGGCGAGCATCAGGCCGCGCCAGCCCGCTGCCGCAAGAAGTTCAGGCACCGCCAACAGCCCCAGAACCAGGAACATGGTGATCTGGGCCAGCCAGGCCAGGGCATCATGCACCCTGAGGATCCCGGATCGATACGGCAGGCGCTGATTGCCCAGCATCAACGCGGCAACGTAAACCGCCAGGAAGCCAGAGCCAAGAAACAGCGTTGGAAGGCCAAAAGCGAGAAAGGCCAGGGCCAGGGTCAAGGCCGGATAGAGCCCGGCCGCAGGCACCCGGATGCGGTCCAGCAACTGGGTTCCGAGCCAGCCGATCAACAGGCCGGCAGCCAGCCCGACCGCCAGCTGCACCGCGACGGTTGCGAGGAAGGGAAGCAGGGAAAATTCCTGCGTGCCAGCCAACAATGCGGTCAGGGTGAGCGTCAAAATTACGGCCATGGGATCGTTCAGGCCCGATTCCAGCTCCAGCGTGGCGCCGACCCGACGGCGCAGTTGGACGCCGGATCCACGCAGCGATGAAAACACCGCCGCTGCATCCGTGGACGATACGATGGCGCCCAGCAGCAAAGCTTCAATCCAGCCCAGGCCAAGCAGGCGGGCGCCCAGGGCGACGATCAGCGCTGTCCCGATCACGCCAGCGGTTGCCAGCAGGGAAGCTGGAGCGAGATACTGTCGAACCTGCTTGAATGGCGTGTTCAGGCCGCCATCGAACAGAATCAGCACCAGGCCGAAGGTGCCGACCCGGAAGGCCAGGTCAAAGTCGACGAAATGCTCGGGAAGCCGTGAACCAACAATCAGTCCGATCAGCAGGAAAACCAGTACGACCGGAATGCCGATTCGCTCCGAGGCCCGACTGAAGAACACGCTCAGCAACAGTAAGAGGCCGAAAGCTGTCATGAGCAGCGCGGTAGTGGTCGGCTCGGTTGCGAACATCAAGATATCCCTGAGGTCAGGGTTCAATCATAAGGGATCAATGGGTGTTCAGGGTTGGCGCGGGCGCACCGTCGAAATCAGCTCCAGCCGTTCACCGGTGTTGGTGACCAAGGTGATCGCAATCGTATCCCCCTGAACCAGGGGACCCAGGGGCTGCATCAACATAAGGTGGATGCCGCCCGACTCCAGCCGAACAGTCTCGCCTGGCGCTACATCCAATTGTTCGAGTCGACGCATGCGCATGACGCCATCAACCATGGTCATGGTATGGATTTCCACCCGGCCAAACCGTTCACTCTCGGCTTTTGTGATCACGACCGGCTCTGTGCCGGGATTGTGCAGGGTCATGAAGCCGGCCATCATCCGACCAGGCGGCGCTTCCGGTGTCCATGGATCGTGAATCTCCAGGCGCGGCGCCGCCCACGATGACAGGCTCAGGCTGATAAGCACCGGTATCAGAAGCATTTTCCAGTTGAGTGTTATCAAGATGCAATCCGTCTCAAGGCCTGTTTCATTATCGCCGATCCGCTATTGTCGATCTGTTATTGCCGATTTGTTTTTGTCGGTCTGTTATTGCCGATCCAATCCTGGCGCACAGCAGTTGTAGTACTCTTGGCAGACTTCGCGTATAACGTTGCCGCACACATGACTTCTGATCCAGGATCCAACCCATGATCGAGCAATTTACCCATCCGGACGACATCATTGAACTGAGCCTCAACCGCCCGCCGGTCAACGCCCTGAATCCTGAACTGGTGCAGGAACTCGACAACGCTATCGCCCGGGCCGTCGACGACGGAGCCCGAGCGCTGGTACTGTCAGGGCGTCCCGGTCTCTTTTCGGCCGGGTTGGATGTGCCAGAGCTGTTGACCCTGGATGAGCGGGGGATGCGTGAATTCTGGGCCTCGTTTTTTGGCTTGCTGGCGCGCGTGGCGCGCTCACCGATTCCGATCGTCGCCGCCCTGACCGGTCACAGCCCCGCTGGCGGCACCGTCATTGCCCTGTTTTGTGATTACCGAATCCAGGCCCAGGGCGACTTCCAGCTTGGCCTGAACGAGGTTCAGGTCGGCCTGGTGGTTCCCCCGGTCATCCATCAGGCCCTGATCCGGTTGATTGGTGTCTACCCGGCTGAGCGCCACTTGGTGGCGGGTCAGATGATTCCCGCTGACGATGCCCTGGCGATCGGGCTGGTCGATGAGTTGGCTGCTCCAGACCAGGTTGTTGCCGAAGCGCTGGCCTGGTGCCGGCGCCACATCAGCCTGCCCGCCCATGCAATGGATGCCACCAGAAAGTTGTGCCGGGCCGATCTGGCGGCGCGTTTCGACGATATCGAGAATCTTGATACCGATTCGTTCGTCAAGGGCTGGTTCGCCGAGCCCACGCAGGCCACATTGCGGGCGCTGGTCGAGCGCCTCCGGAAAAAGTAGTCGCCCGGCAAATTGCTTGCGTTCGGGAAGTCTTATATGCTGAGTGGCTTACGCGGTCAGCGACCGCAGCGCCTGATAAGGAGGGTTCAGCGCATGATCAAGCAGAAAGTCAATAAACGTCGACACTTGCGTTTTCCACCAGATGAGTGGGAAATGGCCCTGATCCAGTGCTCAGAGGTGCCGGTCGACGACAACAGCTTCCGTCCGGAAATCTCGGCGCTGGTCATGGAGGAATCCCGGGCCGGCTGCGGGCTGGTGGTTCTGGAGCGCCAGGCCAGTCATCGATTGAAGCCCGGCGATCGCTGCTCGGTGAAAGTGGCCCGGCTGGGCGTGGTCCAGGCCGAGGTGCGCTGGATCAATATTGTCGACGACGGGATCGCCCGGGTCGGGCTGCATTACATCGAGTGATCGGACCACATTGCCGAGGTCGGCTGATTAGCGGGTCGCCAGTTCGCGGATGCTGACAGGCAGGGGCACCGGGTCACCGTTTTTCTTGTCGATCCAGACCAGGGTGGTGGTTGCGTCGGCATAAGCCTGGCTCTGCTTCCCGTCGGAACCCACGACTGTTATTTCATGTTCAAGCTTGATGCTGGAGCGGCCGGGTGAGAGCGGCTTCAAGGTGACTTCAATCGTTGCCGGCCACAGGATGGCCTGACGAAAATTGATGTTGATATTGGCAACTACCGGTCCGCTCTCGACGCCTTGCCAGTGGCTCGGAACCAGATCCATCCATTGCGCCCGGCATTCTTCCAGGTATCGCAGATAGGTGACGTTGCTGACATGATTGAAGGCATCAAGGTCGCCCCAGCGGACGGGCAATTGAATACGAAATTGAGACATGAGTGCACAGATCAGTGGAAGGGGTGCAGGATAGCGCCAAACGGGCAGGCAGGGAAAGGGGAAAAGCCATGAATGCGACACTGCGTAAAATCATCATGCTTGAAGCCGGCCTGGGCGTGCTGGCTATTTTGCTGGCTTTGATGTTTGGCCTGACGCCGTGGCTCGAGTTTCAATGGACCTTGTCCGCCTGGTTGATGGCGCTGGCAGCCACGGCGCCGATGGCATTGTCCTTGCTGTTGCTGCGCTCGGCCGGTTGGCACTGGCTCAGGGAGCTGGAAGATTTCGTTCGACGGGTGCTGGTGCCCTGGTTTGGAAAGGCACCCTGGTGGGGGCTGGCCCTCGTAGCCCTGGCAGCAGGCATCGGCGAAGAGTTGCTGTTCAGAGGTGTGATCCAGGGCGGACTTGCCAGCTTGGTGGGGCCGTGGAGCGCCCTGGTTATCGCCTCACTGCTGTTCGGTCTGGTTCATGCCATGACCCGCGCCTACTTCATCATAGCCACCCTTGCCGGCTTCTACCTGGGCTTGCTCTACCTCTGGACCGGCAATCTGCTGATTCCCGTCGTTGTGCATTTTTTGTACGACTGGGTGGCATTGTGGTGGTACGTGAAGGTGAAAGGTGAAAGGTGAAAGGTGAAAGGTGAAAGGTGAAAGGTGAAAGGTGAAAGGTGAAAGGTGAAAGGTGAAAGGTGAAAGGTGAAAGGTGAAAGGTGA
>JBGTLI010000365.1:0-5389 GCA_041744195.1 Wenzhouxiangella sp. | reverse complement strand
TCCTTCATCAGCTCGTGGGCATTGAGCACGCCGCCGAAGCCAGCCTCGGCATCGGCAATGATCGGCGCGAACCAGTCGATATCGCCCTTGCCTTCCGAGCTCTGAATCTGATCGGCCCGCCGGAGGGTGTTGTTGATCCTGCGAACCACTGAAGGCACCGAACCAACCGGGTAGAGCGACTGGTCGGGATACATCTGTCCGGCCTGGTTGGCGTCGGCGGCAACCTGCCAGCCTGACAGGTAGATCGCCTGGAGGCCGGCCCGGACTTGCTGCATAGCCTGGTTGCCAGTCAAGGCGCCGAGCGCATTAACGTAGTCCTGTTCATGCATCAGCCGCCAAAGCTTCTCAGCACCCAGGCGGGCCAGAGTGTGTTCTATCGTGATACTGCCGCGCAGGCGCATCACCTCGGCGGCATCGTATGGCCGCTCCACGCCTTTCCAGCGCGGGTTTGACAGCCAATCCTTTTCCATCTCGATGATGCTGTTCACATTAGTCATTGAATAGTGCTCCGCTTGATGTTGGGTCGTGGGGTTTTTTGAGAAATCGTCAATCCAGCCGCTGGTAGGCCGGCAGGGTGAGAAACTCGACTAGCTCGTCGCTGGCGGTCACTTCGGCCAGCAAGTCAGCAGCAGTCTGGTAAGTGCCTTGGCAGAAGGCCTCTTCGCCCACCTCCGAACGGATTTTGTCCAGCTCCTGCTTGTGCCAGGCCTGGACCAGTTCGTGGTCAATGTCGCGACCGTCGTCCAGCCGTCCAGCCGGGTGGCGAATCCACTGCCATACCTGAGAGCGGGCAATCTCGGCAGTCGCGGCGTCTTCCATCAGGTTGTTGATGGGAACGCAGCCCTGGCCATTGAGCCAGGCTGTCATGTAACGCATGGCAACGTTGAGATTGCCGCGCACACCGGCCTCGGTGATAGTGCCTTCGCACGGGGTCACCAGATCTGCGGCACTTACCTGAACGTCATCCCGCAGCCGGTAAAGCTGGTTAGGACCATCAAGGTGGTGATCGAAAATTTCCATCGCGATTGGGATCAGGCCCGGATGGGCAACCCAGGTCCCGTCGTGACCGTCCCCTGCTTCGCGTTCCTTGTCCTCTCGAACGCGCTTGAAGGCTTGTTCGTTGGCGGCATCGTCACCCTTGATCGGAATTTGTGCGGCCATTCCGCCCATGGCAAATGCTCCGCGGGCGTGGCAGGTCCGAATCAGCAACTGTGAGTAGGCGCGCAGGAACGGGACGGTCATCGTGACCTGCGCCCGATCCGGCAGCACTTTGTCAGGATGGGCCTGGAAGCACTTGATATAGCTGAAGATATAGTCCCATCGACCACAGTTGAGACCAACGATCCGGCTTTTGAGCGCGTGCAGGATCTCGTCCATTTGGAATACCGCCGGCAAGGTCTCGATCAGCACGGTAACCTTGATTGTACCGGGCTTGAGCTGCAGCGCTTTCTCGATATCGGTCAGCACCTGTTCCCATAATTCAGCCTCATGCCAGCTTTCAAGCTTGGGCAGATACAGATAGGGACCCGAGCCTTGCCGAATCAATGTCTCGGCATTGTTATACAGATAGATTGCTGCATCGAAAATACCGCCCGGAAGAGCCCGACCGTCAAGCTGGACATGCTTTTCATCCAGGTGCCAGCCGCGGGGACGGACGATCAATACCGCCGGCTTACCCTCAAGCTTGTAGTGCTTGCCATTCGGCGCGGTCAGCTCGATCGTGCGTCGCACGGCGTCATACAGGTTGACCTGGCCGTCGACCATGTTCGACCAACTTGGGGTGGACGAATCCTCACAGTCGGCCATGAAGACCTTCGCCGAGGAGTTCAGGGCATTGATAATCATCTTGCGCTCGACCGGCCCGGTAATTTCAACCCGTCGGTCACGCAGATCCTCCGGTATCGGTGCAACCTTCCAGTTGCCCTGGCGGATTGCGATGGTTTCGGGATCAAAATCCGGAACCTGGCCTGCGTTGAACTGCTTCTGACGTTCGACCCGCCCGGCGAGCAACTCATCCACGCGCGGCCTGTATCGCTGCCCAAGTCTGCCCAACAAGTTCAACAGACCGGTCGAAAATAAATGTCGCGCTGACTCCGGGACCGTTCGGGTCAATTGCGGCTGTATCTGCGCACTCAACCGCTCTTCAGGATGCTGCTGCGATGGTTGATTCATAGTCCGTTCGCTACCGTATGGCGATAAATCAAGCCTAGGGCTCACGGGACTATTTGGCAAATTAAATGTTTTGATGTAAAGTATTGGTTACGCCAATACTTGGTAAAAAGGTTGAAAGGTAAAAGGTAAAAGGGGGGAAAGAAGGAGATCTTTTTTCCCTTTCACCTTTCACCTTTTTACCTTCCCCCGCCTCAGATGTACAAAGGCAATTTCCTCAAGCACCTCCGCGCCTTCATCCAGACCGCCCGCACTGGTAGTGTCTCGGCGGCGGCGGAGAAGCTGTTTCTGAGCCAGCCTTCGATCAGCCAGCAGATTCGGGCGCTGGAAGATGAGTTGGGGAAATCCCTGTTCGAGCGTCATGGACCGCGCATGCAGTTGACACCTGCGGGCAAGGCGCTGCTGGAGATGGCGCGGCCGCTGGTTGATCGGCTTGATGCGCTGCCAGATGATTTTTCCCGCCGCTACGGGTCACTGGACTCCGGCGAGATCCGCATTGCAGCCGGGGAGTCGACCATCATGCACCTGCTTCCTTCTCTCTTGATGCGATTTCGTCGCAAGCATCCCGGCATCTTCGTTCACCTGCACAACGTGACCGGCGCTGATGGCCTCGGCATGATTCGCGCCGACGGTGTTGACTTTGCGGTCGGCTCGATGCTGGATGTGCCTCCAGACATCGACTATCGGCCGGTCTACCATTTCAAACCGGTCCTGATCATGAGCCCGGAACACCCTTTGAGCCGGCGGCGCAGGATCAGCCTGGCCGACATCAGTCCGCATGGCCTCATACTGCCGCCGCGCCGGCTGACCACTTATCAGATGGTTGACCTGGTATTCAAGAAACACAACCTCCCGTTCCGGGTCACGCTTGAAGTCGGCGGCTGGGAAGTGATCAAGAAATACGTCTCCCTCGGCATGGGCATCTCCATTGTCACCAGCATCTGCATTACCGATGCCGACCGCGAAAAATTGCTGGTGCGCGACATGAGCGATTATTTCCCCAGTCGCTCTTACGGGGTCGTCATGCGTCGCGGTGCTTACCTGTCACCGCAATCGGAGCGGTTCATTGATCTCATGAGCCCCGAGTTGTTTGCTTGAACCTGCCCACCTCCTGACCCCATATTGGCCGGCATGGACAAATTGATCATGGTGGGACTTTCCGGCGGCGTGGATTCGTCCACGACGGCCTGGCTGCTCAAGCAGCAGGGTGCGCGCATAGCCGGCATGTTCATGAAGAACTGGGAAGAGGAGGATCCGCAGTCGGCTTGCACGGCAACCGAGGACGCCGAAGATGCCCGGCAGGTCGCGCAGATTCTGGGAATCGATTTTCATGCCCGAAATTTCGCCAGCGAATACTGGGAAGACGTATTCGAGCACTTCCTGGCCGAATTGCGGGCCGGGCGCACGCCCAATCCGGACATCCTCTGCAACCGCGAAATCAAGTTCAAGGCTTTTGTCGAACACGCAAAAGATCTGGGCGCCGACTTGATTGCCACCGGTCACTACGCCCGCCGTCGGGATAACCCGGACGGCACGGTCTCCTTGCTCAAGGGCCGCGACGGCAACAAGGATCAGAGCTATTTCCTGCATGCCCTGACCCAGGAGCAATTGTCCCATGCCCTGTTTCCGCTTGGCGAGCTGGACAAGTCCGAAGTGCGCCGGATGGCTGCCGAGGCCAGCTTGCCTGTGGCGGCGAAAAAGGATTCAACCGGCATCTGTTTTATTGGCGAGCGCAACTTCGACAGTTTCATCGACCGCTACCTGGACGCCGAGCCCGGCGAAATACGCAGCCCCGACGACCGGGTGATCGGCCAGCACCGCGGGCTGATTCACTATACTCTGGGCCAGCGCAAGGGCCTTGATATCGGCGGCCTGAAAGGATTTCCGGAGGCGCCGTGGTTTGTGGCCTGCAAGGATATCGAAAACAACCTGCTTTACGCGGTGCAGGACAGTACGGATCCGTTGCTGATGTCGACCCGGTTGAGTGCAACCGGGCTAAACTGGATCAGTGGACAACCACCGGCTGCCCGAACCCGCCTGGCGGCCAAGGTCCGTTACCGTCAGGAGGATCAGGCCTGCATGGTCCTGAGTTGTGACCCCGATCAGTTGGTCGTCGAATTTGAACAAGCTCAGCGCGCCGTAACCCCTGGACAATCGGTGGTGATGTACGATGGTGATGAGTGCCTGGGAGGCGGCGTCATCACCGCGTCCAACGCGCCGGTGCCAAAACCCTTGCAGGCGACAGCCTGACCGCCCAGACCAATGCAGGAGATTTCATGAGAGACGCCACGATCGCCTTTGCCGGCATGTTGCAGGCCAGTGAACTGGTTCGCCAGATCGCCACCTCCGGCAACTGCAGCCAGCAGGCGGCCAGAGCCAGTCTTGACAGCATTTTCAACATGAACCCCGAATCCACCGAAGCCGTATACGGCGGACTTGGCGGTGTCAGGATGGGCTTGAGGGTCATGGTTGAATTGTTCAGCGCAACCAGCAACCCGGACAACCTGCAAAGCCTGAACTATGCCTTGGGCATGGCCAAGCTGGGTGTCAAGATCCAGAATGATGGCACCCGCCAGGCCGAACTGGGTCGCGAAATCGAACTGACTGCATCGGCCCGGCGCGACAGCGAACAGGTTCTGGATGAGGCTGTCTTGAGCCAGTTGGCTGACGCCTATCAGCGCCACATTTCAAATATGGACTTTCGCCTGTCCATCAACGGCAAGCCGGAGTACTTGAAGCAGCCCGAGAAAGTCGCCTTTATTCGCGCCCTGCTATTGGCCGGCATTCGATCGGCGTTTCTTTGGCACCAGGTCGGTGGCCGCCAGTGGCGCTTGGTTTTCCAGCGCCGCAAGATGCTCCAGCAGGCCGAACAACTGCTCACTGCCTAGTGTACCCCGTCGTTAATTCTGTAACTTTCAGAGTGTGACTGAGTCGACAAATCAAGGCGCGAACCGCAGTGAATGGCCAGCCCTTTACACGGTTCGCAACACGGGCGACGGCTACGCTCGCAAGGCTTTATTCGCTGCGCGAAAATCGCCATGCGGCTTCGCCTGCCCTGAGTTGTCGACTCAGACGCACGCCCGAAGGGCGAGCCGGAAAGTGCTCATCTGCAGCGCAGGCAACGTAGGCTTCGCGGTTTCGAGCTTGCTCGAAGAAGCGAAGCCGGAGTGCCGTAGCGCGTGTTATCGCTCTTGGAAAGGCAATAAGCATTCCCTGCGAG
>JBGTLI010000364.1:0-10084 GCA_041744195.1 Wenzhouxiangella sp. | reverse complement strand
CCGACCATAGTTTGCGACGCCTGACCGGTTGGCGCCAGCAGCTTTCGATGACGATGCGCCTGTAGCTCAACCGGATAGAGCATCGGCCTTCTAAGCCGGCGGTTGCAGGTTCGAGTCCTGCCAGGCGCGCCATTCATGCTGGTCGAGGCGTTACAATAAGGTCGCCGTAATCATCGTGAACGCGGTAGACATGACGATTTTTGACGGTGGGCGTAGCTCAGTTGGTAGAGCACTGGATTGTGACTCCAGAGGTCGCGGGTTCAAACCCCGTCGCTCACCCCATTATTTTCAAACGGGCCGTTAGCTCAATGGTAGAGCAGCTGACTCTTAATCAGTAGGTTCGGGGTTCGAGTCCCTGACGGCCCACCATTTTTCGTAGTCGATGCTCTAACAAGCGGGCGCCGACATTGATCTCCCGACACTGAAAAAAGACAGAGCAATCATGCAGGTATCCGTGGAAAAGACTGGTGATCTGGAACGGCGCATGACCGTGCAGATCCCGGCCGATGACATCGACAGCAAGGTTTCAGGGCGCTTGAACGAACTGCGTCGCGAGGTGCGTCTGAAGGGGTTTCGCCCCGGCAAGGTGCCGCTGAACGTTATTCGCCAACGCTACGGCAAGCAGGTGCGTGAAGAAATCTTGAACCAGGTGATGCAGAGCAGCCTGCAGAGCGCCATCGGCGAGCAGGATATGCGTGTTGCCGGCGTCACTCGCCTGGAGCCCTCGCCGGTTTCCGAAAACGGTGGGTTCGAGTTTGTTGCGGATCTGGAAGTGTTTCCCGAGATGCCTGAGCTTGCCCTGGGCGACCTGGAAATCGAGCGTCCGCAAGCGCAGGTCGAATCTTCCGATGTCGATGACATGATCGAGACCTTGCGTCAGCAGCGACGCCAGTGGAGCGCGGCAGAGCGTCCAGCCGAAGTCGGTGACCGGGTGCGCATCTCGTATGTTGCCGATGTCGATGGCCAACGAATTCCCGGTACGGGCAAGCATGAACTTGCTCCCACGCTGGGGTCGCTGAAAGAATTCCCGGAGTTGGAACAGGCACTGACCGGCGTCAGCGCGGGAGAGGAGAAATCCATCGAGCTGGCATTCCCGGAGAGCTATCGACACAAGGATCTGGCAGGCAGGACGGCGAAAGTCGAGCTTGAAGTCAAATCCGTCGAAAGCTCTGAATTGCCGGAAATAAACGACGAATTTGCTGCAGCGTTTGGTGTCGAAGGTGGTGTCGACAGCCTTCGTGTCGACGTTGAGCGCAATCTGCAACGCGAACTGCGTGCGGCGACGATCAATCGCCTGAAGCAGGCCGTGACTGAACAATTGTTGTCTCGTTTTGGCGATCTGCCGTTGCCCGCCAGCAGCATCAAACAGGAAGCGCGCCAGATGCAGGCGCAGATGCAGCAACAGGCGGGCCAGCAGGGCGGCGATCCACCGCCACTGGAAGCCTTTGGCGAGGCCGCCGAAAGACGTTTACGGCTGGGTCTTTTGTTCGGTGAGTTTGCCCGGCAGAACAAGATCAGCATCGATCCGGCCCGGGTGCAGGCCAAACTGGAAGAGGTCGCTGAAACTTACGAAAACCCCGCCCAGATCATCGAAATCTACCGTTCGGATGAGCGCTTGATGGACCAGCTTCAGAACATGGCTCTGGAGGAGCAGGTCATCGATGCTATTCTTGACCAGGCAAAAGTTGTCACCAAATCCATGAGTTTCAAGGAAGCGCTGGAGCAGGCATGAATGAAACAGCCCTCAATCTGGTCCCGATGGTCGTCGAGCAGTCTGCTCGGGGCGAGCGCGCCTACGACATCTACTCACGACTGCTCAAAGAGCGGGTCATATTTATCGTTGGCCCGATAGAGGACAACGCCGCCAATCTGATCGTCGCTCAATTGTTGTACCTGGAATCGGAAAACCCGGACAAGGACATAAGCATTTACATTAATTCCCCCGGCGGTGTAGTCACGGCCGGGATGGCGATCTATGACACCATGCAATTCATCAAGCCCGATGTGTCCACCATGTGCATCGGCCAGGCAGCCAGCATGGGTGCCTTGTTGCTGGCGGCTGGCGCCAAGGGAAAGCGATATGCCCTGACTCATTCGCGTATCATGATCCATCAGCCCCTGGGCGGATTCCAGGGCCAGGCATCGGATATCGATATCCACGCCCGGGAAATTCTCAAGATGCGCGATACCCTGAACGGGATCCTTCAGAAACACACGGGCAAGGATCTGGACACCATTGAGACCGACACTGATCGTGACAAGTTTCTGTCGGCTCACGAGGCCTGTGAATATGGGCTGCTTGATGAAGTTTTGTCTCAACGGGTGTCCCCATCAGCCTGAATGAATTCGGGTAAACTGTAATCAGAGACCGGGAGCGATTAAACACCGATGAGTGATTCGACCAGCGACGGCAAGATTCTGTATTGTTCGTTCTGTGGCAAAAGCCAGCACGAGGTCCGCAAGTTGATTGCCGGGCCCAGCGTCTATATTTGTGACGAATGTGTCGAATTGTGCAACGACATCATCCGTGAGGAACTGGAAGAGTCAAGTCTTGCCGAACGCGAGCAGCTTCCCACGCCGCGCGAGATTCACTCCTTTCTCGACAACTATGTCATTGGCCAGCAGGATGCCAAAAAAGTGTTGTCCGTCGCAGTTTATAACCACTATAAACGGCTTGATTCACATAAACACCGCGACGATGTCGAGCTATCCAAGTCCAACATTCTGCTGATTGGCCCGACAGGCTCGGGCAAGACGCTGCTGGCCGAAACACTGGCCCGCATGTTGAATGTGCCATTCACCATCGCGGACGCCACTACGCTGACCGAAGCCGGTTATGTCGGAGAAGACGTCGAGAACATCATTCAGAAATTGTTGCAGAAGTGCGAGTACGATGTAGAGAAAGCCCAAAGCGGCATCGTTTATATCGACGAGATCGACAAGATCTCGCGCAAGGCCGAAAATCCCTCGATTACCCGCGACGTGTCCGGTGAGGGCGTGCAACAAGCCCTGTTGAAGCTGATTGAGGGCACGATGGCCTCAGTGCCGCCCCAGGGCGGGCGCAAACATCCCCAGCAGGAATTTCTGCAGGTCGATACGCGCAATATACTATTTATCTGCGGTGGCGCCTTCGCCGGTCTGGACAAGGTGATCCAGGCCCGTTCGCAGAGTGCCGGTATCGGCTTCAAGGCCCAGGTGCGCAGTGTCGAATCATCAGACCTGTCCACCCTGCTTGCCGCAGTCGAGCCGGAAGACCTGATTCGCTTCGGATTGATTCCCGAGTTTGTCGGGCGCATGCCCGTGGTCGCAACTTTGCGCGAACTCGACGAAGACGCGCTTGTTCGAATTCTGGTCGAGCCGAAAAATGCCGTGGTCAAGCAGTTTCACAAGCTGTTTGAAATGGACCATTGCGAGTTGGAGGTGCGTGAAGATGCACTGCATGCCATCGCCCGTCGGGCCATGGCACGAAAGACCGGAGCGCGCGGCTTGCGCACGATTCTTGAAAACGTCCTGCTGGAGAGCATGTATGACCTGCCTTCCATGGAAAACGTCAGCAAAATCGTCGTCGATGAGGCCGTGATCAATGGTGAGGCCGCTCCTTATATTATTTACGACGGTAAACAGCAGCAGCGCGCCGGCGCCGAATCCTGACTCTCGCCGCAGTTCCCGCAGCCGCTTTGACCTGATGCCTCGCTTCGTGCGGAGCATCCAGGTTGGCCTCCCCTTGCTTGAATCGAGTCGGCGCGGCGCCATATACATACCCTTTAGAACCCGTTAATTTGGGCCACACGGCCTCAAACAGGATATCTTGAATTATGCACAGCAAAGATCTGGCCGAGACCCAAGCCCCGCCCCGCCAGCCCACGCCGGTTTTGAGCCTGCGGGATGTGGTGGTATTCCCGCATATGGTCATTCCCCTGTTCGTCGGTCGGGAGCGCTCAGTACGCGCGCTCGAAGAGACGATGAATTTCGACAAGCAGATTCTGCTGATCACCCAGAAAAATCCCGAGGTGGAGTCGCCGGAACCCGAAGATCTGTTCTCGTGCGGTACCATCGCCAGCATTTTGCAGATGCTGCGCCTGCCAGACGGCACGACGAAGGTGCTGGTTGAAGGCGTCGAGCGGGTCAAGATCACTGCCCTTGAGGAAAGCGAGGGTTATCTGTCAGGAACCTGGGATCACTTGGAGTCGTCCGGTGGTGATGACCCACGATCCCAGGAAGTCACCACACGAAGCCTGATGAGTCTATTCGAGCAATATGTCAAGCTCAGCCGCAAGATTCCTCCCGAACTGCTGACGACCTTAGCCGGTATCGAAGATGCCAGCCGGTTGGCAGACACGATCGCGGCGCACCTTGGAATCCGCATTGAGGACAAACAGCAGATTCTCGAAACTGCCTCGGTTATGGAGCGCATGGAGCGGCTGATGGCGCTGATCGAAGGCGAGATTGATGTACTCAAGCTGGAAAAGCGCATTCGCGGTCGGGTTAAGACGCAGATGGAGAAGAGTCAACGCGAGTACTACCTGAATGAGCAGATGAAGGCGATTCAGAAGGAGCTCGGTGACCTTGATGAGACCGGCAATGATATGGGCGACCTGGAGTCGCGTATCGCGAAGGCCGGTATGCCCAAAGAGGCGCTCGAAAAGGCCCAGAGTGAGTTCAACAAGCTGAAGATGATGTCGCCAATGTCGGCCGAGGCCACCGTGGTCCGGAATTACCTCGACTGGATGTTGGCCGTGCCTTGGAAAAAGCGCAGCAAGATCCGCAACGACCTGAAAGTCGCCGAGGCCATTCTTGAGGCCGATCATTTCGGCCTCGAGCGGGTCAAGGAGCGCATCCTCGAGTACCTGGCCGTGCAGCAGCGCGTCAAGAAACTCAAGGGTCCAATTCTTTGCCTGGTCGGCCCGCCGGGCGTGGGCAAGACCTCTCTGGGCAAGTCCATCGCCCGGGCAACCGGCCGCCAGTTTGTTCGCATGAGCCTGGGTGGAGTACGCGACGAGGCCGAAATTCGTGGCCACCGACGCACCTACATTGGTTCCATGCCGGGTCGGGTGCTCCAGAATATGAGCAAGGTTGGCACCCGCAATCCGTTGTTCATGCTTGATGAGCTGGACAAGATGACTACGGATTTCCGAGGTGACCCGTCGTCGGCCCTACTGGAAGTGCTTGATCCAGAACAGAACAACACGTTCGGCGACCATTATCTGGAGGTCGACTTCGACCTTTCGGAGGTGATGTTTCTGGCAACTGCCAACTCCCTCCACATTCCGGGGCCGTTGCTTGATCGGATGGAAATCATTCGCATCCCGGGCTACACCGAAGACGAGAAGCTCAATATCGCCATGCGCTATCTGTTGCAAAAACAGATTGACCAGCATGGACTGAAGGAAAAGGAGATCTCGATCAGCGAAACGGCCATCACCGACATCATTCGCTACTATACCCGCGAGGCTGGCGTTCGCAGCCTGGAGCGCGAACTGGCCAAGATCTGCCGCAAGGTCGTCAAGGAGCTGAGCCTGGACGACCAGCTTGAGCGTCGTCAGGTGACAACCCGCAATCTGGACAAATACTTAGGGGTTCGCCGCTTTCGGTTTGGGCGCGCTGAAGAACAGAGTGAAATCGGCCAGGTCACCGGCTTGGCCTGGACGGAAGTCGGCGGCGAATTGCTGCAGATTGAGGCGGCCGCTGTTCCCGGCAAGGGCAAGCTGACCCACACCGGACAATTGGGTAGTGTCATGCAGGAATCCGTTCAGGCGGCCCTGTCGGTGGTGCGCTCGCGCGCAGAAGCGCTGAGCATTGATGTGAATTTTCATCAGAACAGGGACATTCACATCCATGTGCCGGAGGGGGCGACGCCCAAGGACGGTCCCAGTGCCGGCATTGCCATGGTTACGGCCCTGGTCTCGGTGCTGACCAGCGTCCCGGTGCGGGCTGATGTGGCCATGACCGGGGAAATCACACTACGCGGCCGTGTGTTGCCGATCGGCGGCCTCAAGGAGAAGTTGCTGGCAGCGCTGCGAGGCGGCATTCGACTGGTGCTGATTCCTGAAGAAAATGAGAAAGACTTGGTCGAGATCCCGGAGCGGATCAAGAAGGATATCGAAATTCGGCCGGTTAAATGGATTGACGAAGTCCTGGAGCTCGCGTTGATGGAGATGCCCCATACTCCGGATGATGAGGACAAGGGGGCCGTTGCAGCAACGAATGAGCCTTCGACGACCGCTGTCCGGGCTCATTAACGGCTGATGAGGGCGTGAAACTGGCCTTTTCGGTCTTGTTTTACCTATCTTTTACAATTAATCGCGATTGCAGTTGATGGGGCAGTCGCACTGATATAACATCTTTGGCCAACAGTTGGCTGGCGGCTGCCATGGGAAGGACTGCAGCACAGAGGGGGCTGGCCACTGCTCACATCCATCAGAAACACATCTGGAGCATGACAGAATGAATAAAAGTGAATTAGTTGATAGCATTTCGACTGGCGCGGGCCTGTCCAAGGCGGACGCTCAACGGGCGTTGGATGCCACCATTGAAGCAATCTCGAAGGCTCTCAAGAAGGGTGATTCGGTATCTCTTATCGGCTTCGGCACGTTTTCGGTGAAGGAGCGAGCAGCCCGCAGCGGTCGAAATCCGGCTACTGGGGAGACGATTAAGATCAAGGCATCGAAAACTCCGTCATTTAAGGCTGGTAAAGGCTTCAAAGACGCGATAAAATAAGCGGCTTAGCCCAGGGTGCTTAGCTCAGCTGGGAGAGCATCGCCCTTACAAGGCGAGGGTCGGAGGTTCGAGCCCTCCAGCACCCACCAAAGTTTAGGAGTGGTAGTTCAGTTGGTTAGAATACCGGCCTGTCACGCCGGGGGTCGCGGGTTCGAGTCCCGTCCACTCCGCCATAACTTAGCAGGGCGCCCTAGAGGCGCCCTGCTTATATGTGACGAGTTTAATCAGACGAGCGTACTTTGACGCTTCAGGATTCTCAATAACCCATGCTTCAGTCCATCCGCGATCGTGTTACAGGTGTTGTCGCCATTTTTGTACTGGGTCTGCTGGCCGTGCCGTTTCTGTTTTTCGGTGTGGAAAGCTACATCCGGGCCGTGCCGCAAGATGCAGTAGCGGTAGTCGGTGATGACGAAATTTCAGTATCGGAGTTCCAGACCAGTTTTGCCCGATACCGGGCCAACCTGCGTCAGCAACAGGGGGACGCGTATGATGAGATAGCGACCAACCAGCCGGTTGTCCGCCGCGAACACCTGGAGGACCTGATTGATCAACTGCTCTTGCGCCAGCATGCGGAAAGCCTAGGTCTTGCGGTCACTGAGGGCACGCTCTCACGGGTCATCCGCGAAATCCCAAGCTTCCAGGTAGAAGGGCAATTCGATGCTGAGCTCTATCGTCAGATATTGCGTGGCACCGGACGTACGCCGCGGGGTTTTGAGCAGGAATTGCGTGAAGACCTGTTGGTCAATGCCATTCCCTCTTCGCTGGCTGCATCAGCCATCGTGACCGAGGCGGAGATCGACCGGTTCATTGCCCTGCAGCAGGAGCAGCGGAAGGTCAGTCTCGTGGAAGTATCCTACGACGGATTCGCCGAACAGGTTGAAGTCACCGAAGCAGAAATCGAGACATACTATCAAGACAATATCGACAATTTCATGACCTCTGAACAGGTCCGGATTGCCTATGTTGAACTGAACGCATCAGAGCTGGGCGAAGGGCTTTCGCTCGATGACGAGGAGCTCCGACGTCGTTACGAAGCGGCTCGCCAGCGCTATCTGACACCGGAAGCCCGCCGAGCCTCGCATGTGCTGATTGAGGTTGGTGCTGAACGAGATCAGCAGGAAGCTCGCATGCTCGCCGCGGAAATTCAGCAACGACTGCTCGATGGTGAGGACTTTGCCGCATTGGCTGAAGAGTTTTCCGATGATCCTGGCTCACGCTCCGAAGGTGGTGACCTGGGGTGGATTCAGCCTGAAGAAATGGTTGCGCCGTTTGAAGACGCGCTCTACGGGCTCGACGCGCCAGGCGCCATTTCAGAGCCCGTGGAAACACGCTTTGGCTATCACATCATCCGCCTGGAAGAGATCCGACCACCAGAGGGCATGAGTTTCGAAGAGGCTCGCGAGGAAATTCTGGCTGAATACATCGAACGTGAGACTGAGTCGATGTACATCGAGATTTCCGAACGGTTGATTGATCTTGTATTTGAAGATGACACTACCCTGGAGCCGCTGTCGCGTGATCTGGGTCTGGACATCCGTACAACCGAGCCCTTCGGGCGATCCGGCGGCGCCGGGATTGCGGCCAACCGGCATGTGGTCGAAGCGGCTTTTTCAGACATGGTGCTGTTGGATGGCACGGTTTCGGATCCGATCGAATTGGACCGTAACCACATGGTAGTTTTGAAGATCGACGAGCACTTCCCGGCCGAGCCCAGGCCACTGGCCGCAGTTTCCGAAGCGATCCGGCAGCTCCTGATACGTCAGCGCGCCAGTGATCAGGCTCGGAGCCGAGCCCAGGAACTGGCGCAAGCCATGGGGCCGGCAGGTGACGAACTGGATCGTGTGGCCGAAGAGGCCGAACTTGAAGTCGAGTCACTGGACCGGGTGGCGCGCTATGATTTCCAGCACGGTGGCGATTTCGTCAATGCGCTTTTCCGCTTGCCAGCCCCCGGCGACCAGCCCAGCATACATGTCCTGCCCAAAGGACGGAACATTGCGGTCGTCAGGCTTGAGGGCGTGATTCCTGGTAATCCGGCTGCAGCATCCGAGATGGAGCGAATGAGTGCTCGCCAGCAACTTCGCTTTTCTCAAATGGGTTACGAAGTGGCCGGCCTGATCGAGTATTTGCGAGAGAACACACGGGTCAGGGTGGTCGAAGAACGGTTGTGACAATCGCGATTAGTGATTAAAAAAAACCCCGGCATGACCGGGGTTTTTTTTTGGCCTAGGGAAAAAAATCAGATTCACCACGGAGGCACAGAGACGCAGAGGAAATCAACTATACGAATAATCTCTTCTCCGTGACCTCTGTGCCTCTGTGGTTAACGCTTTTGCTTTTGGTCAGTCCAGGCCCGCCATGCCGACGATGTTGTAGCCGCCGTCCACATAAGTGATTTCGCCGGTGACGCCGGCAGCGAGGTCGGAACACAGGAAAGCAGCGACGTTGCCGACATCCGTGGTCGTCACGTTACGTCGGATCGGCGAGGTGGCTTCGACATGGTCAAGCATAGAGCGCAGCTTCGACACGCCCGATGCGGCCAGGGTCTTGATTGGTCCGGCTGAAATGCCATTGACCCGGATGCCGTCAGGTCCCAAGCCGAAGGCGAGATAGCGCACCGAGGCTTCCAGAGATGCCTTGGCCAGCCCCATGACGTTGTAGCTGGGCATGGCCCGGACCGCGCCCAGGTAGCTGAGAGTCAGGAGCGCCCCGTTGCGACCACGCATCAAGTCACGCCCGGCCCTCGCCAGCGCGGCGAAGCTATAACTGGAGATGTCGTGGGCGATTCGAAAGCCCTCGCGATCAATGGCGTCGACAAACTCCCCCTCAAGCTGCTCGCGCGGGGCAAAGCCCACGGCATGGACGATGATGTCGAGCCCGTCCCAGGTTTGGCCGATCTGATCGAATACGGCAGCTATTTGATCGTCGTCGCCAACATCCAGTGGCAACACCAGTTTCGAACCGGTCTGCTCGGCGATCTTGTCGACCCGTGATTTCAATTTGTCGCTCTGATAGGTAAAAGCCAGCTCGGCTCCCTCCCGGTGCATCGCTTCGGCGATTCCCCAGGCGATGGAGCGGTTGCTGGCGACTCCGACAATCAAGGCTTTCTTGCCGTCAAGCATGCCCATGGCAGTTTCTCCCAAAAAAAGGTCAGGCGGCATTGTACCCGGCACGTGAATCACTTTGCCCTTTCGCGGTGTATTCTCTTGTTGAAGCCCTGTGAATACGCTACATATTCGACGACAATTACTTTGGCCGGTTGACGACAACTATTTTGTCCGGTTGCCACTAAGCTTGCCGCTTGCTCATTCCCGGGAAGGGATTTTGAATGGCGGCCACTCAGCAACAGGTCAAAGTCTTTATGGATCAA
>JBGTLI010000363.1:0-8482 GCA_041744195.1 Wenzhouxiangella sp. | reverse complement strand
GCCGCGGGTGGTCAGGGTGATATCGAGCAGCCTGGCGGCGCGCTTGGCGTCGTCATAGAAAAGCTCGTAGAAATCACCCATGCGAAAAAACAGCAGGATATCCGGATAATCCGCCTTGATCCGGAGGAACTGCTGCATCAGCGGCGTGTGCGAAGAGTTGTCAACTTTATTCATTAAAAACAGTTATTTATTGATTCATGCCGCAAGTGACCGGCAACTTGCCGAGTCCTTTTTCCCGGATTCCAACGAAATCCCCTCAATGCTTACTATATCGCGCGTCAACTCCCAGGCGCGTCCGGATTGCAGGGTCTCGCGCCCAATCGATAGACGTTTGCTGATTTGAAAATAATAAATGAATCGTAGTTTAGCTACGATAAGCTTCATAATTCTTCTCGTGCCGGCAGCAAAAAAGTTCCTGATTATGTACATCCTTCAGCCATCGCCGCAGGCGGCGAGTGGCGTTAGCTGCTGCTCGTGCCGTGGGTCGATCGGCATCGAATCAATGCTAAAGGTTCCTGGGCGCTTTGGTGCCATTGAAATGGCTTCGAAGGCCGTCACGGCTTGTAAGGCTTCTTGATGGCACAGGGCTGGGGATGGATGCGGCAGGGTTCGTGCCGTCTTCCGCGACCCACGGCACGAGCAGCAGCCAACACCACTCCCCGTTGACAGGGTCGTGTAACGGGCAGGTTTGGCCTAAACAAACCCGCAATCTCCTTCCTCGGGGGGGGGTGTCGGAGGCTTCGGCCCGGCCGGGTCGAAGCGCTCGGCATCACCCGATGCTCGAAGCCATCGACAGGCACAGGTTTGCCGGACGTGGGCAGGACCTGAATAACGACATAATCAGGAAAAAGTTTGACTGCAGGATTGAGAAAGTGATATTAATCGTAGTGTGATTACGACTAAGACTAGTAAACTAAAAAAACTTTACACCCGGCTGGAGCCAGGGACGCCATTGGCGTCGGAAGACCTGAATGCGCTGGGCATTTCCGCAGACCTGGCGGTCTACTATGTCCGGTCGGGATGGCTAAAGCGTCTTGCGCGCGGTGTGTATTGTCGACCAAATGACGTTTTAGAGTTGCATCCCAGTTTCCTGTTGCTGCAACGGAAGCTGATTGGCTTGCATGTTGGGGGGAAGACCGCTCTCGATTGGTATGGCGTGCGCCAGTACCTGATGCAACAGTCGGTGGTGCATCTATACGGCTGGTTTTCCGGCCGCCTGCCGGACTGGTTCACTGAACGCTTTCCGGCCCAGTACCATCGCAAGCGATTGTTTGACGAGTGCCCGAATAATTTGCTGCATGTAGGACCCTTCGAAAAGCGGAGAGGCGCGGCGCAGGTCTCGTCGCCGGAAAGGGCGCTCCTTGAACTGTTAAGCGAAGTCGGGGTGCGCCAGTCGTTGCAGGAGGCCAGAGAACTCGTCGAGAGTGCCTACAGCCTGCGCGCCAATGTGCTTGGCGAACTTCTGCAACGCTGCAAGAGCATCAAGACCGTTCGGCTGTGCCTTCAGCTTGGTCGCGAGGGCTCATTACCTTGGGCCACCAAGCTCGACCCGGACAAACTGCCGACGGGCAGCGACCACCCCTGGGTGTCCCGGTCAGGTGACGGCCTGCTGGTGCTCAAGCCGTGAATGCGGTCTATCTCGACACCGCGCGTCTGCTGGCGCAGGTTGCGCCGCTGGTAATTGTGGATGACACCTTCGCACTGAAAGGCGGAACAGCGATTAATCTCTTCGTGCGCGACATGCCGCGCCTGTCAGTGGATATCGACTTGGTCTTCCCCGATCATACGCTGCCGCGTGACCGGGCACTGGCACGTATCAACGACGCCATTCGGCAGGCCGCCGAACGTCTTAACAAGCGTGGATTCCAGACATTCACGCCGGCTACCGAAGCGGGAGAAACCAAGCTGCTGCTGCGCCGTGGCCGCATTGAGGTCAAAGTCGAGGCGAACTTTGTATTGCGCGGCACCGTGCAGCCTGTACGCCCTACCGGCGCAATTTCGAGGGCATGACCGCTGAGCCTGTACCGCTCGACGCTTTGCTTGCCACCCGCGAGCGCCTGCTGCGCGAACTCCACAAAGGGTTGGACAAGAACGAACGGCGTTTCCTGATTTCGCTGGTTTCCGGCGAGCCGAATTGGTCGTTGATGGGCATCACGCACCTTGAGCGACTGCCAGCCATTCGTTGGAAACTGCACAACCTGGCGCAGTTGCAGAAGTCTAATCCGAAGAAATTTGCTGAGCAGGTTGATATGTTGGCCTCTCGGCTGGCCACTGTCTCTTAACAGCGCCATGTGAGTGGTGTTTGGTTATGAAAATGATGGCGACCAATCTAAAGGTAAGAGAATCGAAGAATGAGTGAAGAATTACCAAGAGAAGGACCGGTGTCGCCATCAGCGTTCATGCGTCAGTTGCGTCCCGAACTTTACTCGGACACCCGTAATCAGACAACATACCTGCTCGATTCCGTGATGCTCGAATATTGCCTGGAAACCATCACTGCGCGCAATCAAACTCATGACTTCGAGATTTTTTGTCGCAAGCTGTGTGAACGGACGATTTGCCCAAATTTGAAGCCAGCCACGGGACCAGAGGGTGGCGGAGATAGCAAAGCCGATTCCGAAACTATTCCGGTTGCTGACGAGATCGCAACTCTCACCTATGTCGGCGAAGCAAATGCCAGTCAGGAGCGATGGGCATTTGCCTTCAGTGCTAAGAAGAGGTGGGCAGAGAAGGTGCGCAGTGATGTTGCCGGTATCGTGGCGACGGAGCGTGGCTATCAGAAAATTTATTGTGTTACGGCGCAGTTTGCCCGAGCGAAGAAGCGTGCGCAAATAGAGGATGAACTCACCAAGAAATACAGTATTACCGTAACTATTCTCGATCGAACTTGGATCGTTGAGCAAATCATCAGCGGTGATCGAAAGGATCTCGCGTTTACTTACCTCAATGTCGGGCAAGAGGCAGTCGGCACGCTTCGGCTGGGGCCATCGGACTATTCTCGAACCCGTCAGCTCGAAGATATCGAAAAGGCACTTGGCAATCCGGATGCGTTTTCTGGGATGGAAATGCAGCGTGTGACGGAGGCGTTGGTCGCAGCGAAGCTTTCACGTAGCCTGGAGCGCCCTCGAACCGAAACAGATGGACGGTTTGCTCGCGCAGTTCGCCTTGCTGAAGGCGATGGTACCTTCCGTCAGAAACTCGAAGCAAAGTACGAATCGATCTGGACTGCTTTTTGGTGGTTCGATGACATTGCGGAGTTAAACAGCAGCTACGATGCCTTCGAGAAACTTGTTATCGATACTGACCACGCCAGAAACATTGAACTTCTGTGCAACCTTGCACAGCTACTTTTCAATACGGTTATCCATCAGCATCTGACTGCGGAAGAAACTAAGTTGGACGAGCGAGTCACTCGACTGTCCAATAGATTGAAATCCATCGCTGTGGACAGTGAGCGTCCGAACAATGCCCTTGAGGGCAGAACCTCGTTGCTGGTAATCCAAGTGAATCAAATGCTGTTTCAGAAAGACCTTCAGGGGCTCGGTTCGCTTTGGTCGCAGTTCTCCCAGGTGGTCAAACAGGCGAAGGGGCTCGGCGAGTTCTCTGCGGAGCGCTTGACCAATCTAGTGGATGTGTTTGGGGGCATCGCTGGTAGTAACCCTGATTATGCACAGCTTGTCGATGACGTGGTCGCGTTTGTTTCGGAGAGAACAGGGGAGGCCCAGGGAGCTCTTGTGCTCCTGAAACGCGCCCAGCAACTCGATTTCGAAGACAACTTCGAAATGATCCGATTGCTGGGCAAGGCGGCACGACAGCTTACCAAGAAGGAGTACGCCGACTCGCTGATCGACGCGCTGCAGTTACTTTCACTTGCTTATCGCAGTGCGGGCATGCTCTGGGCTGCGCGTGCAGCCTGTATATTTGCGATCGCTTCGATGGCTATTGAGGCGGAAAAGGATAGCAATCTTCCGGCTTCAATTGTGCCCACAGTTATGATGCTGGCTTGGATCGCCGTCGAACTTCGACATCTCCCTGATGCCCTTGAAGCTATTCAGTTGGCTAGAGGTTGTGCGGCGGGGCTTCCGCTCGATGATGCCTCCAAAGAACGCGTTGCCAAGCGTCTCAGGGAGTTCGATCTCATTCTTGGAAGCCAGATTCTGAACTTTGCTCCAGGAGAACTCGAGCAAGTTGTCCAGTTGCCGGATATCCTTAAGCAGCTTGGTTTGTACCAGAGTAGAAATTCTCTACTCTATGCGCTTGGCCATGAGGCAGTACTCCGCGAAGAGGGGGCGATACTGGATGAAGATACGCCGGAACGCGTGGCCGAGATGTTCA
Organism: Wenzhouxiangella sp.; assembly: GCA_041744195.1. Lineage (GTDB taxonomy): Bacteria > Pseudomonadota > Gammaproteobacteria > Xanthomonadales > Wenzhouxiangellaceae > Wenzhouxiangella. The sequence goes on along the minus strand of JBGTLI010000363.1, from coordinate 4,147 downwards.
CTTTGTTGGCAAGTCAGCCATCGTCTAACAATTTGCACGGTCCTGTTATTTCAAACGAGACTGAGCCACAGTGCTTTGTGACGAAAGTACAAGGCGTCCTTGTGGAGGTTCGTCACCAGTGTTCGGAGGCCGCAATCCTTGCTGCAGAGGCGGTCGTCGGCTCTATAGAAGCGCTTTTTGCGACAGCGATCGATCTTGATATTGCTGCGCATACCGAGAAGTTCACGGTTACGGTTCAGGAAGTTTCAGAAGTTGTGGCGCCCGACTTTTCGGTCAACGAGGAGGAGATGATAGCCTCCGTTCGCTGGCCTGTTGGCTTGATTCCTGCCGTATACGCTCATCAGGAAGATGTTCAGAGGATGTTGGTCGGCTTGGCAGCTTCGATTTTTTCTGCCACGTGCTATGTGAAGGACCTGAAGCAGACGATTGAGCAACTCTTTGATAAGGAGGCAGTGCTTGATCGCATAGGGATGGTTGCTGCTGTCGGGAACAGTCGTCAACGTGTCTTCAATAGCAGCCTGTCGAGACTTGGTGGTTGGACAAAGAAAGGGGCGTCGACGTTCTCTCTTGAATCGTCTCGTCCTGTTATGATCCGCCGTCAGCTTGACCCTGCGGAAGATGAAGGAGACTCTCCCGCAGGGAATGGTCGAAATACTCGGTTCTCAACTAGTGATCACCGTGACCTTGGCGTTCGTTCGGTCATTGATGTGCACCTTTGGGACCAGGCGGGCTGGACTGGGACTGTCTTTGCACATTGGGGACCGTCCTATCCCCCGTCGGTTGGTCTCATGTTTACGAATGAAGATGCCGCGAGGAAAATCTTCGCGCGTTGGCGCGAGCGCTTCGGACAGGTTGATAAGCAAGAAGAAATATACTTGGCGATAGTGCGGGGCATCTCCACTGACCATCCTGCCCACTATCGTCTCCTAATCACTTCACGGCTCCTACCGAAGGATGAGAATCAGAAAGGCAAGACGTTCATGATGGCCTCGCGGATACAAACAATGCACGCTGAATCCGATGTCAACCTGAGCCGTTTTCTCGATATCTATAGCCGAGCACGTGCCTATTCACTTCTTCCTGCAATCCTTAAGGAAGGGAAGCCAGGGTTTCTTACAGACCTCGCGATCTTGAAGCGGGACCTGAGTGTAAAGGCAGTTTCTGAAGTGAATGAGAATGATCCTGAAGTGATGGCCCTGGGCGCACAGATGTACCGTGAGCGATTCGGTATATTTAGGGGGGACGACTAATGTTAGGTATTGCCTATTGGGGTGACCGTGTTATTTGATTACATTGCTGAATTTCCCATCCCGGCTCATGTCTTGCCGCCAAGGTTGCGTGAGTTGCTGGCACCCGTCGGATTGTCGCCAAGCCATTTCGTGGAGGTGGCCTCCATGCGTGAGTCCGATCCCTATGGAGAGAATGCCGAGCACTTGCATCTGCTGATGGCTGTGGTTCCTGGGATAGATGGTGGTCCTTTCAAAGTTTTGTCCGAGGCAGGCCATGGCGTAGTCGAGTACTCGGTTCCTTTCGGTGACACGTTTGGCTGCTCAGCCGAGTTTTCTCCCTCGATATCTGGTTTTGACTACATCGTGGCAGCGTGGGGCAATAGCTCCTTCTACAGTTTCAGTCTCGCTGAGAAAGTCTGGATGACTCTCGGGCTGACTCCCCGCTGCGTCGGCAACGATCAGCAACGCCTGGTGTACGATGACTTGGGGCTTCCGGAGTTTGGTGTGGCCGAGGGTGAGGTGTCCAGTGATTACCACTGGAACCTGAAAAGAACAGTCAGTTGGCGCATGTCGAATGAGTATCTCCGTCGCTACCTTTGGCTTCGTGGCGCCCGGGGTGTGAGAGTCTTCTACTACTCAGTGCAGCTACCTGATGTTCCCGAAATCCGAGCGATCATGGGAGGAGAGTCCCATGTGGTCCGAAAGCCTGTAGAAGGGGTTGTTTGGTATGAACTGGACATCCGTGAGCACAACAATGGACTTCTGCTGCAGCTCTGGGCTTCAGTGGAGGCGGTGATGCCTGATCTCTGCCCGGAGCAGACTGCTGATGGCATTCTGTGGCCTGGTGATACTCAGCCCATGACCCACGTACGTGCCAATGCTCTGGTGGGAGGTGATCCAGTTTACCTCGACGATCGATTTCTCCAGAAATACGAACAAAGTACATTCTACGATTCGACGCCGGTCCGCGTTTATGGGCACTGGCGTTGCAGCCCGTCATACAAGGGGCAATGGAGTTTCACTGAGTGTCGGCGGGTGGGGCGAAACCTGATTCAAGTGCCGATGCGTGAATTGTACAAAGCAAAACCGGATCGTGAAATCGTGCATGCTCGATCATTCGCTGTCGACCCGGGCGACTTGGCACATGTGGACCTCAATGAAGAGCATGTGGTCGCGAAGGTGCAGCGGTTGCTCGATGTGCTGCTGCGCCTGGGCGATGGCCTCGCTGGACTGGGAGAAACTGCGGGGCTGAACAAGTCAGCAGCAGCGCTGGTCGGCTTCGATCGCGCAGAGGTCGTGGCCAACGGCTGGCTGGCCTATCCAGAGCTCAGTCGGCTAGGCCAGGTCGCCCCATTGGATATGACACAACAGATGTTCTTGACCCGCTGCAAGAGCTTGCACGAGGTGTGGCAACGCGTTCCAAATGGTTACCTCAAATCACTACTGGAACTTGCCGGATGTCCAAGAGTGGCCGTCAAGGGCCTCGGGAGCCTCAAACTGCTGCAGGCGCTTCTGAATGTCATTGCAAGGCTGAATGCGCATGAGGAGGCGAGCGATACCTTCGCCTCAGACAGAGAGCCAGAGGGCTGGAGCGAGCGGAATGAAGCCATGGCGCCCTTGTTTCTGAACAACGATCTGAGAATCGCCGATGCGCACGAGGCCGTTGAGCAGTGTCTCATCACGCTAGAGCGCCTTGGTTTCGATACGGCGAATGTCAATGCAGGTTATGGGCGGGCATTCGATTTTGTCATGGACGGCGTCATTAATGCTCTGGGGACCGTACCGGCGGCAATTGAGGAGCTGTTAAGAGCCGAGTAGGAAAGTCGGCCAGCATTGACAGTTGAATGATCGGGCTGACAAGGGTGCTGCTGACAGCGCTATCCAAGGCCGGCGTAGTACGTCAACACACGCCAGGATATGCCCAAGTTGCGACCTGTTGCTTGGGGCAATTTGACCGCCAAACCATGTCATTGCAGACCAATTTCGCGCTCGATCTAGAGCGGCGTATTTTCTATAATTTACTGTAAGTTAGGGAAAATATGGCGTCCTTGCGCCGTGCTCCCATCACTCTGCCTACACAAGCGGCGTGTGCTGGCTTGGTGATTGATCGGCCATACGAATCTGTTCGGTATTGGTAGGCTGACCGCAAATGACCGCAGCTGTAGAACCCAGGCGCGGATCAAGGCACGAAAGCGAGCACTATAGAACCCATGAGAAGAGTCCAAGAGTAGAGTCCATGAAAACCCGAAACGACGATGATGCCCTGTCCATGCTTGCCGCGGCCGTGGCCGCCGAGTTCAAGGCCTATGGCCGGCGGCTGGTGACCGCCGAATCCTGTACCGGCGGCTGGATTGCCAAGCTTTGTACGGATCTGGCCGGCAGTTCCGAATGGTTCGAGCGTGGGCTGGTGACCTATTCCGATACGGCCAAGCAGGATTTGCTCGGCGTGCGGGCTGCTGACATCTATCGCCACGGCGCGGTCAGCGAAGTCGTGGCGGCCGCGATGGCGCGCGGGGCGGTGGCCAACAGCCCGGCCGATTGCGCAATCTCGGTCTCCGGCATCGCCGGCCCCAGCGGCGGCTCGCCCGACAAGCCAGTCGGTACCGTCTGCTTCGGCTGGTCGCTGCCGGACGATGTGGTCGAAACAGAGATCTACCTGTTCACCGGCGATCGTGACGCCATCCGCCGCGCATCCGTTGCCATGGCCTTCGAGGGCCTTTTGGTTCGCATGCGTGGAAATCGGTGAAGCCAATATCCAGTACAAAGGCAAAAGAGATTGAACCACAGAGGGCACAGAGGGCACAGAGGGCACAGAGGGCACAGAGGGCACAGAGGGCACAGAGGGCACAGAGGGCACAGAGGGCACAGAGGGCACAGAGGGCACAGAGGGCACAGAGGGCACAGAGGGCACAGAGGGC
>JBGTLI010000362.1:0-11054 GCA_041744195.1 Wenzhouxiangella sp. | reverse complement strand
CGACCCCAAGCGTGCCCAGCGTGGTGGCCTCGAGGGTGTGTGGAATCAGGTTCACTTCGAACTCGACTCCGTCTACGGCGTTGACAGTCAGACTGACGCCATCAAGGGTCACCGAACCCTTCTCGGCGATGAATTTCGCCAACGGCTGGGCGACGCGGTATCGCAGCCGCCTATTATCGCCCAGCCGAGTGAGTACGACCAGTTCGGCGAGGCCGTCAATATGACCCGTGACCAGATGGCCGCCCAGGCGCTCACCCAGCGCCAGCGCCGGCTCCAGGTTGACCCGGCTGCCGACACTCAGGCCGCCCAGGCCGGTGCGCTCAAGCGTTTCGTCCGACAGGTCGGCTGAAAATCCACGATCGTTGATGACGAGCGCGGTCAGACAGCATCCGGCAACGGCAATGCTGTCGCCAGTCCGCCAATCCGCTGGGGCAAGTTCAGGGCAGTCAATTCGCAGCCGGGCGCCACCGGGCTGTCGATCGATCGCCACCACGGTACCCATGGCCTGAATGATTCCGGTAAACATCAGTATTGCCTCTGCTTAGTCGACCGTTGGTGTCGGGTTGCCCGTACGCTTGTCTTTACAATTGTCTTTACAATAGACAAAGCGCCAGTCAGGGCCCACGCGGCGATTGTCGACTAGGTTTAAATGGAGGCGATCAGAAAATTTTTCCATGCCTGGCAGGGCCAGCATCGGGCGGCCGGCGCCAAGCAGGACTGGCGCCTGATAGATCAGCAACTCATCCACAAGCCCGGCTTCCAGCAGGGCGCCGGAAAGCGTCGGGCCGGCCTCCACGTGGAGCTCATTGACATCCCGCCCAATCAGGCCCGTGATCAATGCGGCCAGATCCACCCGCCCCTCGGTATTGGCCGGCAACTGCCACCACTCCACGCCCTTGCGCTGCCAAGTCGGTGCGACCGTGGCCGCGACCAGCACGGGCCCCGGTAAGTCCAGAAGGCGGGCGTTTTCCGGCAGGCGACCGTGCGAGTCGGCGATGATTCTCAACGGCGTACGCTCGACCCCGGCCAGCCGCAGGTTCATGCGGGGGTCGTCGGCGAGAATGGTTTCGATGCCGGTCAGCAGCGCCGAAGCCCGTCCGCGCCAACGCTGGTTGTCCTCGCGCGCCGCCGGGCTGGTGATCCATTGCGAGTGCCCGTCCGGCCCGGCACTGCGGCCATCCAGACTGGTCGCCAGCTTGACCCGCACCCAGGGCCGACCGCGCTCGAAGCGGCTGATGAAACCCCGGTTGAGCGCGCGCGCCGCAGATTCCATCAGCCCGGCACGAACCCTAATGCCGGCCCTGGTCAACATTTCGAGACCACGACCAGCATTTTCCGGGTACGGGTCGACCATCGCGGCGACCACCTCAGAAACCCCGGCCTCGATCAGCGCATGAGTGCAAGGCGGTGTGCGCCCCTGGTGACAGCATGGTTCCAGCGTAATATAGACAACACTGCGGCGGGCCGCCGCACCCGCCGCGCGCAGAGCCAGCACCTCGGCATGCGGCTGGCCTGCGACTCGATGCCAGCCCCGACCGACCACCTGGCCATCACGCGCCACTACACATCCCACACGAGGGTTAGGGTGGGTGGTGCACAGTCCAAGCTCTGCCTGGCGCAGGGCTTCGGCCATGAACTTGTGATCGGCGGCGGAGAAATCCATTGCCGCCAAGTCTAATGGAAGCCGAAGGATGCGGGGCGCCGATGCGCCCCGGAACTGGCAAAGAATTCAGCAGCCGGGGATGTCAGCCCTCCCGCTCGCCCAGATCGCGGGGCACCTGCACCTCCACAGTTGCCGTATCGATGCTGCCGCCCGATTGACAACTGACCGTGATGGTATAGACGCGGCCTTCACCACTTCCCAGTCGCCAGGCCCTGAGACTCAGTAGCAACGGCCCGTCAATCCGGTATTCACCGTTGGTCAGTGGCTCATTCGCTACGACTGACTCGATCGCACACAGTCCTTCACCGTCGCTGCCGTCGCTCAGACTCACGGTCAGCGAGACCGCATGCAGGCGCCTATCGGGCGGCCTGAGCAGCGCCGGGTCGGCCTGGATCGTCTCGATTTCCAGATCGCCCAGCAGGCTCACCGTGGCATGGTCCGACGGGTAGATCAGCGGCTGAAGTGGGTCTGAATCGACTTCGATCACCAGCAGCGCGTCGGAGCCGGTCGGATCGGCGCTGGCAAATGGCCGTTGGGATTCGTCCAGAAGCTATAGGGCCAGGGCGTCGGGCACGGACTGCGGGTCACCGAATGCGCTCATTTCAAGCCGGAAGTCCAGACGCTCGCCAAAGACCAGATGCTGGAGGGCCGAGTTGAAAAACTCGCCGTCGCCCAGCATCAGCGGGCCTGGTATCAGGTTGCCGTCGACATCGCCGCTCAAATGCAGGACGCCGAAATCGGCATCGCCCAACAAGTCCGAGATTGTCACGCCGTTGTTAAACTGACGGTCACCGTCGATGAAGTCGACGGCCAGGTATCCGGCCTGACCGGCCAAAGGGGTGGTGTCGATCGAAATCTGGAACTCGTTCTCAGCAACAAGCGGCCCAGCCAGAAAGCAGCCCAGGCTCGACAAAAAGATCATGGTCGAAGTTTTCATGTTGGCTACTCCTTGCTTCATGGAACCAGGGTGGTCTGAATGATCCGCAACTCGTACTCGATCCCAACTCGTTCAGGATTGAGAAAGTCCAGATGCAGGATATCGCTCTCCCCAGGATAGAAATGCAATCCGTCGGTTTCCAGGGCAACGTTGAAAAACGGCAGGCCGGGTGAGGGTGTCTGGCGGGTGGTGCCGCTTCGATTAACTAAACGGACATCCTCGTCGAGGCCGACGACGACAGCGTGCAACTGGCCGAACAGCGGAACCGAACCCTCGTTGCTCAAGCGCAGTTGCTGGACGAAAAAGCCGCTGTTGCGATTGAGCCGATAACCGGAGCTCCGACTCGCAACTTCGGCGCTCAAATCCTGCGGCGGCAGGGGCACGCGCTGTTCGCGCACGGTGAACATGGCAAAATCGACCAGGTCGGCATGACCGATGCTGACCACTGCCGTGCCGGTCCCGACAGCCGACACAAGTCCATCCGAATTAACTGTGACCACAGTGCTGTCGCTGGTGGCATAGGTCGTGCCGCTCAGGCCGGAACTAAGATCACGCTGCAACTCATCGGCATAGGTTCCGGTCAGGTACAACTGCACCGGGCGTTCCCGGGTCAGGTCGACACGGTGACTTCGTTGTGCCAGTTCGATGTCCAGCGGCTGATCAAGAGGCACCACGTGGACGGGAATGGGATTGGTGACCAAACGATCACCGTCGGCTGTTCTGACCTCGGCCTCGATTTGGAGCTGACCGGCAAATTCGACCGGAACCGACAGCAATGCAGTCAGCGATGAGCCGTCGAAGCTTTCGACTTCGAGCCTTTCGAAGCCCGGCACGATGACCGCCAGATCGAAGGGTTCCAACGATTCGTCCACTAGCACATGAACCTCAATCACATCCCCCGGGGCGAAAACCTGGCCCGGCAGTGGCGCCAGGATTTCCACCAATGTGGTGCCTGCCGGGACCGGTTCACCCTGCACGACTGGCGTCGATCCGGCGCTGGCCGGTTTGAGCGGCCCTCCCGGCCCGCATTGGGCCGCATAGATCTGCGCATTCAGACCTTCATTGTTCTGATCGGGAACACCAGGAACGGTAAACGGCGCACCGTTGCCATTGGCCGGCAACCCGGCCTGACCGAAATTCGGGAATGCATTGGCCCAGGTCTCGCCATCCGACGCCTGGTCGAGGATATCAAAAACGTGGTTGCGAACCTCACGTCGATTGGTCACACCGCTGACCAGACGTACACCGAAGTTGAATCCGATGTGAACAAAGGGAAAGTCCGCAGTCACTGGGCTGCCAGGGTTGAAGCCGGCTGTTGCGCTGCTCAATTGGACCACCGCGTCGTTGGCCTGACGGAAGCGATGGCCATCGACGATGTCCTGAGGAAAGATGAAATCACCCGGCATGCAGACCATTGAGCCAATCTGAGGAACGAACTGCCAGTCACATTCCCGCTGGGTCAGGGCGCGTTCGAAACTTCCGGCCCCGAAAAAGCCGTTCCAGTACCTGGCCGGATCATCCGCTGTGCCGGAAGGTGCGCCGGTGGCGGTGACCGCATGAGCCGTAACGGTCGTGCCACCGGCGAAGCTCTGGTCTCGCGCACTTCCGGCACGTTGACATGAAAGCTTGAATCGTGGGTCTGCTTGTAATCGACCCGCCGGGTGGTGTGGAATATGTCATCCCGATTCCAGAACGACTGGAAGGCGCTGCCGTCGCTCCATAGTCCGTGGACCAACACGCAGGGGTGGCCGAATCAGGTTGGCCCAGCCACGCATGCGGGTGGTATTGCCGTTGCCAATGGATGGCGTGTAGGTGAACTCCACCTCAACCAGGCGCACCGGCACCGATAACGGCGATTCGAAGCGCTCGGGCGCACGCAGATAGGACGAAGCCTGGTGAATGGCGTCAACCGCCTGGGTGCTGCGCACCGGGGTCTCGATCTGGCCGTCATGTTCGGGATCGGAAATAATCCGATAACACGCTGTCCCTGGCAGGCCCGCCTGGGTCCGCATCAGAAGGCGACTAACGCCATCGGCGACGATGCCGCGCGCCGGCAGACCGCAATCGGCCAACAGCGACTCGTCCTGACTCAGAATCGGGCTGTCGTCGCCGTCGCGACAGTGAGCCCCGGAAACATTGGGGTCGAGAAACTTGCGCTCGGCCTGCTCACCCACGTCCCAGGCGCCCAAAGGCACGGTGAAACCCAGAAAACCAGGTGTCAGCGATGTGGCGCGCAGTAGCGAGGCTCCCACGCTCAAGCCGTAGACAGTGAAGGAATTGCTGACACTCGCGCCCTCGGGAATGAAGACTTCCGGCAGAAAGGCCTGACGCGGATCACCCACGGCTGCCACCTCTGGGTCGTCGGATCCCACCCGATAGCGCACACCGCCCTCCGGTGCGACGCCGCCAATTATCATCACCAGTTCAAGGTCATCGCTGACCGGTACGGCTACCGAGTCGAGGATGCCGCCCTGGTCGGGACAAGCCGGGTCGTTCATTGGCTCGACGGCGGGCTGAAAGTCCTGCGATCCTGGGGTGGCGAAGCCGGCCTGGCCGGCCGAAGTGGTAACGGTAATCAATGCGGCGACTAGTCCGCATAGGCATAGTCCTACTGCTTTCATTAACGGCTCCCTGCAACAGCTGCGTAACACTGCCTTCATGCGTCCCGTTATTGGACCGGACTCGCCTGACCTCCACTGAGCGGCAATTGGCCTCAGGCTGTTTACCCTAACCTAGCCGATATTGGATGCCAACGCCAGGTATCGAGATGTCAACCCGCCCGGCCTTAATCATCCGGGGTGTCCAGCAGCGGGATCTGGCGGCGGTCGATGGCGCCCGGATGTTCGCGCTCCAGGCGTTCGATTTCCTCGCGAAAGGCCTGCACGTCCTCGAAACGGCGATAAACCGATGCAAACCGGACGTAAGCGACCTGATCAAGCTGCGCCAGTTCGCTGGCGACCCAGTCGCCAATCTGGTGGCTGGGTATTTCAGGCTCCTCCAGGGTTCGCACCAGACGGACCAGCTTGCGTATGGCGCGCTCGACTTCCTGGGTCTCGACAGGCCGTTTCTCGAGGGCCTTGACGATGCCGCCACGAAGCTTGTTTTCACTGAAAGCCTCGCGTGAACCATCCGCCTTGATCACGTTGGGCGCCTTCAGCGCCGGGGTTTCGTAGGTATTGAAACGCGCACCACACTCGGCACATTCGCGCCGACGACGAATCTGAAAACCGTCGGAGGTCAGTCGCGAATCAACCACCCGGGTATCGGTATGGTTGCAGAACGGGCACCACATGGTTCAGGCGGTAAAAGGTAAAAGGTGAACGGTAAAAGGGGTAATTCGGCCACGCCTCATCACTGGTTTTCTCTTTTTCCTTTCACCGTTCACCTCTTGCCCTGCTTCTCATACACCGGATACCTGCGACACAGCGCCAGCGCCACTTCTTTTGCCTGCTCCTCCACCTGGCCGTCACCCACCTTGTCCAGCACATCGCAGATCAGGTTGGCGAGTTGTTGGCAGTCTTCGGCCTGGAATCCGCGGGTGGTGACTGCCGGAGTGCCGATGCGCAAGCCGGAGGTGACGAACGGGGAGCGTGGTTCGCCAGGCACGGTGTTCTTGTTGACTGTGATATTAGCCCGACCGAGGGACTCTTCGGCGTCCTTGCCGGTGATGTCCTTGTCGATCAGGTCGATCAGGAATAAGTGGTTGTCGGTCCCCCCGGACACTACCTTGTAACCCCGTTCGATCAGCACTGCGGCCATGGCGCGGGCGTTGTCAACGACGCGCTGCTGATAAGCCTTGAACTCCGGCTCGAGCGCCTCCTTGAAGGCCACCGCCTTGGCCGCGATCACGTGCATCAGTGGACCGCCCTGACAGCCAGGGAAAACCAGCGAATTGAACTTCTTGGTCAAAGTCTCATCGTCACCCTTGGCCACGATGATGCCGCCACGCGGGCCGCGCAGGGTCTTGTGGGTGGTCGATGTCACGACGTGGGCGTGCGGCACCGGGTTGGGATAGACTCCGGCGGCAATCAGACCGGCGACATGGGCCATATCGACCATGAAATAGGCGCCGACCGAATCGGCAATCTCGCGCATGCGGGCCCAGTCGACAACGCGGGAGTAAGCGGAAAAACCGCCAATCAGCATCTTCGGCTGATGCGCTTTGGCCAACTCGGCCATGCGTTCATAATCGATCTGGCCGGTCTGGCGGTCGAGCCCGTAGTGAACGGCGTTGAAAACCTTGCCAGAGAAGTTGACCTTGGCGCCGTGGGTCAGGTGACCGCCTTCGGACAGGTCCATGCCCAGGATCGTATCGCCGGGCTTCAACAGCGCCAGATAGACCGCCTGGTTGGCCTGGGAACCTGAATGCGGCTGAACGTTGGCATAGCCGGCATCAAACAGTTGCCGAGCCCGGTCGATAGCCAACTGCTCGGCGATATCCACATATTCGCAGCCGCCGTAATACCGTCGACCCGGGTAACCCTCGGCGTATTTGTTGGTCAGCACCGAGCCTTGCGCTTCCATAACCCGGGGCGAGGCGTAGTTTTCCGAGGCAATCAGTTCGATATGGTCTTCCTGGCGCTTCTCTTCGGCACTGATGGCACGAGCCAGTTCAGCATCGAAACTCGCGATCGTGTAGCTGCTGTCAAACATGGGCTGATTCTGTGTCGGGGAACGCGCACAATCTTATCACCGATGGCGCGCCACAAGCTCAAGGCAACGTCTCCTGGCTTGGCCTGCCTTTCTCACCCGACCCTTCCGTCGCGATTGTTCGGCAGGGCGGCTCGCCAAGTGGTGAAGAACGGGCTTAAGGTTCAGCCCGCTCTTGTTCCTCCAGACCCCATGGAAAACGACCCTCGATCTCCAGGTGCAGCGCAAACACCAGGAACGTGCGAATGACGATGATCACCGCCAGCATGAGAACGCTCTCCATGGTGTAGTCGACCGCCACGGTCTTGATGATGTCGGCGGCGACCAGGAATTCCAGGCCCAGGATCAGCCCGCGCACACTGCGCCGCCGGTAGTCCAGATAGGACTGATGCGTGGTCCAGCGGCCCAGATGGCGCAGAAAGACAATGGTGGCAAAGACGAATCCACCGAGAATGACCAATATCCCCACCAGCTCAAGCAGGACTACGATGTAATTCACATTGACGTGCAGCATATCGCCCATGGATCCTCCCTGTCGGTTTGGTTCATCAGTCTTGAGTGTACGTGCCAGGGCAACGCGTTAGAAGGGGCAGTCGGGTCTGTTGACTTTATTGAGATCACCCTGGATATGCGGCAGCGCCATCAGGTGACGATCCATGACCCGGAACCACAGCGGCGGCAGGTAGGCCAGCACGAACATGCCGAAGTAGCCGCTGGGCAGGCGGGGTGCAGTGTCGAAGTGTCGTAGCGACTGGTAGCGGCGGGTCGGGTTGGCGTGATGGTCAGAGTGGCGCTCGAGGTGAAACAGCAACAGGTTGGAGAAGATGTGGTTGCTGTTCCAGGAGTGATGCGGCTGGCAGCGCTCGTAACGACCATTCGGCAGCTTGAACCGCAGCAGCCCGTAGTGCTCGACATAATTGGCGCTGGTCAACTGAAACCAGGCGACCAGATTGTGAACCAGCAGGAAAACCAAGGTTGACCAGCCCAGCGCGACCACCAGCCCACCCTGAAGCACCAGCGCGATCAGGTGGGACTGCACGATGGCGTTGCGCGGATGCCAGGGGGCGAGCCCGCGGCGGGCCAGCCGTTGTCTTTCCAGCCGCCAGGCGCGGACGAGGCCGCCGGGCATCTCACGCAGGGCGAAGCGATAGATTGATTCCCCCATGCGCGCACTGGCGCAATCTTCCGGGGTGGCGACCTGCTGGTGATGGCCGAAGTTGTGCTCGACGGTGAAATGACCATAGAAAGGCACCGCCAGCGCGATCCGGCTCAGCCACTGGTCGATTGAATCGCGCTTGTGGCCCATCTCGTGAGCCGTGTTGACCGCCAGGCCGGACGCCAGGCCGGCAACGACCGCCAACGCCAGCCAGCCGAATGGGCTCAATTCGGCCCAGGCCGCATAAGTTGCGGCAAAGGCCAGCGCAAATACATGCAGCGGCACGACGAGCCAGGTGAGGCGTCGGTAGTAGCGATCACGCTCCAGCGCCGGCACGGTCTGTTCGGGCGGATTGCTCTTATCTTCGCCCAGCCACCAGTCCAGCAGCGGGCCGACGCCATAAGTGAGCAGAACGGGAGTCAATAAGGTCCATTCCCAGCCACTCCAGAAATGGAGGAGGGCCGCATAGACCGGGAACAGCGGGTAAAGAACCGACAACAGCCACCAGGCGCGCTTGTGGTCGACATAGCGCTCGGTTCGGCCCGAAGAATCGGTATAGCTGTAAGACGTCATGGTTCGCCGGTCGTTGGCCTGAAACCATAGTGTGGCAGTGGACCCGGCTATTCGGTTAGTGTAGTAAATGACAAGTTCTGGTCATTTATTGCCATTCCCAGGAGTGCCGGATGTCCGAATGGAACCATTTCAGCGTGCCCGCCAGCTACCTGCTGGCCTTCATTGACGAACTGGCACCCAGCGATGCGGCGCAGGATGTCTTACTGGAGACCACGGGATTGAAAGGTGAACAGCTCAGGGGCAGCGATCTGACCCTGCCCCTTGACCGCGTGCTCTCGATCCTGCGCGTGATCGACAGCCTGGCTGCACCCGGTTGGCATATTGCACCGTCTCTGCGCCTGGATGCCGCTCACCATGGACCTCTCGGGATCGCGGTCGTCACCTCCGAAACGATCGGCAAAGCGCTCGATACCCTTGTCCGCTATGAGTCAACACGGGCCCCGTGGGCCATGCTCGCCGCTGAACGAACTGAAAAAACCCTGACCCTGACCGTTATTCCCACGCTGGTGCTGGAACCGCCGGGCGCGCTGCTGATGGAAATCAATCTGCTCGCTTTATCTGGCTTGTGCGCGCCGTTGCTCGGTCGACAGCAGCACCGACTCGAAACCACGTTTCCCCTGCAATATCGATCCTGGGAAGGCGCATTGCGAAAGGCCCTGCCCGGCACAATCCGGTTCCACGGCAACCACTACAGGCTGAGTGTACCGACCGACTGCCTGGATCAACCCTGCCGAACATCGGATGCCGGCCTGCACGTCAGCGCTGTTTCCCAGTGCGACAGCCTGCTGAACAACCGGGGCGGCGGGCGCCTTGCAGCCAGCGTCCGTCGGCAACTGTTCGAGGCAGATGGACGAGCGCCCGGGCTCAAGGTCGTGGCGCGACGCCTGAACCAGTCACCGCGCAGCCTGATCCGCCATCTGGCCGAGCGCGGGAGTAGTTACCAGGCACTGGTTGACGAGGTGCGGCTGGCCCTGGCCCAGGATTTGCTGTGGCACAGCGATTTACCCGTGGCGGCCATCGCCGAGCGCCTTGGTTACAGCGAACCGGCAAACTTCGGTCGCGCAGTCAGGCGCTGGAGCGGTAAAACGCCTGGCCAGTTGCGTCGTACCGGCCCATTCCGCTGACCTGCGCGCTTGCAACCGCGCATGGTCCGGCCGATAATCGGCTTGTCGTCACCGGCTAAATTGCATAACTATCGTGCCGCGTGTGACAACCCGATGAATCATTGGGTCTGCACCTTGGCACGCAAGAATAAGGAGGGAATAACATGTCAGCCCCAATGAAATACGCCATCGCCCTGACGCTGGCCAGCTTGGTGGCCAGCGCCCCGGCGTTTGCCAATCAAGCGCATTGCCAGCCCGACGTCGGCGAAAGCCGCGCGACCACCCCGACCAGTTCATTCGAGTTGCTGCGAGATGGCAGCGTGATTCAGCGAGGGGCCAATCTGCAGTGGGCTCAGTGCGCCCTTGGTCAGCGCTGGGATCGTGCCGACTGTGATGGCCGAGCCCTGGCGTTCGATTGGGAGGGAGCGACCAGCGCGATCGCAGAACTCAATTCCAATGGTGGGCTGAGCGGATACAGCGATTGGCGGCTGCCGACAAGACAGGAACTGGAAGGCATTGTCGAAAGATGCCGCGAGGCGCCGGCCATCAACGAGCAGATCTTTCCCAATACGCCCTGGGCGGGTTTCTGGAGTTCAAGCGTCGATACCAGCAAGCAAGAGCATGCCTGGTTTGTCGGCTTCTATTATGGTCTGCCCCTGGAATATTCGCAGTCGGCCAGCTACAGGGTGCGCCCGGTCAGAGATCACTGAACTCCGACCTGGCTAAACACGACTTGCACCAAATCCCGGGGAGGGTGACAATGTTCAACGAATGAACATAACAAGAATGCATCCGGGGGGAGAATGATTGATCCACACGCCTCAGGCTCGATTCGTTACTGGCATGCTGTGTTCTGCAAACCACGCCAGGATGCCACGGCCGAAGAAAACCTTCTGAATCAGGGCTTCGAGATATTCCGACCCAGGACACGTGTCCGCATCACGCTGCGCGGCCGGCGGCGCACCCAGATCG
>JBGTLI010000361.1:0-2459 GCA_041744195.1 Wenzhouxiangella sp. | reverse complement strand
CCAGGTCCAGACAAACAAGGGCATGCGCAGCAGGGTCATGCCTGGAGCGCGCATGTTCAGAATGGTGGCGATGATGTTGATCGCGCCCATGATGGACGAAATCCCCATCAGGTGGATGGCGAAAATCACGAATGCCAGACTATTGCCCCCTTGCAGAGACAGGGGCGGATACAGTGTCCAGCCCGAAGCCGGTGCGCCCGATGGCATGAACAGGGTTGCCAGCAGGATGGTAAAGGCGAACGGCAGGATCCAGAACGACCAGTTGTTCATGCGCGGCAGCGCCATGTCCGGCGCGCCGATCATCAACGGAACCATCCAGTTGGCCAGCCCGACAAAACCAGGCATCACGGCGCCGAAGATCATCACCAGCGCATGCATGGTCGTCATCTGGTTGAAGAAGTCCGGGTTGACCAGTTGAAGGCCCGGTGCAAAAAGCTCGGCCCGGATAACCAGGGCCATTGCCCCACCGATCAGGAACATGATCAGCGAAAAGACAAGGTAAAGGGTACCGATTTCCTTGTGGTTGGTCGTGGTGATCCAGCGCCAGATCCCGGTCGGGCGCGGCGCGTGGTGGTCGTCGTGGTGCGCTGTTGTCTCGTGACTCATTGTTTATCGATCCTTGCTTAAGCCTGTTGGTCCGCGATTTCTAACCCTGGTCAAGTTCGGCGATGGTGGACGGCTGTACAACTTCTCCGTCACCATTGCTCCACGCGTTCCGGGTGTAGGTCAGGGCCGCAGCAATATCCTGCGGCTGCAGGCGTCCCTGGAACCCGCTCATTGCGGTGCCATCACGTCCATTGAGAATGATGTTCAGATGCTCGTCCAGGGCGCCTGTCGGGGCACCGTCACGTGCCAGTGCGGGGAAGGCCGGCTCGAGGCCCGAACCGTCTGCCTGATGGCAGGATGCGCATTGGGCCTGGTAGACATTGGCGCCGTGATCCATCAACTCATCACGGGTCCAGAGTCGGGCACTGTCATGGGCAGTCTGGGCCAGTTCCTGGCGCTGGTCTGCAACCCAGGCGTCGTAGGCTTCTCTGGAGACGGCCTCGACGACGATGGGCATGAACGCATGGTCCGCGCCGCACAGCTCAGCGCACTGGCCCCGGTAAACGCCTTCTTCCTCGATCAGCGTCCAGGCTTCATTGACCATGCCGGGGATGGCATCGCGTTTCCAACCCAGCTCGGGAACCCACCAGGAATGAATGACATCATCGGCGGTCAGCAGGAATCGGATGCGAGTACCGATCGGGAGAACCAGCCGGTTGTCGACATCCAGCAGGTAATTGTCGACTGAGCGCGGGTCGATGCCCGACCGGAGCTGGCGTGCGCGATTGCTGTCGCGATCCATGGCCGAGTAAATACTGACCCCGTCTTCGATGTAGTCGTATTTCCACAGCCACTGGTAGCCGGTCACCTTGATGTTCATCTCGGCGCCGCCGGTCGACTCCATGTCGATCAGCACTCGCGTGGACGGCACGGCCATGACGACGAGGATAAGGACTGGAATGGCGGTCCAGGCGACTTCGGCGCGGGTGGAGTGGGTAAACTTCGCCGCCGAGTAGCCCTTGGACTTGCGGTGCACGATGATCGACGTGAACATGGCGGTAAATACCAGCACGCCGATAACCGTGACGATCGCGAGAATCGTGTTATGCAGCTGGTAGACATCCTTGCTGAAAGGAGTCACGCCGCGTGGCATGTTGTCACCGACGGCATACAGCCCCCAAGTGATCACGATAATGACGGCCATCACCGCCAGGGCGACGATCAGTTCGTTGGTTCTCTTCATCCTCAACTCACCTGTGGTTGATATTTGCACCCCAGGCCGACAGTGGCTGGAGGCTTTTTGTCAGGGCCTGAGCTAATTCAAGCCGTTCGCTGGTCGGCAGGAAAGCCCCGATCTGCTGGCGCCGTCCCTTACAGTCCAGAAAGACCCGCACATCGCCCAGGCGGTACGGCTCGGTCTGGACGCGAACCCAGGCAACCGGCCACTGATTGCGGGTCCGAAAGCGCAGGTCATAATGTTCAACGGTCAGCCACTCAGGACCAACAGCCAGTCGTTCACGAGCCCAGTTTCCTCGCCACGCCAGGCGCAGACACCAACCAACAATTGCCAGGTGCACGATGGCGATCACGAGGATCGGCCACAGCCCCAGAATCAGCGGTCCCAGCGCCACGAGCAGGGTAACTGCACTCAGTCCGAGGAAAACCGCAGCCAGCCGATCCAGGCTCATGGACAGGTTTGACTTCGCATCGATGATCAGGAAGTCCGGGTTTTCCGGATTTTCATGAACGTCAATCACTCAAGTTCCAGGCTACTCAATGAGCAGCGCTCCTCAAGCCGCATATTGTAGCCGAAGCCC
Source organism: Wenzhouxiangella sp. (assembly GCA_041744195.1). GTDB lineage: Bacteria > Pseudomonadota > Gammaproteobacteria > Xanthomonadales > Wenzhouxiangellaceae > Wenzhouxiangella. The sequence continues at coordinate 96 of JBGTLI010000361.1, read as the reverse complement.
GCAAACGTCGGCAAAGCAATTTCTTCAACAGCGGGCTGCGTTACACTGCCAACTTCCGTCATCGCAGCACTCCTGATAAAGAACGAATCATGAACC
>JBGTLI010000360.1:0-1846 GCA_041744195.1 Wenzhouxiangella sp. | reverse complement strand
GTGTTCAAGATCGTTGTCCTTGTCGCTATTGTGGTGATCATCATAAGCGGATGCGCGACTATGTCCTGGTATGGTCAGGCCATCGGCGGTCAGCTCGACCTGCTTTCCAGGCGCGAGCATATCGCACATCTGATCAATGATTCGGCCACTGACCCGCAATTGCGCAAGCGACTCGAAACCGTGCTGGAAATCCGTGACTTCGCCGTCTCCGAACTCGCCCTTCCTGACAGCGGCTCGTACCAGGCTTATGCCGACCTCGAGCGCGACGCGGTGGTCTGGAACGTGGTCGCAACGCCGCGTTTTTCGTTGACACCGAAGACCTGGTGCTATCCCATTGCAGGCTGCCTGTCCTACCGGGGCTACTTCAACCAGGCTCGGGCAAACAGAGCCGTGGTCAGACTGGAAGAGCAGGGCTACGATGTCGCCCTCGGCCCGGCCGTGGCCTATTCGACGCTGGGCTGGTTTGCCGACCCGGTACTCAATACCATGCTGCGCTGGGACGACGCGGTACTGGCCGGTTTCATCTTTCACGAACTGGCGCACGAAAAGTTGTTCGTGGCCGGTGATACGGCCTTCAGCGAAGCCTATGCCCGATTGGTCGAGCGCGAAGGTGTCCGTCGCTGGCTGCTCAGCCGTGACGACGCGCCGGCCCTGGCCAACTGGGAGGCCAATCGCCAGATCGGACAAGCCCTGAACGATGTCCTGCTGCAAGCCCGCCGCCGGTTGCTTGACCTCTATGCCCAGGAGCTGATTGAAGAGGAGATGGCCGTCGGCAAGGCGGCAGAGTTTTCCCGCCTGCGCTTCGAGATTGCCTCGTTGGCCGAAACGCTGGAAACGCGGCGGCTTGATGGCTGGAGCCAGCGTCCGCTGAACAATGCCCATCTGGCGCAGGTCGCCACGTACGAGGACGGTGTGGAAGCATTCGCCACCCTGTTGGCCCAGTGCGAGGGTGAAATTGCCTGTTTTCACAAGCGCGCAGCAGAGCTGGCGGCCACCGGCTCGGAAGGACGAAGAGCATTTTTACGGTTTTCCGACGATCAATAAGGCGCTTAAGGATTGATCATTGGGCCATACTGTGCGACTTTACCGGGCTGACAGTGTCGTGGAACCCGCCTTGTACCGTTTTTTTGCGCTCGCTCTGATTTTGAGCCCAGGTTTGCCATTGCCCGCTATTGCCCAGGAGGCGGGTGGCAGCGATCGGCCGGCCCAGGTCTGCGTTGCCATGGATGAAGAAACGCCGCGTCGCCAGCTCGACCGCGACGGCACATCGCCGTTGAGAATCTTCTCCGAACATTTTCAAGCCCCCTCGGATGAGCCGATTCGGTTTTATGAGGACGTGCGCTTGGAGATGGGTGATCAGCGTCTTGAAACCCAGGAGCTGCTCTACAACCGCGAAACCGGGCGCATCGAACTACCCCGCCTGCTCGAATACAGTGACGCGGTGATCAGCCTGCGCGCCGAATCCGGCTGGGTCGAAACGGAAACCTCGCAGGGCCGCTTCGAGAAAGTCGACTACCGATTCGCCCAGGGTGAGGGCAGTGGTTCGGCGCAACTGATCGAGTTGTTCAGCCCGACCGAAGCGCGCGTTGAGCAATTCAGCTTTACCACCTGCGACCCAGCGCGTCCCGACTGGCAGCTCAAGGCTTCGCGAGTCAATCTGGACATGGAACAAGGTCGCGGCACCGGACGACATGCGCGGCTGGAGTTCAAGGGCGTGCCAATCCTGTACGCGCCCTGGTTCAGTTTTCCGTTGGACGACCAGCGCAAGACCGGCTTCCTCTATCCCAGATTGGGCTTTTCCAGTGATGACGGGTTTGACCTGAGTGTGCCCTGGTACTGGAATATC
>JBGTLI010000359.1:0-5581 GCA_041744195.1 Wenzhouxiangella sp. | reverse complement strand
TCTGACGCGGCTGATACCTTGTACGAAAAAGGTTCCAAGGTGAAGCGCCAAATGGATGAGCAGCAATGGTTGAAGGCGATCCGTGAGTATGTTGAGGACTACCCGATTTCTGCGGTAGGCGTGGCGCTTGCCACTGGCTGGTTGATCAGCCGCATCTTGAAATCCGACTAGGTTTTCCTCGGCCTCACCCGACTCTTCGGCCAATGGGTCGATGGGTCGGGTTTTTTTTGGGTGAAACAATAAAAAAGCAACACCCGGCAGTGCCGGGTGTTGCTGACGGTAGAACTGGAACTTGGGTCAGGCCGAATCAGCCGCCCGGGGTTCCATTGTCGTCGTCATCGTCATCGCCATTTTCATCCGCGCCGTTCAAGCCGCAATCGAACTGGCCCATCAGCGGGCTGATGCGTCTCAGTTGTTGGCTCGAGGTGCCGTCCGTGCCGCTGAGCTCAGCGGTGCCTTCGTCGCAATTTTCGAACGTGAATGTCACCTGGCCCCAGTTGGTCAGCTCACCCGGAGCGACTGGAGTTTCGAAGGTACCACCCAGTCCGGTCCCACTCTGCAGGTCGGCCGTGAGCTCTTCACCAGCGGCGATATCGCCATTGATCTGGTCACTGACCAGCCAGATGTTGTCACCGGCGTCGTTGTAGCCGTAGAAGAAGGCGATCATGCCCTCGGGTCCGGAAATGAAATTCCAACCCTGACCGTCGGTCTCCGGGTCGTGCCAGGCGCCGGCCAGACCAAGCCATGGCGTGACGCTGAATTCCTGCAGCAGACTGGCTTCCGGGTTCGCTTCGAACGGCTGACCGGGATTCGGTGTGCGCGAAACCAGTGCGTAGCGGCCCGGGGTCAGATTGACGTGCATGAAGGTTGACTGCGGAAATTGCTCCTGTTGACCCGGCTGTTGCAGGGCGAGAGTGGGACCTACACCGCCGCGGAAGGTCTGCGGCCCGCGCGCGTCTGGAGTGGACACCATAGCCTGGCGACCACGATAGAATCCACCTTCGTCAGCGTCGACGAAATCCATCCAATCTTGCAGCTGTTCAATGGTGGTGCCTTCATCGAGCCGAATCAATTGCAGGTCGTGACCCTGATCGAGTCCAAACCCCCCGTGGTCGATATTGTCTTCAAAGATCACTTCGATGGTGGCCGGGCCCGGCTGGATGTTTTCCTGCTCCACCCGCATGCCTTCGGTTGACGAAAGGCGAACTTGTATGTCGGCTTCCGGCTCAGTAGCTTCCGGCATCCCCGGATCACGTTCGGTTACAACCAGTCGTTCAACCAAACCGCGTCCGGCGCCGAATGTACCCTGCTCATCCAGGGTCCGGCTCTCGACGAAGTAGGTGCCGGGATCAAGGTTGACTGTGGTCCATCCGGTTTGCTGACCACCGAGCAGACCCGGACCACCGATCGGCTGAGCGTCACCGAACCACTCGGGCCGGGACGCTTCGACCGCGCCCTGGAATTCACTGACGGTCTGCTGCCCTCCGAAATACGAGTTCCAGGCTTCCTGAAACGGCTGGGTGACTTCGGCCTGGAATTGCTCACGGGTCAATTCGGCCTGCGCCTCAGGTACCCGAGTCAGGAAAATGGAGTGTGTTTCTTCGGTGGCATTGATGTGACGGATGGTTGTCCAGCCCGCAGGAATTTCATCTCTTGACAACGCGAACTCCAGGTTGCCTTCCATCGCGCCTGGGCTCGTTGCTTCGCGGGTGACGATTTCCAACACATTGCCATGGTCGAAGCCGAACCGGTGTTCGGCCTGGTCATCACTTCCGCGGGTTGGGGCGTCAGTGACCTGCGACAACGCCAGTGGCGAAAAGATGATAGCCAACGCCAGACAGGACAGATTGATAGCCTTGCTTAATTTCATACCCTTGATCCTCCTATTGCTCATAAAAAAATGCCGCCAACGCAGCGGTGCGAATGTCGAGAGAAACCGCGATCCTCCGTGGGTGTGGAGTGCGGATTCGTCTCGACTATAGGAAGGGTGGGGGGTCCATTCCGGGCGGTAGCGCGCATAGGGTGGCGTGCTTACGCTGATTATCAGAGATGACGCGGTTCTTATTGGGCTGACCCATCCAGTCACTCTTCAGGGGCTGCGCTCACATGGCGTGGAGTGGCGGCGCAGCTTCCGCACGTTTCGAGATCGTGTAGCTTTAGTGAAGGAGTACACTGAAGCTCTTCAGCTATTCGAAGTCATCGTTTTCAAAAGGGTCGAGCCGCGCTTCGAAGGACATGTGCAGTGTCTGGTCGGCACCTGCGGCTGCTTATGACATTTCCGGCCGCCAGGCCACGACACAGCACCAGTTTCAGGTCAATTCCCCCGCTGTTGTGGGTACCCCTGAGTTGTCCGTTTGCTGACCCGCTCCTGGTTTCGTGGCTGCCCGGAGTCTGCTGTGGCAGTTGGTCGCGTTATCCAGGCAAACAGGATCCCGCCGAGTGCGCCACCTGCGGCCATCAGAACCGTGCATGACAGATCCCTCGTGGCCCCAATCAACAAGGCTAATGGCGACAGCCAATTGACCAGCGGGATGCCAGCCAGAATGGCCAGGCCACCGGCCAGCCCGAACCATAACAACGGGGCTCCGGTGCGCCGGACCACCAGCCACGCAACGATAAAGGCCACCAGCAGAGACGGCACGACGATATAACCTCCATAAGTCAGGCTGAAACCAGAGAAAATATCGGTGAAAGTGGCGCGCAGGTTGGTTCCCGGCCCGATATCGGTACCGATCCCGGTCAGGGCGGCGAGATTGTACTGGGTCTGGACGATCGAACCCCATATCACGGTGAGAACGACTGCGACCAGAAAGCCAAGAATCAAGCGCTGAACCATGGTGCTACTCATAATCGTTCTCCTGGTTGCATGGTCTGCTCTTCTCGATCAGCGCAGCGGGGCCACCCGTATCAATTGCCCATCGGACTCGTCGGTGACCAGGTAAAGAGCGCCGTCGGGACCGGTTCGTATATCCCGGATACGCTGTCCAAGTTCCTTGAACAGCGTGTCCTGTTCGCCCGGCACGCCCCCGTCCAGTATCGGTACCCGCCGAACCGATTCCTCCGCCAGTGCCGCAACGAAGAAACTTCCTTGCCACTGCGGAAACAGGTCCCCGTCATAAAGCGTCATTCCGGCCGGAGCGATCGACGGTGTCCAATGCAGCAGCGGCTGTTCCATGCCCTCATACGAAGTAAACGGAGTGATCAGCGAGCGGCTGTAATCCTTGCCATAGCTGATGATCGGCCAGCCGTAGTTCCGGCCCGGAAGAATGATATTGAGCTCATCGCCTCCGCGCGGACCATGCTCATGGGCGTAGATTGTTCCGGTGTCGCGGTCAATCACGATGGCCTGAACATTTCGATGTCCATAGCTGTAGATCTCCGGCATGACGTTGGCCGTGCCCACGAAAGGATTATCCTCGGGCACGGTGCCATCATCTCGAATGCGAATGATCTTCCCCAGGTGGCTGTCGAGCTTCTGCGATTCTTCGCGAAAGTAAAAGCCATCACCGGTGCCGATCAACAGCGCGCCGTCGGCCATCCAGTCCATGCGACCACCGTAGTGCGCATCACCACGCTTTGGCGGCTGCGTAGTGAAGATAGGCGTTACTTCAAGCAGCTGATCTCCGTCGAAGCGCGCGCGGACAACACGCGTATGGTTCTCGTCGTCATCGCCGTACGCGAACGACAGAAACAGAATTCCGGAATCTTCGAAGTCTTCGGCCAGCAAAATATCGTGCAACCCGGCTTGCCCTGACGAAAACACCTCAGGCAGGCCTGCGACGGGTGTCGGCTGAAGTCCGTCGGACGTCACGATCCGCAATCGACCCGGTCGCTCGGTCACCAGTATCGCGCCGTCCGGCAGGAACGCGATCGACCAGGGATGCTCAAGCGGCTCGGCCAATACCTCCAGTTGGTAATCGGGTTCTGCTGTCACCCACATGGGTGCCGCGATGGCAATGATATATACAAGCAAGTTGCGCATGGCGAACTCTCCATGAAGTTACTGGAGTTTCGCATCTGCCGATGATAATGAATGTACGGCGTCGCACATGCCTGGACGCCGTACAATCAGGCTCGATCTTTTCTCGATGCGCCAGTCCTGTCGAAGCGATGGCCTTTTGTCGTGTTTTTCATCAAAAGCGCACCTTCACGCCACCGATAAACGTCTGATCCAGATGGGGACGCGCGCCGTAGGGCTGGCGGCCGGCGATGCCGTCTTCTTTGAACAGATTTTGGGCGAGGGCGTAGAACTGGACCGACTCGGTCAGGTCGTAGTGGGTCGACAGGTCGATCAGGGTGGCCGAGTCATTCTGCTCAAAGCGGCCACAGGTTGCCTGAGTGCAGCTTGAGTCGACGTAGCTGACGCTGGCATTGACGGCCCATCGCGACACTTCGAAACCAAGGGATACGTAGATTTCGTGTTCCGGCAGGTACGGGATCGGGTCGCCGCGCTCGGCATCGCCGAAGAAGTTTGAGTCGGCCAGGTCAGAGCGGAACTCGCCGTCGCTCCAGGTGTAGGCCACGCTCAGCGGCAGGCCGAAGCGGGGCGAGCTGGATAGATCGTGGCGGAAGGCCAGTTCCAGACCGCGAACGCGGGCGGCGTCGCCGGAAAACAGGTCGCCGATCTGGCAGTTGGCGCCGGATGAGGCGGTGCAGGCGCCAACGAGATTGGCGTATTCGTTCCAGAAGCCCATCGCCTCAAAAAAGGTGCGGCCATTATTGAAGCGAAGGCCGGCCTCGTAGTTGGTTGATCGCTCCGGGTCCGCGTTCGGATCGCTGGAGGGGGCGGAGAAGCCGCGACTGACGCCTCCGATCAGATTGATCGATGGGGTCACGGCGTAGCGCACGCCGATTCCCGGAATCCAGACATCGAGATCGTTGCTGCGGATGTCGCGCAGATTGGAGGCATTGCGGCTGGACGGATCATCGGTGCGGCCGGCCCGGTCTTCGTACCGCGTGCGCTTCAGATCAATGCTTTCATAGCGCACGCCGGGACTGAGGGTCAGATCGCCGATGGTGATGGTGTCGTAGACCCATAGTGCGATGGCTTCAGCATCTTCGATCCGGTTGCCGGCATTGCCCAGCAGACCCCGGTCTGCCAGAACCAGGCTGCCATTGATCTGGCTGTAAGTGCTGTTTCGCTGGAGGCGGTCTTCCTGGTCTTCATGCACTCGCAGTCCCACTCGAAGTTCGTGTGCTGCAGCGCCGGTCAAAAAATCGATGGTGACTTCACCCTGAAATCCACGGGCATAGTAGTCGCGGGCATTGTTGCGAATCTGGATTGCGCCGATGGCGGTATCGGCCGTCCCATCCAGGATGGCCTGCAGCTCGCCCGGCGTGAAGTTGCCAATATTCTGGCCGCGGTTGACGGCCTGGATCACGTTGAACCAGCTGGTGCCGCTGAAATTCTGCGCGTTGTCGCTGCCGTCAAGGTCAATGCCTTCGGTCTTGAACCAGGCGCGCGAAAATTCGTTGTTGTAAGCGCTGGCACGGACTGAGATGTTGTCGCCGAAGCGCCCTCGATACGTCAGCATCACCTGCTCATGGTCGGTATTGATCTGGTCGAGTTCGCTCAGACCAT
>JBGTLI010000358.1:0-4730 GCA_041744195.1 Wenzhouxiangella sp. | reverse complement strand
GTCGCGGGCGAACTGCTCCAGTTTCTGGTCAAAAATCAGGCGTCCTTCGTCGTCGCGGCTGAGAATGCCGCTTTCGGTCAATGATTCGATAAATTGTTTGAACAGGGTGCGATCGTAGAACTCCGGCGCTTCGAACTCATGAAGCAAGGAAATGCGCTGAGCACAAAGGATGCAGAGTTGTTCGAGCTGTTGTCGGGACAGTCTCCCTGATCCGTTTTTGGCCAGAACCGAAACGGTGATGAAATAACGCTCAAAGGTCTGGATCAAGGAGTTGCCGATCAGGCGCAAGTAATAGGTCTGGTCGCTGCCGCCAGGGGCGCGCTGCAGCCGGTCCTGCGAGGCCCGCAGTAAGCCAAGCTCGACTTGTACATCGATGCACTGGTCGATGACCTTTTCGAGTTCTTCGGTCTTCCAGGGCAGAAAAAGTTCACGTTGAAGAAAGGGGTAAACGGTCATGGTCAGATCCCGGATACGGGACCGGCGCACACGCTGGGCGTTGAGAAAGCAGCAGGCGATCCATGCCGACATGGCCAGCAGGTGTGCGATATTGTTGCGAAAGTAAGTCAATAGAACGGCACTGGTGGCATCGGTACGGATAATGCTGCCCAATCGGTGTTCATGCCGTGCGATGACCCCCAGCTCAAGGCCATACTCGATTATCTGGTCGGCAGCCATGGTCGTTATCGTGATGCGTTCACTCAAGCTGCTGCGTGAAATGATCAGTTTCAGCATCTCAATCAGCTGTTTGAGATCATCCTCATCCAGGGCATGTTTGCGACTGGCCAGCAAGGCCGTGGCCAACAGATTGATCGGGTTGACGTGCGCGGCGCCATTGATGTTGACCATGATGCGATTGGCCAAATCGTCAACCATCCCGGGCAGCCAGGCTGGTCGATTTTCAAGCTGCTCGCTCTCCTCGGCCCAGGCTGGATGGTACTGATCAAGCAGATCATTGAGCAGCACCGGCTCGCCGAAGCTCACCGCGACTTCGCCGTAGTTCTTGCGCAGTATGTTGATGACATTCCTGAAGTCCGAGAGCGATTCGGCCTTTTTCTGGCGGCCGGACAACTCTGAGATATAGGCATTGCCTTCGGCCAGGCGCTCATAACCGATGTAGACCGGTTGAAACAATACCGGCCGATTGCGATAGCGCAGAAAGGCCCGGACCGTAATTGACAGCATGCCCGCCCTGGGAGGCAGCAGGCGCCCGGTGCGCGAGCGGGTGCCTTCGACGAAGTACTCCAGGGCGACGCCGCGGCTGAGTATTTCGGAAACATACTGGTTGAAAACAGCAGCGTACAACGGTTGCGAGCGGAACGAACGTCTCAGGAAGAACGCGCCACCACGCCGCAGCAGCGGCCCGACCACTGGCATGTTCAGGTTAAGGCCGGCGGCGATATGCGGCGGGACGAAGCCGCGATGGTAGAGCAGGTAGGACAACAGCAGATAATCAATATGGCTTCGATGGCACGGCACGTAAACCACTTCGTGACCGGGCGCGACGTCACGGAACTTGTTGAAGTGAAGGACTCTGATTCCCCGATAGATGCGGTTCCAGAACCAGGTCAGCAGCAGGTCCGCAAGCCGCACAAAACTGTAGGAATAGTCGGCAGCCACCTCGCGGGCGTATTCACGAGCCGCTTCCTCGGCCTTGATCAGATCAATACTATCGCGTCGACTTTTCGCCTCGATCGCCTGACGCACCGAATCGCTGCGAATGATCTTTTCAACCAGGATTCGCCGGTGAGATCGGTCCGGGCCGATCGCGACCGTACGCACCCGCTTGAAATGAACCCGCAGAACCCGGCTGATTCGTCCAAGTGCCTGTTCGGCATCGTCGGTTTCCTTCAGAATCCGGCTCAGTTCCAGTGGTTTGCCAAACTGAACCATGGTGGCTCGACCATTGATCACGGTGGTAACCAGGCGTCTGAAGCGTCCCCCCAGGTCCCAGTTTTCAGAAAACAGTATCTTGAAGATACTTTCTTCAGTGTCGGGTGCGCGTCCAATCAATACGGTGACCGGCACGATCTGAATGGCGTCCGTGCCGGTTTTGCCGGCTTCTTCGACAAGCCGGCTGAGCATGGCGGAATGACGACGTCGTTCCAGTCGACGGATGAACAGACCGCTGTAACGCCGACTGGCGCCGTAGCCGCGGGGCAGGCTGATATCCCCCGCGGTCAGCGGCTGCCGGGGCCGAGGCCAGCCTTGCTGACGACAAATCTGATCAACGATCAGCAGCGAGGTCAGAGCATAGGTATCGAGCACGTAGAACACCGGCTTGTTCGGGTCGAGTTCCAGCTCGGCCAGGTCTTCCGGCAGCACCGTGCTTCGAACCCAAAGATGCAGCAGCCAGCGCAAGAATGCCAGCCACCCGGCGTACAGGCGCAGCATGGCGGTTTTCAGATGACCGGGTTCGGACATAAAGGAGTGCTGGGACGGCAAGTGGTTATTCTAACATTCGTGCTCTTTGAGCCATGTGCGCCGTGCAATTATAAAAAAAACCGGGCATGACCCAAGGTCAGCCCGGCTGAGTTTTTGCTTGCAGCGCTTGGTAATGCGCATTGTTGTTGGTTATTAGTCGAAGAGTTACATCCGCGTGCAATCCTCGAACCAATCATAGCTTGTCGTGGCCTTCTTCGCAAGTTTTTACAAAATTCACTCAAGCAGATGAAATACAGCGCTTATTTCGTTTTGCAAACGAAGAGCGGCGGCACGAGGATCCTCTGCATCGCGGATTGGGCGGCCAACCACGATGTAGTCGGCGCCAGCGGCAAACGCTGCTGTTGCAGAGAGCGTGCGTTTTTGCTCATCGGTATTGTCGACCGGCCGGATCCCCGGACAGACCACCATCAGTGCTGAGTCGACTTCGCGACGAAGGGCCGCCGCCTCCAGGCCCGACGAAATGACCCCGGCACAACCAATCTTCAGTGCCCGGCGTGCGCGTGACAGTACGAGGGCTTCGATGTCGCAGGCAAAGCCAAGATCATCAAGATCACCGCGATCAAGACTGGTCAAGGCGGTGACGGCCAGAATATCTGTCCTTCCACGATTGTCGACCGCGGCCCTGAGCATGGCATCGTTGCCATGCACGGTCAGAAAATCGACGTTGTGGCGTGCCAACTGGGCCACGGCGCGACCCACGGTGGGCGGGATGTCAAACAGCTTCAGGTCGGCGAAGATACGTTTTCCCTGGTCCTTGAGCTCGGCTACCAACTCGAAGTAAGCCCCGCTCAGGAATAACTCCAGGCCAAGCTTGTAGAACTGGACTGAATCGCCCAGCGTCCGAATCAGGCCTCTGGCCTGGTCGAGATCGGGTACGTCAAGGGCAAAAATCAGACGCTGATCGGTCGGAATGTTCTTGTGCCATTCAGCTCGGGTCGTGATGTTCATGAAAGAACTCCTTGATGACTGGTCCCAGCAGGGCCGGCTGGTGCATGTGCAGATGATGACCGCCCGGCGCCGAAAACAGGCGCTGCTGCCTGAGTGCGGCCAGGCGCCGTGCCAGCATAGTCGCCGGCAAAATGCCGCTGGGGGGGTCTGAATAGATATTGAACACCGGCGCCTGTATTGCTCGCAGCAAGTCCAGTACCTGTGGTTCGGTATAGCGCTGGGTCGACGGCCAGGTCAGGCGCTGGTCGTGACGCCAGCAAAGGCCGCCGTCGACCGATTCGAGTCCACGTCCGGCCAGCGTGCTTGCTGCAGAGAGTTCGAGGTCGCTGTTGTTGGCGCGGGCACGCACTGCCGAATTCATGTCGGGATGGACCCGACGCGGTCGCAGACGGCTGTTGTCCAGCGCCCTGCGCCAGCCTGAAGTAGTGCGGTCAGGTGGCGCGCTCAACGGACCCAGGCCCTCAATCAAGGTCAGCGAAACAACCAATTCGGGACGGGCTGCGGCCAGAATGCTGGAAACCGCGCCGCCAAGTGAGTGACCGAGCAGGTGAAAACGTTGCCAGCCCAGTGCCTCAACGGACGCGAGAACATCGAAGACGTAGTCGTCGAAGTGGTAGCGCACCCCCTCAGGGCGGCGCGCTGACAGTCCGTGACCGGGCAGGTCGAGGGCGACCAGTTCCAGGCCCCCAAGGTGGGCGGCCAGATCGAGGAAGGAATTGGCGTTGTCGAGCCAGCCGTGCAAGGCGAGTACTGGCGTGCCACTGCCTTCCTGGCGCAGCCCGGCCAGGCCCGTAGATTCCAGGCAAAAGTCCTTCAACCCAGTTGCTCCAGGCTGGCATAGCCGAGGACCAGCCACTTGGTCCCGGCAGATTCGAAATTGATCTGGATTCGGGCCGACTCGCCCTGCCCTTCAATGCTGACCACGGTGCCAGCGCCAAAGCGGGCGTGGCGAACCTGCGAGCCCAGCGCCAGGCCGCTCGTCGTTGCATTGGGTACGCCAGCCCGTGCCGGCGCCGTTTTGATGCCGGGGCGCAGATTTTCGGTCAGCTCGGGCGGAACTTCGGATAGAAACCGGGAAGGTCGCGAAAAACTGGTCTGACCGTGTGTCATCCTGGATTCGGCATGGCACAGGTACAATTGCGACATGGCCCGGGTCATGCCCACATAGCACAGGCGACGTTCCTCGGCCAGGCCGGCAGGGTCTTCGATCGAGCGCTGATGGGGAAACAGGCCCTCTTCCAGCCCAGCCATGAACACCAGCGGAAATTCCAGGCCCTTGGCCGAATGCAGGGTCATCAACTGCACGCAATCCTGCCAGCGCTCGCCCTGGTGCTCGCCGG
>JBGTLI010000357.1:0-6367 GCA_041744195.1 Wenzhouxiangella sp. | reverse complement strand
CCATTAATCAGCGTGTCACAAAGTTTCTCTAACCTTGTTTCAGTCAACAAACCATTGATCAGGAGATCAATCATGATGAAGAAATTGCTTGCTACCGGCGCGATCAGCGCCATCCTGGCCGCAGGCTCGGCCTTCGCCCAGCTGGAAGTTGATCCGGCTTTGCCTGAATACACCCCGGTTTCCGGAATTTCGGGCAACCTGTCCTCGATCGGTTCCGATACCCTGAACAACCTGATGACTCTGTGGGCCGAGGAATTCCAGAGCATCTACCCGAACGTCAACATCCAGATCCAGGGTGCCGGCACCTCGACGGCACCGCCGGCCATGGCCGAGGGTACCGCCAACTTCGGCCCCATGAGCCGCATGCCACGTGAAAGTGAGCAGCAGGCGTTCGAGGAGCGTCACGGCTATCCGATGTCCGTGGTCGGCGTGGGGATCGACACCATCGCCGTGTTCGTCAATCGTGACAACCCGATCGAGGGTCTGACCATTGAGCAGGTGGACGCGATTTTCTCGGCCACCCGACGCTGCGGTGGCGCTCAGGACATCACCCGCTGGGGCCAGGTTGGTCTGACCGGCGCCTGGGCCAATCGTGACATCACCCTCTATTCGCGCAACGCGGTTTCCGGTACCTACGGCTACTTCCGCCAGCACGCCATGTGCGACGGTGATTTCAAGAACTCGATCAATGAACAGCCCGGTTCCTCGTCGGTTGTCCAGGGAGTCGCCGAGTCTTTGAACGGCATTGGCTATTCCGGTATTGGTTATGCGACTTCCGGTGTTCGCGCTATTCCGGTCGGCAATCCGCCGGTTGCCCCATCCGGTGAAACGGCCGCCGACGGCTCCTATCCGCTGGCCCGCTTCCTCTACGTGACCGTCAACCGTCACCCGAACCGCGGGCTTGCTCCGCTGGAGCGCGAATTCATGAAGATGGTGCTGTCGAAGCAGGGTCAGCAGGTCGTGGTTCGCGATGGTTACATCCCGCTGCCTGCCTCGGTTGCAGCACGCTTCCGTAGCGAGCTCGGCATCGACTGACACTGATCAAAGCCTCTCCAGGTGCTGTCTCGTGGCACCCCACCAACGGGGGTGGGGTGCCCGCCAGATTTCCGACCCACAGATGCACAAACGCACAACCGCACCAATCCACAATATCTCCCTTGTAACGCCATTGTCATACACGCTTTATAAACTGCGCGCCTGAACCGTCCGCTCTTGCCAACAAATCAGGAATCAAGGTCAGATGTCATCTCTCAGCACCAGCACCATCGGCGACCGGACGTCCGCCAGCGGCTTGCTGCCAGACGCCACCAGCCGGATCAAGCAGCGACGGGTTCGTCATCTGAAGGATCTGTCGACCCGCATCATGGTTTCTGCCGCCGGCTACGGTGTAGTGCTTTCCCTGGCACTCATCTTTGTCTTTCTCTTTATCGAGGTTTCCCCGCTGCTGCGCAACGCCAGCCTGGGCACGTCGGTCAGCTACCCCAATCCCGGCAGCGACGCGGAGAATCTCTACCTTGCCAGTGAACGTTACCAGGAAGCCGCCGTGCGATTCGCAGCCGACGGCACCCTGACATTCTTCAACCCGCAGGATGGTCAGACCCTGCAGGATCACACTTTGAACCTCGGTGAAGCCGAGGTGGTCAGTTTTGCCAGCGGAGAGCCGCGTACCGGTCTGGTTGCGTATGGCCTTTCAGATGGCACGGCCGCGGTGGTCCAGCATGAATACGCAGTCACTTTTCCCGATGATGTTCGTCTGGTCACTCCAAAACTGACCCTGCCACTGGGGCAGGAGATCGTGACCATCGATGACGAGGGGCGGGCGCTGAATGCCCTGGCGATCCAGCAGGGTTCGACCGGCATTGGCATAGCTGCAGCCACTGCTGATGGTCGCCTGCTGTTGACGCGCTACGTCAGCCGCCGATCCTTCCTGACCGGCGAGACCGAATTCGTCAGGGAAAATCACGAATTGCCTGCGCCTCCGGCCACACCTACCCGCATCCTGATCGATATCACCATGCGCATTCTGTTTGTGGGAGACGCGCAGGGGTTTTTGCACTACTACGATATTTCCAATCCGGCCCAGGCCAGGCTGATGGACAGTCGCCGCGTAATCGCAGGCGATGTGCCGAGCGTGACCGCGATGGAATACCTGTTGGGTACGGTATCTGTGATCGTTGGTGGATCCGACGGCACGGTGGCTCAATACTTCCTGGTCCGCGACAGCGCCAATATCGGCCGTATCACGCGCATCCGCGAGTTTCGTCAACATCCGGCCGCGATCACCACGATCTTTCCGGAATTCACCCGAAAGGGCTTTCTGGTCGGTGATGCGGGAGGGAACCTCGGACTTCACTATGGCACCTCGGCCAGTACGCTGTTCATCAAGCAGGTGTCTGATAATCCGATCGTAAACGCCTCGCTGAGCCCGCGCAACGATGGCGCCCTCTGGACCGACGGCACCGGCGAGATCCATTTTTCCGGCTTGTGGAATCGCCATCCCGAATCGTCCGTTACGGCGCTTTGGAACAAGGTCTGGTATGAAGGCCGTTCATCGCCGGATTATGTCTGGCAATCGTCATCGGCCACGGACGAATTCGAGCCCAAGTTCTCCCTGGTGCCGCTGTCGGTCGGAACCCTCAAGGCCGCGTTTTACGCCATGCTGTTCGCAATGCCGCTGGCCATTTTCGGCGCGATCTACACGGCTTACTTCATGAGCCCGAAAATGCGCGGCCTGGTCAAGCCGACGATCGAAGTTATGGAAGCCTTGCCCACGGTCATTCTCGGCTTTCTGGCCGGCTTGTGGATGGCGCCGTTCATTGAAAGCCACTTGCCGGCCGTGTTTTCGATCCTGATACTGATGCCGCTGTTCATGCTGCTGACCGCCTATGCCTGGAGTCATGGGCCAAGATGGCTGCGGTTCCTGGTGCCACCTGGGTGGGAAGCAGCGATCCTGATTCCGGTCGTGTTGCTGATCGGCTGGTTGTGCGTGACCTTGAGCCCACTGATCGAGATCTGGCTGTTCGATGGCAGCATGCGCCAGTGGTTTACCGATGTCGGTATTACCTACGACCAGCGCAATGCCCTGGTGGTCGGCATTGCGATGGGATTTGCCGTGATCCCGACCATCTTTTCGATCGCCGAAGATGCGGTATTCAACGTGCCCAAGCACTTGACCCAGGGCTCACTGGCACTGGGCGCCACGCCCTGGCAGACCGTGATCGGCGTCGTCCTGCTGACCGCCAGCCCCGGCATCTTCTCGGCCGTGATGATCGGCTTCGGACGCGCAGTGGGCGAAACCATGATCGTGCTGATGGCTACCGGCAACAGCCCGGTGGTCAACTTCAATATCTTCGAAGGCATGCGCACCCTGTCGGCCAACATCGCCGTCGAAATGCCCGAAGCCGCGGTGGGCGGCACCCATTACCGCCTGCTGTTCCTCGCCGCCCTGGTGCTGTTCGGCTTCACGTTCATTCTCAATACCATCGCCGAAGTCGTGCGCCAGCGCCTGCGGGCCAAGTACAGCTCATTGTGATGTTTCACCACAGAGACACAGAGTGCACAGAGGTTTTCATGATTACTGAAGATCAACATTTTCGACACAGCAGATCAATCAGTCAGCGACCGCGAAGCGCACAGGTGATGTTTCTTTCTTCCTTTCTCTGTGTCCTCTGTGCCTCTGTGGTGAGATTGAAATGAACATGAGAAGCTGGTTCAAATCCGGTGATCCCTGGATCTGGCTCATTGCCGGGGCCGTCAGTATTAGCGTGATCATGGTCGTCGGGCTGTTGCTGCTGATTGCCGTTCGCGGACTGGGGCATTTCTGGCAGCCGCCGATCGTGGAGACCACATTTTACGATGCCGGTCAGGAAATCGCGGTACTGGGTACCATCCGGACTGTCGAGACGGTGACCGCGCAGGCGGTACGTGAGGCTGGCTTCCAGGTTCCGGAGGATCAGGACCTGGTGACTCGGTATCTATTTCACCTTGGCAACCGTGACTTGACCGGGCGTGACTTCCAGTGGTTCATTGGTGATTTCCTTGAGGAATTCGCCTATCCGTCCGACGCGATCATGCTGGAGCGGCGCGAATGGGGTAATTTCTTCGGTTATCTTTTGGCGGTCAAGGAAGGTGATCGCGTGGTCGCGGAGGGGGAGGCGGCTTTTGCCGAACTGCGTGAGCGGATGAAGCGAAGCAGCGAACTGGTTGCTGATACGGTGCAAATGGAGCGCTACGAGATCGGCCGGATCAATCGCGGCATCGAGCAGGAGCGTCTTGAGCAGCGTCGTATCGAGCTGAATGATCGCTTGACGGCAGCAGAGCGACAGGACCAGATCGCTCGCAGCGAGGCCGAAGTGGCGCGGTTGAACGCAGTTTATCAGGAGATGCTCAGCGAGTTGCAGGCCATGCGCGCGACTGCCCGTCGCGATTCGCTGGTGGCCCGCGCCAGCGACGGTCGCGAGGTCACCATTGCTCTGGCCGACGTGGTTCGGGCCACCCGAGCCAATACCATGACTTTGCCGCAGAAGATGCGGGAATACGGGGCGCGATTCTGGGGTTTCCTCAGCGGCTATCCACGCGAGGCCAATACCGAGGGCGGCATCTTCCCGGCAATCTTCGGCACCGTCATCATGGTGTTGATCATGTCGATCGTGGTGACACCGTTCGGCGTGCTGGCAGCTATCTATCTGCGCGAATACGCCAAACAGGGGCCGGTCACCCGCATTGTCCGAATTTCGGTCAACAACCTGGCCGGCGTTCCATCCATCGTCTTCGGTGTCTTCGGTCTGGGGTTTTTCGTTTATTTCCTGGGTGGCAACATCGACCAGCTCTTTTTTCCAGAAGCGCTGCCCGCGCCGACATTTGGCTCACCAGGGCTGATTTGGGCTTCGCTGACCCTGGCGTTGCTGACCCTGCCGGTCGTGATTGTCTCCACAGAGGAAGGCCTGACCCGGATCCCGAAAGCCATGCGCGAGGGTTCCCTGGCCCTGGGTGCGACCAAGGCCGAGACCCTGTGGAAGGTGATCGTGCCCGTCAGCACGCCGGCGATGATGACCGGGCTCATTCTGGCGGTGGCGCGTGCCGCCGGTGAGGTGGCGCCTCTGATGCTGGTCGGCGTGGTCAAGCTGGCGCCGAACCTGCCGCTCGACGGTCAGTTTCCCTACCTGCACCTGGAACGGCGCATCATGCACCTGGGATTCCATATTTACGATGTCGGCTTCCAGAGTCCCAATGCCGAAGCGGCCCGGCCGCTGGTCTATGCCACGGCCCTGGTGCTGGTCGGGCTGATCCTGATTCTCAACCTCACCGCCATTGCCATCCGCAACCGGTTGCGTGAGAAGTACAAGAGCGAGAGCGACTAGACAACATGATTGAAACCAGCCAACGAGAGTTACCGAAGGCCGCTTCCGGTCTGTCCAACGCGAGCACGCGCAAGCGACTGAGCCTGCGTAATGAACAGATTTCGTTGGAAGTGCGTGATCTGAACCTGTTTTATGGTCAAACCCAGGCGCTGAAGAACATCAGCATGGACATTGCCAGCAAGCGGGTGACGGCCTTTATCGGACCCAGCGGCTGCGGCAAGTCGACTCTGCTGCGCTGCTTCAACCGCATGAATGATCTGGTCGATATTTGCAGCATCAAGGGTGAGATCAGGATCGATGGCCAGGACATCTATCATCCATCCATCGATGTTCCCGAGTTGCGGCGCAAGGTCGGCATGGTGTTCCAGAAGCCGAACCCGTTCCCGAAATCGATCTACGAGAACATCGCCTATGGACTTCGACTGCAGGGGGTGCGCAATCGGCGCAAGCTTGACGAGGTGGTGGAGAATTCCCTGCGTCGGGCCGCACTCTGGGACGAGGTCAAGGATCGGCTCGATGACAATGCCTTTGGCCTGTCGGGTGGTCAGCAACAGCGATTGGTGATTGCCCGGGCGATTGCGATCGAGCCGGAAGTGATTCTACTCGATGAACCCTGTTCGGCGCTTGATCCGATTTCAACGGCCAAGGTCGAGGAGTTGATCATCGATCTGAAGGAAACCTACACCATTGTGATCGTGACCCACAACATGCAACAGGCGGCGCGCGTATCGGACTTTACCGCCTACATGTACCTGGGCGAGTTGATCGAGTACGAGGATACGGCCAAGCTGTTTACCAATCCGTCCCGCAAGGCGACCGAAGACTACATTACCGGCCGCTACGGCTGACCCTGAATCCGGCACGCTGACAAGGCCTTTTGGAGCGATTACATGGAAAAGCATTTCGATCAACATATTTCACGCCAGTTCAACCAGGAACTGGACATGCTGCGCCAGGATGTCATGGCCATGGGCGGGGTGGCCGAGGAAATGGTACGCGAGGCGATC
>JBGTLI010000356.1:0-1876 GCA_041744195.1 Wenzhouxiangella sp. | reverse complement strand
CATGGTGGTTTCAAGATCGGCCAGCATGCAGGGCTGATACAGCGCAGCGACCGTGGCATAGTCGTAGGCATGCCTGACGCCCGCCGGGCTGATATTGGGCATCAGGGCCACAACTGCATCCAGCAGACCGTCTGCATCCTGTTCGGCCGCTCGCAACACGGCGCCGCCACCATTGGACAAACCGGTGGCGATGATCCGCGTATTGGCCGGAGTGAAGTCACCGTCCAGAACTTCGTTGAGCACTTCCAGCCCGAATCTGGCGGCGTCGAGAACATGCAGCCCCCAGTCGGCTTCCGGGTGATCGCCCGAATGTGCATGCGACATGCCCACGGCGGCCGACGTCTCGGGCATGCTTTCTCCGACCGGGTCAAACCCCAGCGTTGTCTCGCCGCGGGCGACGCGCAAGCCCGAAAGTGCCACGCCGGTGGCGTCGTTGAAATCAAAAAAGTCGGTTCCCGCACCCTTGTCGGTATAGGCCGTCGCGCAACCGGCAGGCAAGGCCCAGGGCGCGGCCAGTGGAATGGCGCCGTAAACCCCGCGCGAACCGGATGCGGCGACCACAACCAGGCAGGGTTGGTCGAGATCAACGGCGTCAGGCAGTTGGACCAGCAACCGGGCAGGCTGAGCGGCGCCAGGCAAGTGGCGGAACGCGGCGAACTCCCGGCCGGGCACTGCCGGCAAACTGTCGAACAGCCCCCCAAGGCCGCCTGCAGGGTTCAGCGCGGCCAGGGACGTCCAACTGGTGTGAGTGGCAAGCATGCGTAACTCGGCAGCGGTCGGCCCTTCGGGGTCAGCCGGCGTTGGGGCACCCGATGTCAGCCCGTCCAGGCCCAGTCCGGCGGTCACCAGATCATCGCCATCGCGGTGGTCGGTCATCCGTATTCCGTTCAGATGCGCCGGGAAAGCAGCAGTCGACATCTGACCCGAGCCACCGGTCGCATCCGGCTCTTCCTGACTGGCTGGCTGACAGGCCATCAACAGGCTTCCAACTGCCGCCATTGAGAGAAATTTCTGCATGTGGTTGCTTCCTGTTCCCATGTTTCCTGCTTCGTGGGGTGGAGTCTATCCGGCATCCAACCCGGCATCCAACCCGGCAGCCATCAGGTTAACAGTCAGGGCGCCATCCCTTGAATGGACTTTGGTACAGGCGCCTAACCGGTCCGCCTCTGTTAATCTTGCCACGATGCCTATTGATGTCCATAAAAAGATGCTTAGCGTTTCACTTCGCGCCTGGGCCGCGCACTGAGCTGATGACCTCCCTGACTCGCGTTCTGATTGCTGACGATCATCCGCTGTTCCGGGCCGCCCTGGTCCAGGCGCTATCGGGCTGCCTGGAAGGAACTGACATTCAGCAGGCGCGGGATTTGCCGGAAACCTGGCAGGCGCTGGAGGCGGTCGAGGATATTGATCTGGTTTTGCTCGACTTGCACATGCCGGGCAATCAGGGCCTGACCGGCCTGGCCTCCATCCGCTGTCACTTTCCGGCCGTGGCCGTGGTGGTGGTTTCGGCCAACGAAGACCCTCGGGTCATTCGGCGGGTGCTTGATCACGGCGCCGCCGGCTTCATTCCCAAGAGCTCAAGCCTGATTGAGCTGACCGAAGCGCTGAAAGCGGTGCTTGACTGCAACGAATGGATCCCGCACCACCTGGCCCGCGCGGTTGCCGACCTGGACAGCTCCGACCAGGATCGAGTTCTGGCCGCACGCATCTCGGCCCTCACCCCGCAGCAGTTCAGGGTGCTGGCCATGGTGGCCGATGGTCAGCTCAACAAGCAGATCGCGGCGGAATTGAACATCCAGGAACGCACGGTCAAGGCCCACATGAGCGAAATCTTCCACAAGCTCGCCGTGCGCAACAGAACCCAGGCCGGCATCGC
>JBGTLI010000355.1:0-6808 GCA_041744195.1 Wenzhouxiangella sp. | reverse complement strand
TGATGGCTTGCTGCGTCCGATCCTGGTCCATGTGCAAGGTGGCAAGCAGGATAAAAGCTTCGCTTTCAGCGCCCGGTTGGCCGACCAGTTCGATCAGCATGGATTCAGCCCGTGGCAACTGGCCGCGCGAAATGGCCCGCTTGGCCGCATCGAGGGCGCTTTCCCGGTCTGATGCCGGTTGGGTCGCGCGGCGAATTTCAATTCTGCCAGGTGTCGCTGGCGCCGAAGTTGATTCTGTAGAGATTGATTCTGCGGCAATGGGAGTATCGCTGTCTGAGCTGATGCTCGGCGGAGCGACGGGCACGGCTGCTTCTACTGTCGCGGGCTCAGTCGGGCTTTCCGTGGGACCATCACTCGACGCTGCGGTTAGCTGGGCAGCGCCCGAAGATTCAACAGTCGCCGGTTCAGTCATTGCTGGTTCGATCAGAGCTGGTTCAAGCTCGGCTTCGTCCATGTAGGTGACAGCCAGCGGCGTTAGTGCAGGTCTTGCAGGTGTCAGTTCGGCCAGCAGCGGCAGGGATTCGGGTGTCACCGGACGGGTTTCGGTCAGGCTGTGCAGTACAACGCCGGTGAGGATGGCTGCGCTCAACCACCAGATCCATTGACGATGGCGGGCCGGGGATATGGAGCGTGTTGATGGGTGCGCGCTTGGCGCGACCGACCGATCAGGCGCCCGGCGCTGATCAAGATCCTTCAGCACATCATTGATCAGGCTCATCCTGCGCCACCCCGCATCAGGCCGAGAAAAACAACTGTTCCCAGCGCGACAGCGCCAAAGGCCGCCATCCGCGCCGCCGGTTGCAGCCGGGGCCACCACAAGGTGGGGGAGGTGGATTGGGTATCGGCAACGGCGCGCCGCACCTCGAGCCAGCCGGCACGTGGTTTGCCGCGGCCGTAGGCGGCCAGCAACGCCTTGTCGCACAGGATATTGACCAGGCGCGGCACGCCGGCGCTGGCCCGGGCAATGCCGCGCACGGCGGCCCGGGTAAAGAGTGCATCTGTGGTGCCAGCTGCGGCCAGCCGGTGATTGATATAGGCCTGAACGCCGATGGTATCCAGCGGCCGCAACTGGCATGAAAAAGTGATGCGTTGCAGCAGCTGGCGAAACTTGTGCGTGGCCAGGCGCTGATCAAGTTCGGGCTGGCCGAACAGGACGACCTGCAGCAATTTGCGGCGTTCGGTCTCCAGGTTGGTCAGCAGGCGCACGGTTTCCAGCGTACTGTCGGGAAGGGCCTGGGCCTCATCGATGATCAGTACCGGGTGTTGTCCCGCAGCCGCCATTCTGGTCAATTCTGTTTGTAATCTCTCGTGAACCTCCTGCTGGGTCGGGCGCGTCGGTAGGTCAATGCCAAAATCGCGCGCCAGGGCCAGTCGCAGAGTGCCCGGAGACAAATGCGGATCCGGCAGCCAGGCGGTCAGGAACGGCGCCTCGAGACGCCGCAGCAGGAGCCGACATAACAAGGTCTTGCCCAGGCCCACCTCGCCAGTCACCTTGATGAAGCCCTCGCCCTGCTCCAGCGCGACCAGCAGGGTGGTGAGTGCATCGCAATGGGAGGACTCTTCGAATCGGTATGCCAGGTCCGGGGTGAGCCTGAAGGGACGGTCGGCGAGCTTGAAATGGTCGAGATACATTCGTGTACTAGCGCGGCCAGAGATCCGGCGCCATGGCCCGGATGCGTTCGAGTGGACCGCTGACCTGGTCGTTCCAGGTGTTGTCCTCGACCACGATCGGCCGCAGCAGGATGACCAGTTCGGTCTTGACCGTGCGTTCCTGGCGGCTGCCAAAGGCCTGGCCCAGCAGCGGAATGCGGCTCACGCCCGGCGTGCCGGCGCGGCGCTGATCGGATGATTCGCGCATCAACCCGCCAATGACGACCACCTGACCGTTGCGGGCGCGAATGACACTGTCGGACTGGCGCACGCTGGAAAAGGCCAGCGGCAGCGTTTCGGCCTGGCCGGCGACGGTGAAGCTCTTGGTCTGGTCGGTGACTTCGCTGACGGTCGGGTGAATATGCAGGATGACATCGCCATTGCGGCTGATCTGCGGTGTGACGTCCAGCGCGATGCCGGAGAAGAAAGGTGTCAATTCCACCGAGCTGGCCGCCGTGGCGCCGACCCCGGCCGAGGCCGTTCGGCTGACGACGCCGGTGACGAAGAATTCATCGGTGCCGACCTTGATGACCGCTTTCTGATTGTTGATCGTCGACACCCGTGGGCTGGACAGCACCCGGGTGGTGCCCTGTGTTTCGAGCAGTTCGATGAAGGCATTGAAATTGCTGGAATCGGCAGTCAGGACCCCGGCGCCACCAAATGCCGAACTGTCGAAGCCATCGAAGGCCTCGCCCGGGCGCACATTGAGATTCCGGCCCCGAATGGCCGATGTCCCATCTTCAAAAAGTCCCTGGCCGGCCACCTGCCCGAATCCGAACGAGCGTCCGCTGATCTCGGTCATTGCCGTCCAGTTGATGCCGGAGCGGAAGCCGTCACGCAATTCAACCTCGATGATCTTGGCTTCCAGGATGACCTGGCGCTGCACGCTGCCCTGGATGGCATCGAGAAGCTCGGCCACGTTGCGCTGCTCATGTGGCATGGCTCGAACCGAGATGACGCCGGACATGGGATTGACCATGACATTGCGACCTTCCGGATTGTCCAGGATGGCCTCGATGGCCGCCTGCAGTCCCACCCAGAAATCCGACTCGCTCTCGGTTTCTATGCGTGTGCCGCTGGCGCGGTCTTCGCTGTTGCGACCCAGGCCACCACCGCCGACCAGGCCCATCTGCTGCTGATCCTGAAGCGCGGCCGGATTTTCGGTTGATTGTCCAGAGCTGACCCGGGTGCGTGAGGTGCCCCGGCGGTTGATGTCCAGGTAGCTGATCTCGTAGATTCGATTCTCAAGACGCGGCGGAAGGACCACGTAGCCACTTGGCGTGCGTCGATACTCGATATCGTGAATTTCGCGCACCAGTTCCATGACTTCATCGATGGTGACATGGCGCAACTCCAATGAGATACGGCCGGTGACATCCGGGTGGACGGTCATGTTCAGATCGGTATCGGCGACCAGGCTCATCAGAAACTGCCCGATCGGCGCATCTTCGACGGCCAGGTGAAACCGCTCTTCAGGTGGCGGGGCAATGGCGGGTGCGGCGGGCGGCAGGAGCAGATCGCGAGTTTCTGCAGCCTTGGGCGGTCCTTCGTCCAGCGCCGCCTCCAGTTCAGCCAGAATGCGCCGGTCCACCTCATCGGTACGCTCACTGGTGGTTGTGGCGCAGGCAGCCAGGATGAAGGCCAGAAGGCAGGTGACAACAATTCGAAAGTTGGATGGCAGCATGGGGACCTCGTATCAACGTTCCGGGCCGTCGGGAAGACGACGGCTGGCGATGGTCAGAACTATGGTTTCGGTGCCGCGTCGCAAGAGGACACGACCGGATTCAATGGTGACCACTTCGGCCTGATTGATGACATGCCCCTCGCTGACGCGACGGCCATTGATGATTGCCAGCCGACGCTCATCGGACAGCAGGATGGATTGCAATTGGAAAGAAGGATTGCCAGCGACCGTTTCAGCCCCGAAGAACGCGCGAATCTCGGCGGGGGTGGGGGGACGAGTCGGATCGCGACCATTGTCGGCAGAGGCCACTGTGCACAGTGCGGCCAGTGTGATTGAAACAAGCAGTCTAGACGGATTCATCGTGTCATATCCCCAGCCAGTTGTCGTCCAAGGTCAGGCTGAACAGCACCAGTTCGACCCGGTTGCGTGGCCAGTCCGGCACCGTCAGCCGCATGGATTCCAGGAACACGCCACTGGGCAGGCCGGCAACCAGCGCAAGATAGTCACGAACCCCGGCATAATCGGTGTCGATCACCAGGCGAACCCTGTGGACGTAGATACCCGCGATAACAACGCCACCTTCGGTAGCAAGCCGGTCAACCGGCTCATTCTCCAGGCTGATCAGGTTGAGCCCGTCACGTTCGGCCAGAAGGCCAGTGAGGACGGTCAGCGCCTGGCGTGGGTCGGCGATGGCGCCAAAGGATTGCGTCAGCCGATTCTCGAGAACGTCGATTTCGGACTCCAGCCTGGCAATCTCCGAATTGAGCACCGCGTTCGGATCGCGGGCCTGGGCCAAGGCGAGTTGTTGAATGCCGCTGCTTAGCTGAGCCACCCGATCGCGCACCAACTCCAGCTCGGTCTGGACCCGGGCCTGGCGATCACGGACCGGCTTCATCATCAGCATGTCCCAAAGAAGGAATATCACGGCGAAGACAGCCAGAACCACCAGTGCCCGCTCCCGCAGGCTCAGGCCATTGATTCGTTCGCCCAGACGCTTGACGTAAACGCGCGGATTCATGATTCATCCTCCGCCCGGGTGCTGACATGAAACAGCACGCCAGGCATTTCACTATTGCTTTCGGTGACCCGAATCTGCCGAAACCGCATGCCGGAAAACAGGGGTTCGGTGGACAGTGCCTGGAGGAATTCAGGGACCAGTTGGGCAGAAAGCGCCCGGCCGTAGATCGCCAGGTTGCCGTCCTGCTCACCAACACGCAACTCGGTCAGCCAGAGGCCCGGCGGCAGTCGGCGAGCCATGGCATCAAATCGTTCATGCAGGCGCGCCTCGGTAGCCGGTTGCCGACGATCCAGGGCGGTGAGGCTGGCACGGAGTTCGCTGCGGTGCCGGTTCAGTGCCTGAATCCGGTCGTCGAGATCGGTCGAAGGCTCTGCAGGTGGCAGATTGCGGCGCAACTCGGTCATCTGGCCGATGGCGCGCTGCTCGGCAGCCAGTTGACGCTGATGCTCGGCCTCCAGGGATGTGACGCGCTGGCTGACCAGGAAGGACCACAGCAGCAGCAGTACGGCAAAGCCCAGCGCAAGCCAGACCATGGTCTGGGCCGAAAAAATGATCTGCTGCTTGCGAAAGATCGGCTGGTAGAGATTGACTTGCTGTCTCACAGGCTGATCTCCTCACGACGCAAGGCACCGCCGATCGCCAGCAACAAGGCGGTTGGCGCCGTGTCATCCAGCTTGACCTGGCAATCGAGGGCCGCGACGGGGTCAAACAGCGCCACATTCAGGTTCAGACCACCATCAAGCGCATCGACCAGTTCCTGCTGCCCGCTGAAGCCTGGCAGCACTCGCAGCGCCACCAATGGTGGTTGAGAAAAATGGCTGTCGTAGTAGTCCAGTGAGCGCTGGATCTCCAGGGTGATCTGGGCTGCCGCGGAGGCTGGATCCTGCGCCAGCATGGCCGTGCCAACCTCAATGCGACGGCTCAGGTACAGACCTGCCTGGCGGGTCAGCGTGACGACCCCGTGGTCGCCGCTCATGCAGAGCATGGCCACCCCGCGCACATCCTCGTCAAGCTGGGCCGCCAGGTTGCGCAATGCCATGTCATTGACATCGATCACCTGCAGGTTCAGGTCGGCCTGCTCGATCATGTCAATGTGCTTGCGCACCTCGCGAGCCCTGGCCACGATCACGTACATCATGGCCTGTCCCTGGGGGCGCTCCTGCTGACCCGGGATCTCGAAGACATCAATGACGGCATCGTCGATATGGAAGTCGATCAGGTTCTTGACCTTCCAGCGCACGGCTGCGCGCAGTTCCGATGGTTCGACTCGCGGCGCTTCGACCAGCAGGAGTTGATAGCTGCCGTCGGCCATGACCAGGTTGAGTGGGCGACGACTCGATGACACTTTTCCGCGCAACAGACGCGAAACGTCATCTTCGGCCGAAATTTCACACCACTCGGCCTGCACCAAAACAGGTTTTCTGCCTTTATTGTGCTCCACCGTTGCAATAGCCACGCCACCGTCATCTCTGTAGATGCCGGTGAATGCCTGTGCGATGGTTTGCCTTCGGAACAACAAGGTTCTATCCCCTCAAAGTCGTTAATTATCTGGTTTGTTTTGGACTTTATGCTTTATCTGGTTAGCTTAACACTTCAAATATATTCGGTAAATAATTGAAAGTGAATGTAAATGAACCGTGACCTTTCGTTTGAATTATTTCCCTGTACCGGGTGTCAGG
This sequence comes from Wenzhouxiangella sp., assembly GCA_041744195.1. Taxonomy (GTDB): domain Bacteria; phylum Pseudomonadota; class Gammaproteobacteria; order Xanthomonadales; family Wenzhouxiangellaceae; genus Wenzhouxiangella. The sequence goes on along the minus strand of JBGTLI010000355.1, from coordinate 777 downwards.
TTCAGGAATATGTTTGCAATTGTCGTGCCATCATGAGGGCTATTCAAAAATACCATGAATGAACCAGCCCTCACGAGGCCGGGATTCTCGAAAAACCCACAGGTGCCGACCCAGCCCGTCCCGGGCGATCCAGTAGTCGCGTCTGCAGTCCTGGCCATCCCACCAGCCTGCCTCCATGCGCTCCGGGCCATCTTCAAGCGTCACCTGCTCACGTCGGCACGGGCGTGGCTGGGGCAGAAGCCAGGTCGGGCGCAGGCGCTCTTCAAGGCAGGGCGAAGTGGTGCCGGCGCTTACCCAGCGCCACGATTTTTCAGGCCGATGGTCCGGTCTGGGCGCAAGACTGCCGATGCCGTCCTCGCCCAGCCGGGCGGTCAGGCGATCCAGCAGGGCGGGCCAGGCATCATTGCGATTGCAGCCGGAAAACAGGTCGGCCTGTGGCGGGCGGTGTTCGATGGTGCTGTCGGCACTGAGGGCCAGGGCAGACACTTCCGCGGCCAGACGCAACTGATCAAGTTTCAGCCGGATCAGTTCAAGCAGGCGCTCGCGATCGTATCCGGGACGGGCGAGGGCCACTTCCAGCCGATTGGGCGGACCATTGTCCTCGCACTCCAGCGTGATCTTCAAGCGGGTCAGGGCCTGGTCGCGAACCTCCAGCCAGGAACCGAGGTGATCCAGGGCGCGATTGAACACGAACATCAGGGCCTCGGCCGCATCGGTAGCGACCGGTAATTCCAGACGCAGGGCAAAGTTCTCGGGTGGCTGCCAGCCGGCCAGGGG
>JBGTLI010000354.1:0-5967 GCA_041744195.1 Wenzhouxiangella sp. | reverse complement strand
CGAGCAGGCTCGACGGGCCGAATGGTATGCCAGCACCGCCCTGGCACAGGTGACACACGCCAGACGCATCGGCTGCGCCAGCCGCCATCCGCGCTGGTCGACCTCTTATCAGGACCATTACAACTGGGCTTACACCAGCAGCCGAGATCAGATCATGCGCGAAATCGAGAGGCGTGACCACCAATTGGCGAGCTGCGGGTACTACAGGCGATAAAAAGCCTGGAGACAGACTCACCAACCGGTCCGGCCCAGTTGCCGGACCGCTTTTTGAGGAGTATCACGTCAAGTGAATTGCCGAAGCGATTCTTTGGCCGGCAATGCTGATTCGGGCCCCGAACAGCAGGATGCAGGCCGCTGCATTGATATGCGGAAGAACGTCGGCTGCAGTCACCCAAGTAAACCGGCTCGTGGAGCATGCATGCGAAGCCGACAAACCGCTTGATCCTGATCAAATCCCCGTCATGGCTGACGCCGGCAGAGGCCGAGTATGTCGGCGCCGGCCATTGGCTTGTGCAGCAAGTAGCCCTGGGCAAGTTCGACACCCATGTTGCTCAGCGTGCACAACTCCGATGGTCGCTCGACCCCTTCGGCAACCAGAATCTGCCGACTGGCTTTGGCAAAACCGATCATCGCCTCCAGCAAAGAACGCTTGGTCTCCTGGTTGTCGATATCATGAACCAGGCTCATGTCCAGCTTGATCAGGTCGGGTCGCAAAAACAGGATGTGGCGAAAACAGGCATATCCGGCGCCAAAATCATCTATTGCTATGCGCAACCCCCTGGTCCTTAGTTCGTTGATGGTTTTGATCAGCGCCTCGTAATCGGCCACGATGTCGTGCTCGGTCAGTTCAATGACGACTCTCGACAGCTCGAAATCATCCAGTACCGTGCGCACGGCAGGATCGAGCAAGGCCTTGGCCGAAAGATTGCAGGCAATGTACATATCCTCAGGCAGTTGTTCAAGCAGGGCCAGACCCATCATCAGAGCCGTTTTCTCCAGCTCGGACGTCAGCCCGGCCCGCGCTGCATCGGCAAACCAGGCGTCAGGAGGGCGTCGTGGCTCGGCATCAAAACGCGCCAGGGCTTCGGCACCAACAAGCTTGTTGTCACTGATATTGATGATCGGCTGCCAGGCCATGCTCATCGCACCCGAATCCATTGCCCTCCGAATTCGGCTGACTGTCTCGTTGTGCTCACGCCCTGCTTCGATGTCCCGGTCGATCACCTCGGCAGCCATCTCGGCCAGAACTGCAACAAAGGCGCCATCGCGATCCTGCAAAGCCTGATTGGCCTCGAAATTGAAGCAGCACAAGGATCCATATACCGTGCCGTCTTTCAGGATAATCGGCGCGCTGACGAAGGCCCCGATGCCGTAGTCCCTGGTGATTTTCAGATTGACCGTCCCCGGATGTCGTTGAGCGTCGTGGATGACGCGCGGCAGCCGTCCATCAACGACGCGCTGACAATAACTTTCCTCACGTGCATCACAGGTATCAATGGCGAACAACTCGCTTTCGCGGGGATCCTGGGTAAACCGGAAGTAGCGCAGGTCGTCTTCAAAACGGGAGATAAAACCAACTTCCATCCCGAGATGGAGACGCGCGGTCTCGACCAACCGAGGCAAAAGGGTGTCGGCCGTTACACATCGCAAATCCAGCGACTCGGACAATAGCCGCTTCAATCCACGTGTCTCATCTTCCGAGGATGACTGCTTTGGTCTTGACACATCGTTTCTCCAGGTACCCGCCAGCAGGCAGGAAAATCCGGGCGTCTTGGCGGAATTTAGAAGGTCGATGCGCTGAAAAGTTTCACTGTTAAAATATTCATATCCACGACAGGATATTTTTTGTCAGCGAGTGGGGTTGCAGGCCGGACAGAGAGCGGAAAAGGAGCCGTCGGGACGGCCATGACGCTTTACCCAGGCTTCCAGGTCGGCAATGGTTTCGGCGCAGACCTTGATATAGGCCCGCTCGGTAAAGGCACCTGATGAGGATGCGTTGGAAAAGGGTGTGATCTGGCCACAAGTGGCTTTGTGCAGCACCATGAACCCGGGCTCAGGGTCGCGCCAGGTGTTCAGTGCATAGCCATCCGAATTGTCACTTAGCCAGGCCAGGTAGGCTTCGTCGTCGAAGTCAAATACAATCTCTGATGTCTGCGTGTCTTGTTGACTCATCAGTCGAGTATGCACCCAACCGGGCCAAAAAGGAAAATCATGCACGACGATTCATCCGGCAATAGCTCCTCCGCTCGGCTGAACGATTGTCTCGACGATTGTCTCGACGATTGTCTTGACGATTGTCTTGACGATTGTCTCGACAATGGCCGCAGCAATCGAATCACCAATCCGCTCAGCCTGCTGATCGACGTCGGCGGCCAGAGTTGCCGTGCTGTCATCGTCGATGCCGCCGGCTGCTGGGCGGCAAAGGCCAGCCGCCCAGCACCCGCCAGAGCGGACACGGGTGGTCCAGAGGCCTTGGTGCAGGCCATCGAATCAGCCTTGAAAGAAGTCGTCTCGACCCCGGGGATCGAGCAGGCCGACCTGGCTTCCGCCGGCCTGGCAGTGGAGCGAGGCAGCGTGTTGTGCTGGGATCGGATGAATGGCCAGGCACTGACGCCCATCCTGTCTTGGCAGGACCGGAGCAAATCGAAGCTGGCTCCCATGGACGCAGAAACCAGTAAACAGGTCAAGACGCGCACCGGCCTGCGCCTGACCCCCTATGGTGGCGCAGCCAAGCTGAAATGGTGCCTGGAGGAAGTCCCGGCCGTCGCCAGAGCGTTCCAGCAGGATCGTCTGGCCTGGGGACCACTGGGAAGTTTCCTGGCCTTCCGATTACTGGAAGATCAGCCTTTCCTGACCGATGACAGCCTGGCACAACGCACCCTGTTATGGTCCCGTCATACCCTGGACTGGGATGATGAGCTCCTTGACCTGTTCGGCTTGCCCACCGGCTGCCTGCCAGCGGTCACAGCCAGCCGACATCCATTTGGCCACCTGGCGACCATTGATTCCCGCCCGCCGCTCACCCTGATGATCGGCGATCAGAACGCCGTGCCGTTTGCAAGCCGCGCGGCCGATCCCGATACCCTGTACATCAATCTCGGCACGGGCGCCTTTTTGCTGAGACCGGTCCCTGAACCGGTGGAAGCCAACATTTTCCAGTTGTCATTGCTGGGCAGGGAAAGCGGCGGTCACTACGCGCTAGAGGCGACGATTCACGGTGCGGCTTCGGCCCTCAACTGGCTGGCCGAGCAAAGTGGCTGCGAGATCGGGTCGATGCAGCTGAATGCTCACCGGCCACCAAGCTCGCCACCCCTGTTTGTCAATACCATTGGCGGGCTGGGTTCGCCGTGGTGGACGCCGGGACCCGAAGCCAGCTTCCTTGGCGGGTCTTCAAGCCGGCCTGACTTCAATGACAAGCTCTCGGCAGTCCTGGAAAGCATCGCCTTCCTGATCCGCACAAACTTCGACAAGATCAATCAGCTGACGGGCCGGCCCCGTCACATCGAGATCTCCGGGGGCTTGAGCGGCAGCGACCACCTTTGTCAACTCATCGCTGATGTCCTGCAACAGGAAACTGACCGCAGTCACAACCCGGAGGCCACCGTCATGGGCATGTGGCAGCGACTGGGCTGGCGTCCGACCGATTCCCGAGGCTTGAAAAATTTTCGGCCACGACCCGCCAAGGCCCTGGCCGAACGCTACGAACGCTGGTTGGCTGCCATGCCCTCATTACCCGGACAACTTGATTCGGATTGATCTCGCAACTAACCCGGCTTCAGAGTCACCTCGTGGATACCATCGAGCGCAGGGCTGATGGTAAAGCCAAGGTCCCGGGCCAGGGCCAGCATGCGATGGTTATCCTGCAGCACCTGGCCGACGATTGTTTCGATGCCGGCCTGGCGGCAGTAATCGATCAGTTTTTCAAGCAACAGGCGGCCCAACCCCCTACCCTTGAGGCCCGAGCGCACAATGACGGCGAATTCACCCCGGCGCCTGCCTGGATCGGTGGCGATGCGCGCTACCCCCAGGGTTCTCTCGTCGCCATCCGACTCGACGGCGATTAAAGCCATCTCGCGATCATAATCAATCTGGGTAAAACGCGCGATTTGGGAGTGTTCCGGTTCCTTGACCACGCCAAAGAAGCGGAATCGCACGTCCTCGCCACTGAGACTGTGGAAAAAATCCCGGTGGGCCGGTTCGTCCTCCGGGCGAATTGGCCGCAGAATCAGTGGCCGGCCGTTATACTCGACCGTCTCCACCAAGTGGGACGGATAGGGGGCGACTGAAGGCGGCATGCGGGCCGGCTTGCCGGCTGGGCGCAGTTCGATTCGGGCGTCCAGGGCGATCACGCCATCGGCATCGGCCAATAGCGGGTTGATATCCAGCGAGGCGATGGCTTCGATCTCGATCATCAACCGGGAAACCCGCACCAGAACTTCGCAGACCAGATCGATGCGGGCCGGAGGATGGTTACGGTAACCGGCCAAGAGCCGGGAGACACGGGTGCGACTGACCAGTTGTCGCGCCAGGCTCATGTTCACCGGCATCAGGTCCAGTGCCGTATCCTGCCTCACCTCGACGCCGGTGCCGCCGTGCCCGAAAAGAACCACCGGACCAAACACCGGATCGGTTGTCGCACCGATGATCAATTCGTGAGCACCAGGGCGACGGGCCATGGCCTGAACGGTGAAACCGGAAAGCCGGGCACCAGCAATGCCGGCCACGCGCCGGGTCATGGCGCTGGCTGCAACCAGGACATCGTCGGAGGTCTCGAGGTCGAGCGCGACACCGCCGATGTCGGATTTGTGGGTAATGTCCGGCGACAGGACTTTCAGCGCGACGGGAAAGCCGATCTGGCGGGCAATGTCCACAGCTTCTTCGACGTCATGGGCGATGCGGGTTTCCACGACGGGGATGCCATATGCTTTCAGCACTTCCTTGGCCTCGGACTCGGTCAGCCAGCGACGTTTTTCGTCGCCTGCCCGAGTCAGGATTTCGCTGATTGCGTCAGTGTTCATGGTCTCTGACCGGGGCAACTCGTCCGGCGTTTCCATCAAGGCCTTCTGGTTGGCCCGGTACACCTTCAGGCGACCAATTGCGGCGACCGCTTCCTCGATCGAAGTGAACCCTGGCAGTCTGGCCCTGGCGAAAATCCGCGAAGCAGCCCGCGCCGAAGCGCCGCCCAGCCAGCAACCAAACAGGGGCTTGGCAGTCTGAATCGAGGCCAGTGCCGTTGCAATCGTCGGGCTGGGGGCCATCGCTGTTGGTGCGTGAACCACCAGCACGGCATCAACTGCATGGTCTTCGAGCAGGATGTTCAGAGCCTGACTGTAGCGCTCGGCGGTGGCGTCACCAATGATGTCCACCGGGTTGGCGCGGGACCAGTTGGCCGGCAGCACCTGATCGAGTTGCGCGAGGGCTCGATCCGAAAGCGTGGCCAGGACGCCACCCCCGGTAACCAGCGCATCAGTCGCCAGGATGCCGGGACCACCGCCATTGGTCAGGATGGCCAGTCGATGACCCTGCATCGGACGCGGCCGGCCGAGCACCTCGGCCATGCCGAAAAGGTCCTCAATGCCGAAAACGCGCAAGGCGCCAGCCCGGCGGATTGCGGCGTCGTAGACCTCGTCACTGCCGGCCAGGGCACCGGTGTGAGATGCGGCGGCCTGGGCCCCCTCCGCCACCCGGCCAGCCTTGACGATGATCAACGGCTTGTTGCGTGCAGCAGCGCGGGCCGCTGACATGAACTTCCGGCCCGACTTGAGCGATTCCATGTACAGCAGGATTGAGGCGGTGTGCGGGTCACTGCCGAGGAAATCGATCACGTCGGCAATATCGATATCAAGACAGTTGCCCAGCGACAGGAAACAGGAAAAGCCAATCTCGCGCTCAGCGGCCCATTCCAGCACTGCGGTCGCCAACGCGCCCGATTGAGTCACGAACGCCACATTGCCGGGCTGGGCGCCC
>JBGTLI010000353.1:0-2692 GCA_041744195.1 Wenzhouxiangella sp. | reverse complement strand
ATCCAGAAAGAATGGTCGCCGGAACCGTCCTGATGGAAGGGAGCCGGACTGACGTCGAGCGACAATGGAAGGCGCTATCCCGATTGCTGCGCGAGTCGGGTGGGCTGTCCGGCGGCGAGGAAAACGGCCGACGCGGCTACCAGGTCACATTCGCCATCGCCTACATCCGCGATTTCCTCAACAGCTTCGACATTCTGGGCGAAACTTTTGAGACTTCAGCGCCCTGGGATCGTGTCGAGGCGCTGGTTGCGGCGGTTGAATCCGAGTTGCACCGTCTTGGAAAGGTTTACGGTGTTCCCGGTCGGCCTTACTTGTCCTACCGTATTTCACAGAGTTACCAGACCGGCGTCTGCATTTATTTCACCCTGGGGTTTTGTGGCCGCGGCCTGGCACAGGCCGACAGCGTCTACCAGGCTATCGAGCAGCGCCTGCGCGAGGTCGTGCTGGATTATGGCGGCTCGCTGTCGCATCACCACGGCATCGGCAAGGTGCGTCAGCAATTTATAGGCCGGGTTTATTCCGATTCGGCAATCAGAGCCATTCGCGGCATCAAGCAGAGTATCGACCCGGGCAATATCTTTGCGGCCGGCAACCACGTGTTCGGCCGACAGTTCGGCGGTCAGGTTAGGTCGGCGGACAACATCGAAAAGGTCAGCCTGGTCGACAGTGCCAGCGTTGCCGAATGACTTGATTGTGAGAGCGCGGCTGGGTCAATGCCCGCTGTAAAAAAACCTCGGGCAAAGACAACTTTTCTGGTTCAGCTGGCTTACTATTGGAGTTGAAGGCACAGCAGATTCGGCATATGGCAGTATGGGAATCGAGGCTGGACATCCGGCCGGTACGTGTTGAATTCGGCACAGCGAACCTGTTGGGGTGCGCCGAATGAGAGCGGCGTGGGTTCCATGGATCGTGGTGCTACTTGCTGTCTGTGGGGCTGGTCTGTCGCTGTTGATCTCACAAAGCCTGGGTCTGGTCCCGCAATGCAATGTCTTCCTTGATGGCTGCACCAGCATCAGTGGCACCGGCCGTCAGGAACCGGCCTCATTCGTCTACCGCGCAACCATCATTCCGGCATCCGTACTGTTGTCGGTCACCTGGTGGCTGACCGCCGCCTGGCTTGGCCGGCTGGGCGCGGCCAACCGGCGCTGGCGCATGACCCTGGTGTTCTTCGGCGGGGTCAGCCCCGTCCTGGCCGTGATCTATGTCGTGATCCTGGGTGCTTCGGGGGAATGGATCGATGCGGGCCGGCAGTGGATCAGCGCGAGCTACTTCGCCATGGCGCTGGTGGCCAAGCTTTTCGTCGGCACAATCCTCCTGCGCCAGGCCCGATGGGGCAATCCGCTGGTGCCCAACGGGCTTGCCGTTGGCATGTTCGCGATACCCATTGCACTGTTGCTTGTGATGGTCAGCAGCGTGATACTCGAGTTGGTCATGGCGGATGCCTCGGTGGCGCATAACCTGTTGCAATGGCCGGCGACCATGGCGTTTGCCGGCTGGTATGTGCTGCTCGGGCTGAGCTGGAAAGTCACCGGCCTTGAGGTGCGCCTTGAAGCCCGCACGCCCACCGGGTTCGCTCGCGGCGGCGAACAGGTCAGATAAACGATGAACGCAGACCGGTTGCCCTGGCTGTTCGTGATCATTTCGGTGGGTGGCGCGACCGCCTCGCTCTGGGTCTCCAGCTACTATGGCCTGATCCCCGATTGCCGGGTGTTTCTGGACGGCTGCACCAGTATCAGTTCCGTAGGTCGCAATCCTCCGGCTGCCTACGTGTTCCGCGCCACGGTATTGCCTTCGGCCGCCTTGTTGCCCTTTATCTGGTTGTTGGCAGCGGTCTGGTTGATGCAGGTCGGTGCCGCCAGTTATCGTTGGGCTGCGACGGTGGCGATTCTTGGTGGATTGAGCCCGATGTTGCTGATCACGTATATCACCCTGCTGGGTGCGCCGGGCGAACTGGCGGACATCCTGCGCCAGCGCGTGGTCACGACCTATTTCCCGGTGGCCTTGATCGCCAAGCTGATCATCGGCGTGCTGCTGGTCCGGCAAACCCGCACCCGGGCCACTGTGGTCTCCCCCTGGCTTAGCTATGGCATGTTGATTGTCGCGGCGGTCGTGCTGCTGGTGGCGATACTGAGCGCAATCGTGGATCAACTGATGGCCGATCCTTCCCGTGTTCATCATTCGATGCAATGGCCGGCCACGGTGGTCTTCGCCCTTTGGTACCTGCTGTTGGCGCTCGCCTGGCGGCAAACCGGTTTCATCCTTCGGGCAGAAAGCGCGTCAACCGCAGTCACGTGTGCAGGGCACGCCGGGGAGCATGTTGGCGAACGTACAGACCGGCTGCCGCAAGCTCAATAGCATCTGAGACGAGCATCAATCCGATGCATGGTCAGCTCGATCCTTCAGGGTCGAGCTTTTGATTTTATCCACACCAACCGAGAGGCCCAATATCATGAATCCCAGCAATAACGATGGACGCGAACGAATCCAGGAAGCACAGGACCGCCTGTCATCTGGTGCCCGGCAGACTGCAGATCGGATATCCGATGCAGCTTCTGACGCGGCTGATACCTTGTACGAAAAAGGTTCCAAGGTGAAGCGCCAAATGGATGAGCAGCAATGGTTGAAGGCGATCCGTGAGTATGTTGAGGACTACCCGATTTCTGCGGTAGGCGTGGCGCTTGCCACTGGCTGG
>JBGTLI010000352.1:0-2033 GCA_041744195.1 Wenzhouxiangella sp. | reverse complement strand
GGAGGTTCTGCTCGGCGAGCTGTCGCTGCTTTTCAGCGAGGCGCGGTACGCCCGGGCCCGGTTGCGTCGATGGAGCCGGTCGAGGCGGGTTCGGACCCCCATGGTTGGGCAGCCCGGACGTAGCTGGGTGCAGCCTGAACCGCTGGGCGTGGTGTTGATCATCGGTGCGTGGAACTATCCCGTCCAATTGCTCTTAAGCCCACTGATCCCGGCTCTGGCCGCAGGCAACTGCGTGGTGCTCAAACCATCAGAGGTCGCCGCGCATACAGCGGCACTGATGGCCGAGTTGATTCCGCGTTATCTCGACCAGCGCGCCGTGCGCATCATCGAGGGGGCGGTGGAAGAAACAACGGAGTTGCTGAAGCAGCGTTTCGACCATATTTTCTACACCGGAGGATCGGCCGTGGGGCGAATCGTCATGCGCGCGGCATCCGAGCACCTGACACCAGTCACCCTGGAGTTGGGTGGCAAGAGCCCCTGCGTGGTCGATTCAGGCGCCGATTTGAAATCAGCAGCGCGCCGGGTGGTGTGGGGTAAGTGCCTCAACGCGGGGCAGACCTGCATTGCACCGGATTACGTCCTGGTGACCAGCGAACAGCATGATGCGCTCATCAAGGCCATGGCTGACGAACTGAAGGCCATGTACGGCGATGATCGGCTGGGCAGCGTGGATTTTGCCAGCATCATCAATCAGCGTCATTTCGATCGCTTGCGCGGCTATATGTCCAACGGCCAGGTTGCCATTGGCGGCCAGGTCGACGAGCAGCGCACACGCATCGAGCCGACGGTTCTGACCGGGATCGGCCCAAACGATGCGATCATGCAGGAAGAGGTCTTTGGCCCCATCCTGCCGGTTCTGAAGGTCGATGATCTGAATGAGGCCATCGCATTTATCCGCCGGCGCGACAAACCGCTGGCGGCCTATCTGTTCACGAGAAGCCGTGAACGCGAGAAGCAATTCGTGGACCAGGTCAGCACCGGCAATTTGTGCATCAACGATGTGTTGATGTTCATGTCGGTGCCGGAACTGCCTTTTGGTGGCGTCGGCATGAGCGGCATGGGCCAATACCATGGCAAGGCCGGGTTTGACCGTCTGAGTCACCTGAAAGCAGTGATGAAGCGCGCACGCTTTCCTGAAATCACCATCCGCTTTGCACCCTACAGCCGCTTCAAGATGCGGCTGTTGAAACTGTTCGGATAGGCCGCCCCGATCATGACATTGCCGACCACCCCGTACCCTCGGTTTCATCTGGCATTGCCGGTCACCGACCTCGATCAAACGCTGAGTTTCTACACCGAGACGCTGGGTTGCGCGACGGGTCGCAGTGCCACTCAATGGGTAGATCTGGACTTTTACGGTCACCAACTCGTCCTCCACCTGGTGGACAAGGCCAATCACCCCGCCAGCCAGACCAACCCGGTCGACGGCCATGCGGTGCCCGCCAGCCACTTCGGTCCCATTCTTCAATGGGATGAGTTCGAAGGGCTGGCCAGGCGTCTGCGTGATAAAGAGGTGCAGTTCATTATCGAGCCTTACGTGCGCTTTGCCGGACGCCGCGGTGAGCAGGCGACAATGTTCGTTGCCGACCCGAGCGGCAATCACCTGGAGTTCAAGGCGTTTCGGGATATCGGGATGTTGTTTGCCACTGAAGAGCGGGTAAAAAGTGAACCCTAAAAGGTAAAAGGGGAGACGGAAACCGGAAACCTTACAAGGGTTAAGGGGTCTTAGCCTGCGCTGCTCGCTTACAATAGAAGTCATGAATAAATTCATTGAGGGTCGGACTCCGTTTGTCGCCGTTTTGTTGGCCTGTCTGGGCTTGCTGGGTTATGCCTATTACGCCCAGTTCGTGCTGGAACTGCCGCCTTGTCCCATGTGCATGCTGCAGCGCTTTGGTTTCATGATCATGGCGGTGGCGATGCTGGGCGCGGCGATTCATGGCCCCAGGAACTGGATGCGCTGGATCTACGCTGTTCCTTTCTTTGGTGGCGCGATCTGGGGCATGGTTACGGCCGGTCAGCACGTGCGCCTGCAG
>JBGTLI010000351.1:0-4663 GCA_041744195.1 Wenzhouxiangella sp. | reverse complement strand
CGCCGCCATTGCCGCCAAGTCCACCTTTGCCGCCGTTGGAGCCGCCGGGGTGATACGCGCCGCAGGTGGTTCCATCGCCGCCTTTGCCGCCGTTACCGCCCTGGCCCCCCTGGCCACCATTGCCGCCATTGCCGCCGTTGCCGCCGCGGCTCAGAAGCGTCACCGAGCCATTCAATTGACTGATATCAATGATCACTGTCGGACCGTGTCCGGCATCGTCAGCATCGTTGCCGTTGGCGCCATCGGTGCCGGGCTTGCCCTCGCCGCCGCCCGATGAACTGTGCGCCACCGTTCCACCGCAGCAATCGCATTCGGCGTTCGAGCCGGGATCTCCGGCCTTCGTCTGCGCCGGCGTTTCAGGGGTGGAAGGCTGCGATGTATCCTTGCCGTGAATCGTGATGTCGTTGGTCGCCGGTGAGCTGCCACCCTGGATCTTCTCCAGCGTCTGGCAGACGAAATGGCAGTCGACGCTGATGTCGATGTAGCCGCCGTCCTTCAAAGTCACCTTGCCAAAGTTGGTGACAGTCGAATTGTTGTTGATGACCAGCGGATTCTGCGCTGTGACCACGATATCGGGCGCCGCCATCACCGCCAGCGGCAGAATCGGAAAGCGCTGCTCGGCGGCACTGATCGCCTCGGCCGAAAGAGTTTTTTCGCCCAGTACATGGTTAACCACGCTCTGACGCGCCATGCCAGGTTCAGCATCGCGTACCGACGCAGCAGTCATCGGGCTCATTGTGTCACTCGGTTTTTCGGCCACGCCCAGCAGCTTCCGAAGCTTTTCCACGCCGCGCACTGGCAGCAGATACGGCTGGCCGCCGTAATCAAAATCGGGATCCAGACCCAGTGCCACTTGGCGATGGCGGTAGCGTTCAAGTTGATCCTTGCTCAGGGAATTGGCGCCCGGGGTGGTGTTGTTGCTCATGGTGTATTTCTCCAATTGGAATCCGAAGTCGTTGAGTTCACAGCGCCTGCCCAAAGGCCAGCGCACAGACGAGCGAAGCCGTCAACTCCAATATCGGAAGGCGCATTGATTTGAGGACAAATAGTTTCGTTTCGGAATGGCGCCAACTCACAACACCCGGCACGGACAGTCAGAGCGCCGGCATAAGCCGGTGGCAGATCAAGCGGTGAAAAAAGCCCGCTGTCTGGAAAGGGCAAGCAACCCGCCAGAGCCCCGAGGCATGGGCGGATGTTCGTAAGGGCATTGGTTAAGCGTTGACGGGGGAAGGTACAGGCTAACGCCAGCCCCTCTGTGCAGGGCCCGCAGAATGTTCACTTCTAGGAACAGATAAACGCTCTATCCATTGCACCGAGCGAAGTTGTGCAACGCTCACAGCGGCGCTTCATCTTGAGCATCGGGGTGGCTCGGGTATCCGGCTTGTTAACAGAACTCCGGCAGCAGCCGAACTCTGCCCGCGGACTGGGCCGCCATGGTCTGACCCTGAGCCTCCACCGCCATACGGCCGACGATCCGGGGAAAATCCCGATCCGCCTGCCAAGCCAGCAACGGCATCAACACCGGCGCCAGGAATGCCGGTTTCGGCGCCAGCTCCCACCATACCCTGACTTTTGAGCCGCCTTGCACGGGAGTCACCTCCCAGCCACCGATCATGGAGTGAGCCGGAAATGGAAAATCCGGGGCTTCCGAGACAAACCGGACATCGAAACTGCGCCCCTCGTTAAAGGCCGTGCATTCCTCCTGCCACTTCTTGCCGCTGTGGTCTTCGCACTGGCGAACCGCACCAATGCCCGGTGATGCTCGGTGCAGCAATTCAGAGCGCTTGAGGGAGGGCATATAGTGCTGTATCTCGCCCAGACGGGCGATGATCTTCCACATGGCCTCAGCAGGCGCCTCGGACTGGACCGCGATGCAGTGACGGTACAGACCCCTGTCGGGCAGCCGGTGAACCAGGGCAATACCACGCAGTTGCCAGAGCCCAAACAGCATGACCATGCCGGCAATTGCAAGCACCAGCACCCTGCCGGCGGGGGCAAACAGTTGCGGCAACAAAACCAGCAACACAAGGCTTGCAACGACCCACAGCAAATCCGCCATGCTCGCATACAACGCCCGCCAGGTCGCCATCCGCCGGCGCGTGGCCTGATGAATCAGATCGGCGGCGAAAATCACCAGACCCAGACCCAGCCCCAGCAGCAGCAGCGGGGCATCAATCGCGAGCAACTGGCCCACCTGAGACGGGAAAAAAATCATGCCCCCTGCGCAGCTCAGGGAAAAAACGGCATTCGCTGCCAAGGCCGTCCGCAATGTCGTGGTGTTGCTGCTTTCCATAATGCCTCTCCGAATTTTTGACCGACCTGATCGAGATATTGACGATAGTCAAAGCCGCCAGCCGCATCCTTACCATTTATCAAGATCAGCCTTCACCCGACTCAGTGACTCCGGAGTAATGCCAAGATAAGAAGCCACATGATAGGCAGGGGTACCCCTTACAATCTCAGGCTCCATGTGCTCAAGAAAAAAGGCATAGCGCGCTGCCGCAGTGCCTGCCTGTAGCATGCGCAAACGTCTATACAAGGCAACAAAATGGCGTTCGGCCAACAGGCGCTGCATGGTTTGAACAAGCGGCCCGGGATGCTGGTCGCAAAAACGACGGAAGCGAAACCGATAACCGCTCACATCTGTCAGTACCTGCAGACTCTCATCCGCTGGGGTGCGTAACAGAAAACTGCTGTAGGGCAGGGCCGCAGCCGGCGCCGAAAGCAGCCGCAGATTGACCTCCCGATCATCGCGCACACTGAAACTGCGTACCAGCCCGGTACTTAGTAATACCAGATCATCAACGGTTTCACCTTCGCGAAACAGCAGTGCATGGCGGGGATAGTGACAGGGGAGGACATAGTCCAGCACATCGACAAGCTGCGACTCATCCACTCTCAGCCATTGCCGCAGGTAGCGCCCAAACGCGTCGCGGTCGATATCGGACTTTCTCTTCACTGCAACACCGTCCCCCGAGGGATCAGGACACCCAGGAAAAATAGCAGATTTTCTAGCCTAGGTCGGATGTATTTCCGATGACATCCGGTGCAAGGGGCTGGGCATACTACCGCAATGACCTATCCACCGCGACAAATCGCTCCCTTGGTTTAATCGCGGCGCCGTCATGCAGCGCCGCGGGAGAGAAGGGGTCAGTGGGTTAATCGTAAGCACAGGCCGTGCACAGCTCGTTGGCACAGTAGCCGGGCAAACAAGCCGGGCCCAGATAACCAGCGGGCGCATCGCCGACACAAATGTATTGTGCCGTAAAAGTCGATCCCTGACAGGTTCCGTTTTGAATACATGATTCACCCGTGTTCGTCGAGAATTGGTACAGTGCCCGCCGATTGTATTCGCCGCTGGGGTCACACTGGGCGGTATAGGTTTCGGTCAGCGATTGATTCAGCGCGCTTGTGAAGCCAAAGCTTTGTGCATAGCTTTGAGAAATGGAACTGCTGACTTTGGCGCCCACACCTTCAATGGAAATTCCCGCTTCCATCGATTCGGTCACGGTGATGCTCCATTCCGTCGTAGTGGACCAGGAGTTTGTTTTCGAGGTGCCTACTGCGATTTGATGCGTGATCGGGCAGTTTCGTCCTTCGCAGGAAATCACTTCGGTCCATTTCCCAACCGTCTCCACAGCGACCGGCGTAATCGACTGGTAATAACAGCGCTTTTTTTCATGGATAGGATCAACGCCAAAATACCCATTGCTGCAAGGAAATTCATTATTACCGTTATGAACAAAACGGAAATCGAACCGTCTGTTCGTGCCGTACTTGGCCAACACCGGATTGCCAACGCTTAGGTCACAGGTCTGATTCTCGCTTGCACATTCGATCATGTCTCCATACGACAGTGTGTAGGCGTCCCCGAGTTCACATACTTTTGTTGTTCCTTTTACGGGATCAAACCCGAAGTAGCCATTGTCGCATTTCAGATCTTCATCTCCGCCTTCAATCAACGTATAAGCCCAGGTGTTGTTTTTGCCGTAACGCACCCAGAATAAGCCTGCAGTTGCCGTTGAGAAAGATTTTCCTTCGTCCGCAACCTTGCTGAAGGTGCTGTCATCGGGAATATCAAACAGGTTTTTAGTGATGTACGCGCAAGTTTTATCATTTCCGCGAGATGGATCGCCCCAAAAATTTCCGCAAGGGATTTTCGACACGCCCTTGGTGATGAAATACGTGAAATCAGCGCCAGTTCCATAACGCGTGATGACCAGGTCACTGGTGCTGGGTACGCAGTCTTTGCCTTCATCGGCGCAATTTACCCAATGCGTGTCCGTAGTTTGCGTGGCGAGGCGGGTGAATTTGTCTTCGCTCCCGGCTTGAGCGATGGAAAAACCGGTGAACAGCATCGCTGCCAGTAGGATTTTCGCTGGAAGAAATGAACTCCGAGCGGTATCCACTGCGGTTTGCCTTGTTGTTGGTATCCTTTTTAACATGGAGGTCTCCCTGAGGGTTGTAGTTTTTGGCACGTGTTGATCTGCGGCAGTATTTCCCTACTGTCCGGTGCCCGGTTTGTGTCTCGCGTCAATTACTTTGTCCGGTCGGCGACAATTAAAATGGCCGGTCGGTTAGAGTTTTTTCCTGCCTAGCACTTTTGTTCCTGTTTCTCCTTTTTCCTAGTGGATTGAGCTCGCTTTCGATAGCTTTCGCCGGT
>JBGTLI010000350.1:0-15430 GCA_041744195.1 Wenzhouxiangella sp. | reverse complement strand
GTGGAGCGTGAACCGGAAAGCCGGCTTAGAAGCTCACGTTCTGCGGATTCCAGGACGATCTTGGGTGCCACGCGCATGGTTTGTCACAAGGGTTGAAAGCGTGTTTATATTTTACAGGATTTATGACGGGGTACACTAGCTGACCCACGAGCCATAGCAAACATCACTCACCACAGGAGGCAAGCCATGGGTCCTTTGCTGAACCGTAGTTTGATTGTTTCGGTCGGGTTATGCATCTTGTTTTTGTTTTTGGCGGCGACGCCGTCGGCGGCCGAGGGGACGGATGTGGTTGAGGTAACTGCCGTCCACGACCATGAAGCCGACCGTCATCTGTTCCGGATTTCGAATCAAAAGCTGGCATCGGGATGGACGACCTTCCAGTTCAGCAACGCTTCGCCGGTCGACCATTTCCTTCTGATCTGGCAGTATCCAGAGGAGGGGATTACTGCCGCACGTGAAGCAGGTCAGCCCCTGCTCGATCACTGGTACGACAACGTGGCCGGATCGTTCGAAGGTTTTACGGGCTATCTCGAAGGGCGAATTACGCTGGAGGCTTATACCGAACAACTGGTGGCTTCGCTTGAGACCAATGCCCCCTGGTTTCTCGATCCGGGCGCCACCCCGGTTGGTGGTGCGGGCTTCACCTCACCGGGCGGTCGCAGCGCGACCACGGTGTTGCTCGAACCGGGCGACTACATCGTTGAATGCTATATCCGCGACGACAACGGTGTGTTCCACACCGCGGCAGGCATGCTCGATCACTTGAGAGTCGACGAGCGCAACAATGGCGCCGAACAACCATCCGCCACGGCCCGGATCATTATTTCCACAGAAGGCGGCATTGAGGTTGAAGCAGCGCCAAAAGGCGGGCCCAATGTGGTCGAGATTCATTTCCGTGATCAGACCGTTTATCCCCACTTTCTCGGCCACAACGTGCAACTGGTGCGCCTGAATGACCAGAACGATGAAGCAGTGCTGACAGACCTCGCCCAATGGATGGACTGGCGTCATCCCGATGGGCTGGTCAATCGTGCCCCAGACGGGGCGCGCTTTGTCGGCGGGGTCATGGAAATGAGCGCCGGCGCCAGCGGCTACCTGCACGTCAACCTGGAACCGGGCGACTATGCCTGGATCGCCGAAGTCCCCGACCCGGCTGCTCACGGCATGCTCAAAACCTTCTCCATCGCCGACTGATCAGAAGCCTGGACCGTTAGTGTAAGCTGGGATTTTGCTGACTCCGATGGCCATCCTGAAGAACACCCTGTCAGATAATGTGTTGACACGTCTCCTGCCTGCCATGGCCCTACTGGTCGTCGCTTCGGTTACGGCCGATGAAATCTCGCCTGAGTACCAGCGCGCGCTCGAGCTGATGGCTGAAACGCCACTGATCGATGGACACAATGACCTGCCCTGGCAATACCGCTCGCGGGTCGACAATCGTCTTGAAGCGATCGACCTGAACAAAGATACCAGCGAACTCAACCCACCGATGCAAACCGATATTGGCCGCTTGCGTGCCGGCCGCCTCGGTGCCCAGTTCTGGTCGGTTTTTGTGCCGCCTTCGTATGTCGGCGCTGAGGCGGTCGAGGTTCAGCTTGAACAAATCGACCTGACCCATCGCCTGATCGAGACCTATGATGAGCTGGCGTTTGTGACGACGGCCGATGAGCTTGAGCGCGCTTTCGAGGCGGGCCGCATTGCTTCCATGCTGGGCCTGGAAGGCGGCCACGTTCTGAACAACTCATTGGCCAATTTGCGTATGTTCCATCGGCTCGGGGCGTTGTACCTCACCCTGACTCACGTGCAATCGCATGACTGGGCGGATGCAGCCACCGACACGCCGCGCCATGGGGGCCTGAGCGCGTTCGGCCGCGAAGTGGTGCGAGAAATGAACCGTCTGGGCATGCTCGTCGATCTGTCGCATGTCAGCCCGGCGGTGATGCACGCCGCGCTCGATGTGAGCCAAGCGCCGGTGATCTTTTCACACTCATCAGCCATGGGCGTGACGCATCATGCGCGCAATGTCCCCGACGATGTGCTCGACCGCCTGCCAAAGAACAATGGCATTGTCATGGTGACCTTCGTGCCGGCTTTTATTAATCAACGGCTGCTTCAGTGGAGCGCATTGCAAGCGGCCGAACGAGCCCGTCTTCAGAGCCACTATCCGGGTGATCCAGATGCGGTAGAGCTTGGCATGGACGCCTGGCTGGAAGCCAACCCGCAACCGAGGGCCAGGCTTGCCGATGTGGCCGACCACATTGATTACATCCGCGACCGCATTGGCGCTGAGTTCATTGGTATCGGCGGCGACTACGATGGCATTACCACCGTGCCTGTCGGGCTGGAGGATGTTTCCACCTATCCGGCCCTGATCGCCGAGCTGATCCGCCGCGGCTACAGCGACGAGGAACTGGCCGGCATCATCGGCAACAATACGCTGCGCGTCATGCGCGAAACCGAGACGGTCGCCAAGCGTCTGCAATCAGAACAACCCGCCTCGACCGTCAGGTACGAGGACTGAAATACCGAATGACCCATATTGCCCAGCGCGGCAATTCCTGACCTGGTCGGCGTACCCTGGCGCCAGTCAGAGAAAAGCGCTAGTCTGGATCTAAAAGCCGGAAACTCCAACCCGATTTTGATCATGCCGAATGCATAGTTTGCCCATCAGGTCGCTTGAACGACTCAGCTTGCGGGTTCTTGAGCAGGTCAATGAAGCTGTGGCCATCATTTCCCCCGAGATCCGTCTGGCGTGGGTCAATGACGAGTTCTGCCGCCTGACCGGCTACTGTCGCGAGGAGATTATCGGGCAGCCGCTGACCCTATTGCGCTCCGGCAAGCACACGGAAGCGGAGTATCAGGCCATGCGCAAGGCGGTGTTCGAGCAGGGCCGCTGGCACGGCGAAGTCTGGCGCAAAAAGAAAAACGGAGACCTGTTTCCGGCCTGGCTGACGATCAGCGCCATCTACGATGATGAAAACAGGATCGAGTACTTCGTCGACCTGTTTGTCGATATTGAGCGATTGCGACTTGAGCGCGCTGAACTGGAAAATCTGGTCAATCGCGACCCCTTGACCGGCCTGCCCAATCGCCGCCTGTTCCAGGATCGACTGGAAACCGCCATCAGCCGCTCCGAGCGCCATCAGCAAGCGTTTGGATTGCTGTTTCTTGATCTGGACAACTTCAAGCAGGTCAACGACCACCTGGGCCACCGGGTAGGCGATAAGATGCTGATGGAGGTCGCGCGGTTGCTGCAAGAGTGCCTGAGAGACAGCGATACCATTGCCAGGCTCGGTGGCGACGAATTTGCCGTATTGATCGAAGGCATCGACCTGGCCGGAAACGGGCGCAAGGCACTCGAACGGGTCAGGCAGGCACTGGACAGGGTCTGCCTGCCGATGCCCGACGGCCTGCGCACCGGCGCCAGCCTGGGCCTGTCGATCTACCCGCGCGACGGGACGGATGCGGCCAGCCTGTACGAAGCGGCCGATGCCAACATGTATGCCGACAAGCGCGCCCGGCGCTGATCACTCAATGCGATCGTCAAACAGCCGATTTTCAATGACATTGAAACGCGGATGATTGACCTTGCAAAGCGGATTGCGGAAGGTTGCCGCTTACGGTATACAGCACAATGGTTTTGACGGTGGACCAGTGCTGCTGGCTCGATTCAGAAGCTCTGGAAGCGGTCGTGAAATAGCCTGGTCAACAGAGCCTTGACCACCTCGGGTTCGGTCACGCGCAGCACGAACAGGCCGCGATTGATATCCGATACCAGCACCAGTTCGCTGTCGAAAAAGGGAAACACGTTCCATGCGCCCTGAAAGCCAAGACCCTCGGACTCCGGGTAGGTGTCGAAGTAGGCGACCTCGGTTAGATCGGCGCTGGCGGCATCGTTGATCCTGAGAATTCTCAGGCCCCGGCGATAGTTGGCTTGAAAGATATAGTCGCCGACCACGTACTGATTGTGGTCGATGGAAAGGCCGTCGGCGATATGACTGCCTAGTGTCGGTGCGTTGTCAAGCAGTTCCAGGTCCAGAATCAGGGTGCGGGTTCCCTCCAGGCCCTGTTGCTGTTCGTCGAGTTCGTCGTCGAAAACGAAGAAGCGCTGGTCGCCGGTGAACCAGCCCTGGTGAGTGTAGGAATGGTTGTAGGTGTGACGGCCGACCATGACCGGCGCGGATTTGTCGGTGACGTCGACCACGGTCACACTGTTTTCGTTGCTGGCGACGCAGATTTCACGATCCGTGTAGCGCAGGTCGGGGCCCTGGTAGTTCACACACTGGACATCGTGGGTATAGCCGTCATCTGAAAAGCAGCCAGCGAAGACCGGCTGCAGAGGGTCGGATACATTGATCATGTGCAGGCCGCCCTCGCAAGTCTCCGAACCCACGGCGTAGGCAAAGCCGGATTGAGTATTGACGGCAATGTTATGCGCGCGGTTGAAGCCGCTGTAGCGCGCATCATGGCTGAATTCCTGTGGTCGCTGCAGCTGCGGCAACAGCCTTCTCAAATCGAACACCTGCATACCGTGTCCGGTGACCGCATCGGCCACGATCAAGGCATAGTGGTCATAGGTCTTGATATCTGTCCAGACCGATGTGCCCACCCCTTCCGGCCGCGGCAGATTGCCGAGGTAGATCGGGTTCTCCGGGTCGGTCATTTCGACAAAGGCCACGCCGTTGGATCGCCCCATCAGGGCAAACAAACGCCCGCTGTCCGGATCCCGCCATCCCCAATTGTCGGCACCCGACCCACCGCCGATCTCCGGCAGTTCCAGCCAGCCAGCCAGTTCGACGCCGTGACAGGAGAAGCCGCCAGCCAGACCGTTCTCGCAGGCCGCTGGTCCACCGAACTGGTAATTGACGCGTTCTTGATGGTGCATGTGATGAGCCAGGGACAAAAAGCCCTGGCCAGGATGCTGCTGGTCCAGCAGACGGGCGCGATCTTCAGTAAAGCAGGCCCACGCGCACAGCGGTGCAGCCAGCATGAGGGCGGTAGCGGCCTTGGGTAGCAGTTTGAGAGTCATGAGGGGGCGAGGCTCAGATCAAAACGCCATGATACCTCGTGCGGCCACGCCAAGCCGTGTTGCTGGCCTTTCGGGCCTGTCTATTATCGGGGCTGGTGTTTGAGCGCGGTCATGACAGCAAACCGAATCTGGAGGCGGCTGAACCCCGGGCTGGATGTTCGATTGACTTGATGAGCGCTATTCGCCAAAGCTGGCAGGTGCCGCATCCGGCACCACACTGACGAACCTCCCTTCGAAGGCAGGCGTGATCAGTTCATTGAATTCGGCAGCAGGCAGGGTTTTGAGCCCGGCAAGCGTTTGCAAGGCCTGCCCGGGCGGCGTGCCGTGCCGCAGGCTGTGGTCCAGTTCGCGGGCCAGGCCATGCGGGATGCCCAGGTCGATCAACTGGCTCTGCACGGTCATGTCTACTGCCCAGGGTATGGTCCGGGGTTCCAGTCCGTGTTCCGCGGTGCGCTTCAGTTCGGCCATGATCAGCTCCAGTACTTCGGGCGCGCGGCTGGCGGGTGCGTGCGCCACGACTTGCAGCAGCCCGGGGAGGCCGCCGACGGGTTCGTGCAGCCGGCTCTTGATGTAGTAGACCAGCTTGAGGCGCTCGCGCAATTGCCTGAACAGTCGGGACCGTGGGCCGCCGCCGAGCATATGGCAGGCCGCGCGCAAGGCTTCGAAGCGTGACGTGCCGGGTGTTTCCGGTATGGCGCGACCGATCCCGATGGCTTCCACGCGCCCGGCATCCTGGTGTGCGTGGTCGTCGATCGGCGCCGGCATTTGTATGGCGTCATCGGTCGTGTGCGGCGATCGAAGGGATAGTAGATCGGTGAGGATGGTGCTGATCCGGTCCTCGGTGTCGGCCGCCAGGTCGCCGATCACGCTGACCCGCAGATTCGCGCCCTGCAGGCAACAATCGCGCCATCGACTGAGTTGGTCGGCGGACAAGTGGCGGGAGGCCGCCGCCAGTTCGTCCGCACTCGGCGGACGGGTCGGGTGGTCGGCAGGATGCAGCAGACGCAGCAGCAGCGTGGCCGATTGTTGCATGGGGTCGAACAGGTTCTCCGATTCCTGCCCAAGCATCATGCCAGCCACGGCAGCCAGGTCGTTATCGCGCACCGGACATTGCATAAGCGCCCGCAGTAATCGTCCGACGATTGCGGCGGCATCCGGTGAGGCCGCATGCAGGTGCACAATCAAGCTGTTGCCCTGTACCTCGGTCTCCAGGCTCAGTTCTTCGCCCGATGCCAGCACTGTTCTGGTGTCGCGTGTGAGTTGCAGGTGCAGCAGCGCGGCCAGCATTCTGGCGGCGACGGCCAGCGGCGGTCCGTCAGTGCGCGGCAGATCCAGCGCCACCCGGATCAGGACTTGCCCGCCGAATACTAGCGGCAGCAGGCAGCAGGAAATCCCGGGCCCGGGGTGAATGCTGCGGGCGGTGGCCAGTACGGCCATGGCCTGCAGGTGGTCATCGGTCACCGAAGACGGCATGCTCAGCCTGCCCGCTGCGGCCGGTAGGCGGCCGCGAACGGCATGTTGTCCACCAGATGTTTCTGAGCCACAGAGGCAACGCGATCGGCATTGCAGCGCGCCAGCCGCTGTGGATAGGCGGCAAAGCAGTCGGGGTCGGCAGCCGCCACCGCGTCGTTGATTGCGAACGCCGCCTGCAACGGGTCCAGGCAGCGGCTACGATGATTGAATGCCAGACGGCCCACCGCCTCGGCGACTCTGGCCGGGTCGAGGCCATCGCGAAGCAGGCGATTGATCTGCCGTTGGACGACCTCGATCAACTGCATTGATTGATCCGGTCGTCCGCCGGTCAAGACCAGGAACATCAGGCCTGGCATGCGCAGGCGCGGCAGGATGGCCACTACGTTCTGGCACCAGCCATGCTCAACCAGTGTCGCTGCCAGCCCGTCGCCCGGTGAGTGGACCAGGATATCGGCGAAGATCTCCAGGCACTCCCAAGTCTCGTTCGCGCCAGCAGGCGATCTGTAGGCCAGTAGCAGAGCATGTTCGCCCGGACCATCGTGCTCGATCAAGCCGGACGACGGGACGTCTGCGGTGGTGGGTTCGGGTGGGTGGGAGGTCCATTCGAGCGCGGGCAGCGATCCAAAATGGGACATGATCAATTCGTCCACCATGGGGTCGAACACACGTTCGACCAGGATCAGCGTGGCCGCGCCGGGATGGTAGTTGGCGGTGTGAAAGGCGCTGAGCGCGTCCGTATTGGCGGCCATCAGGTCGCTGTCGCATCCTATGCACGACCGCCCGTACGGATGTTCCGGATAAGCGGCCGCCCACAGCGTGTTCTCCAGTAATTTCAATGGTGCGGTGTCGACGAAGCGCATTTCTTCCAGAATGATTGCTCGCTCGTCGTCGACATCATCGTCATTGACATTAAGGCCGCGCATGCGCGCGACTTCAACGGCCAGCACATCGGCCAGGCGCGACGGAGAGACCCGCGAAAAGTAATTGGTCCGGTCAAACCAGGTGGTCGCGCTGGTCTGCGTGGATAGCGTTGTCAGCCGGTCGATGATTCTCGTGTTTTCATCGGTCATCCTGGCGCGGAAAGTGAGGTGCTCCAGGAAATGCGCGAAGCCGTGGCCACCTACCGGTTCATGGTAGCTGCCCACGCCGTAAGTGATCATGACCACAGGCGCCAGACAGTGGTCGATTCGGTGCCGGATGATGCGCAGACCGTTGCCCTTGATCCGGCAGTAGCGGGTTCGCTCGCCGAGATCCCCGACCTCTATCATTGCGGGGCCATCCGCGCTCTGGCCACGACCATGATGGTCGGTTGTTCTTCGGCCGATTCAGTATCCAGGTGGGCACCGTCCGGGCGGGCCAAAAGCACATTCGACCAGTGGTTATGTTCGAGCAGATCGACCAGGTCGGAACAGGGCAGCGCCAGGTTGGTGATGACTTCGTCGAAGCGCTCCCACGCATGATCAGCGTTGCGCGAAAATCCCGTCATACGCATCCGGGCCAGCGGGTCGCCGTGCTGGTACCAGCCCTTGCTGATCACGGTGCGATTGGGCGAGTCCATTACAGACACGCTGTTCCAGCTTTCCAGTCCGAGGCGTGTATTGAAATCGAAGGCGATCAGGGTATGATTCCGGGCGTGCAGCCTGGCGCGGTTCAGCAGCCGGTCCAATAACTGGCGGGATGCCACGTGATTGATGGTGTTGCCCGAGGCCATGATCAGGTCGAAGGTAGTGTCCAGATTCAGTTCGCACATGTCCGCCTGGACCACGCGCAGGCGATCCAGCAGATCGGGCTTGCGGGCCTTGGCCAGGAGCTTTTCCACCATTGACGGTGAGCGGTCCAGCGCGGTGACTTCGTGGCCGTCACGGGCGAGCTGGCAGGCCATGTGCCCGGTGCCGGCGCCCAGCTCGAGAATGCGGGCGCGGTCTCCGAAGTTGAATTCGGCGCGCGCGATGGCAAGCAGTTGCGTTCCCAGTTGCAGCGAGGGTTGATACATCCGCTCGTCATACAGATCGGACATGCCCGAGCCATAGGACGGACGTTCGGAACCGGGTTGGTCCGTCGCGTCGTTCATGTGGCGTTGTTGCTACGGGTCTCGAAGCGGCCGGTAAAGCCCATTGGCAGGGTGATGGCGGCCAACTTCAACGGCGGGCGTCGGGATTCGCGCAGCGCCAGACGGGCATGGGTGGAGAGCAGGTGCAGCCAGAGCAATTGCTGGGTGGTACCCACGCTTGCGCCTATACAGGACTTTGGCGCCCACCCGAAGGGACAGTAGGCGCCTTTGCGGGTGGCGGCCAGGTGGTGTTGGTCATCGTCCCAGCGCATCGGGTTGAACATTTCCGGATCCGCCCAGGAGTCGGGGTCGTGATGCAGCAGGTACGGGCTCAGCGTATAGCGCTGTCCGGGTTCAAGTGCATGCTCGCAGACCGTCAAACTGGTGCGTACCGGACGGGTCAGAAACAACGGCGGGCTCCATAGGCGCAGCACCTCCTTGATAAACATCAGGGATAGCGGGGCATGCTTCCTGGGTTGTTCAAGTATTGTCTTCAGGTCCGTGGCGCGCAGTTCAGCATCGATCCGCTGCGCCCACTCCGGGCGGGTGGTGTACTCGAAGATCGTACCGATTGCGGCCGCGCCTGGCGGCCCGGCGATGGCTGTGAGCACTGTGGTTACCGCGTCCATCGCCCGGTCCATGCCCAGGGTTGGGTACATTTCCACCACCGGGTCGGTCATGTCGCCGCGGGGCACGGAGCCGGCGCGCAAGCGGCGGCGGATTTCCTTCCGCACCGCCAGTCCGGACCGAACCTGAATCAGCATGGATTTCAGTTCGGTACGCAGCCCGCTGGACTCTGGAGTAAGTTGCAGCAGCCGACGCAGCTTGAAGTCCTGGTCGGCGCAGACCCGATCAAAGCCGCGCGCTGGCAGGCCGGAAATCACGACCGGGATCAGCGAACGCGTGGTGATGGATTGAATGGCCCAGTTCAAATCCACATCACGGTCCGCGAAACGGCCCACTTCGTCGATCATGCGCTGGTGGAGGGCCAGCATGCCCTCGGTGCCGGAGATGTGTTTGAGCCCCCCGACCCAGGCATTTCTCAAGTCTTTCCAGTTGACACTGGCACTGCGCCTGCGACGAATGATGTCGACCAGACGGTCGGGCAGTTCGAGGTCGGCAAAATTGTCGTGATTCACGGCCCGGGCCCAGCCTGGATCAAAGACACCGAGTTCGCCGCTGTTGCCCCAGAACACCCGGTTTCCCGAATAGCACTTCTCGCGCATTTTTCTGACGAAAGCCAGTTCTTCCTTGTGCATGCTCATGGCCGATACTCCGTGATTACCACCCAACACCGCACGCTGATGGCGCGGTATGCCTGGTCGAGTGCACCGGGGCTTGGCCCCGGTGCACGCCGCTCTGTCACATATTGTGATAGATGTACCAAAAATAGAACTTGTCCTTGCGGCGAATGGACATTGCGGTTAGTACAGAGCTCATAAGTCTCTTCATGATGTATCTCCTGTTTTGCGTTTTGCATATCCATGCGGGGAGGCGCTTATCTCAAAAGCAGGTGGAGATAGGGCCACACCGACACATGGGACATCATCCCCGAACCGGTAACCGAGGGTGTAGCGCTCGGTCAGGGTACGGAGAATTTCAGAAACCAGGGAAAGCGATATGCCGGCTGCTGCGCAGCGGTGATCACCCCACCCGAACGGAAGAAATGCCGTGCTGGCGCCGGACGTCGCCCAGCGCATTGGCTGGTAATCGCTGGCGTCGGGCCAGAATCTGGGGTTGCGGTGAATGGCGTAGGGACAGACCGCGACCATCTGCTGCGGTGTTACCCGCTGATCGCCGATGCTGATCTCATGACGAGGTCTGCGGGATGACAACCATGCGATGGGCCATAAGCGCAACGCCTCCCTGATCGCGTAGTGAGGAGGCGAGGTGGTGTCCCCGGCGCGGCCACGCAGATACAAGGTCCAGGAAAGCAGAAAGGCCAGGGAGCCGACCATGGCGCGCACAAAAGACAGGAATACCTCGGCCAGTTGATCGGGCGGATGCGTTTGCCCGGCGGCACGGGCGATCACATCCAGCACATCTCGCGGCTCGTGACAGGTACTCGCGCTTCGCGAACGGATTTCATTGCCCAGCGCATGAATGACCCGGAAGCGGAAGATGAGGCCGGTGCGGCGCCTGGGCCTGCCGCGCGCGTCGCGCAGGATAGCGCGTTCCACTATGCGGTCAACCAACTGCGTGACTGGTTTAGCGCAATCCGGGTGGGTCAGCACCGGTCGGAACAGATACAGGAACAGATGCGCCGCCGCGTTCGGAAACCACGATGTGTGCTGTAAGGCATACTCGATCGCCGACGGGATCCGGTCGGTCCCTTTCAGGTGCTCGCGAATCAGCGCCGTGGCGTCGCGCGCGATCTGCTGTTGCAACTCGCGTGGCTGGAGTGGTCCCAGGCGGCTATGGAAGAAGTCCGACTGCTCCATGAAGTCATCGTTTTCATTCGCAAGCACCGATCTGCCGATATCCGGTTCGCCGACACAGAGCAAGGTCTTGTCCAGCCAGAAGATTTCGGAATCTTGCGTCAGCCGCTCGTCCAGGAAGCCGATTGGGTCATCACCGAATTGCTTCCTGTCGGCAACCATCACGTCCTCCCCAAAAAACATCGGTCAATACACCAACGATGCGGGTGGCGGCATGATAAGCAGGCCAACCCCACACGACCAAACGCGTGGTGTTTTCGGTCCAGGTTTCGGTAACGCTGCACGTGGAGGGCACGGGTGGCCATTAGCAACAGACCGTCAATTGCGATGCATCAACCCAGCATCTGTTTGAATATAAGGTCATCCCGACAAAACACTCCCAAGTTGCACCAAGCCAGCCAGGATTTAAGGGGCATCTGGAAGAAAATTCCAAAGCACTTTCTTCTCATCCCGGCCAAAGCGACCCCCCGTTGCAAAAGCATAGACATGTTTGGAAAAGAGCGCAAGCCCGAAACTGACCGTTGCTGGTTTGTCGGAAGGCGACACTGGGTTTCGTGGGATAGCTGTCTCCGAATCGGTTGCTTTTTGAGACCCGCATCGGGGGCTCGCGGCGTCAGGGTCGGAAGTAATTGAGGTGAGACAACGCGGTATGTCTGATCAAGTGCACCGGGGGCCAGGCCCCGGTGCACGTCGCCTGTCACATGTTGTGATAGTAGTACCACATGTAGAGCTTGTCCTTGCGGCGGATGGACATTGCGGTCAGTACAGAACTCATGAGTCTCTTCATGATGTATCTCCTGTTTTGCGTATTTCATATCCATGCGGGTAGGCGCTTATCTCAATAGCAAGTGGATATAGGGCCCCACCGACACATGGGCCATCATCCCCGAACCGGTAACCGGGTGTGTAGCGCTCGGTCAGGGTACGGAGAATTCCAAAAACCGGGGAAAGCGATATGCCGGCTGCTGCGCAGCGGTCCCTCCCCAAAACACGTCGGTCGATACCCCAACGATGCGGATGGCGGCGTGATAAGCAGGCCAACCCCACGCGACCAAACGCGTAGTGTCTTCGGTCCAGGCTTCGGTAACACTGGATGTGGCTGAGACGACTGGCCACTAGCAACAGACCGTCAAATGCGATGCATCAACCCAGCACCTGTTCGAATATGAGTCCATCCCGACGAATCACTCCCAGGTTGCACCAAGCCAGCCAGGATTTAAGGGGCATTTGGAAGAAAATTCCAAAGCACTTGTTCTCGTCTGGCAAAAACCGACCCCCGTTGAAAAGCATAGCCATGTTTGGAGAGGAGCGCAAGTCCGAAACGGACCGCTGCTGGTTTGCCGGAGGCGGCGCTGGGCTAGGGGGGATAGCCGCTAAGCGATTCGGCTTCATCAGCTTGAGCGGTGCAATCGACCCGGCTGGCCGGGTGCTGGTCGATACGTTGCAGCACATCAACCAGGTGGGCGTAGGGATTGACGTCGTGTAGCCGGCAGGTCACCAGCAGGCTCTGGATGATGCCAATATGTCGCGCACCGACCTCGGACCAGCTAAAGAGCCAGTTTTGCGCCCCATTGGAATCGGTCTGAGCGCGCGCTCCAGGTGGTTGGTGTCGATCGGAACGTCGGGGTCGCCAAGGAACACTTCCAGGGCGGCCTGACGCCCACTAGCGCCTTGAGTAGTGGGCTGGTCTTGGCCAGATCCATGCGTTGTCGCTGCCGGTCGCACCAGGCCCAGAAGCCTTTCACGATGGGAACGCTGTGTTTGGTGCGCCATCCAGCTTTTACTCGCGCGCTCGATAGCACTTCCCGGCCCTGGGTTGCGGCAACGGTGATCTGGCCTGGGCAGAGGTCAAAACGCTGATCGAACTGGCCCTGACTGGCCTGGAAAGCGTCGAAGGTATATGAGCCGCTGCCATAAAGCCTGTCATGTAGTCATCTGGACCGATTTCACGACCATTTTGACCTTTTTTGCCAAAAAAAGCCTTTTGACATGGCAATTGTCGAGTTTACTTGCTAGATTCGGGCTTGAATCATTACTGGTTTGCCCTAGAGGTGTCTTTCGATGCTGATCGAAATGAGTGTGAAGAACTTCCGATCCTTTCGTGATACCCAGACCTTTTCCCTGGTCAAGGGCAAGGGCGACGAGATGGTGGACACGAACAGCTTCCAACCCGGTGGGATCAATCAGTTCGCGTTGTTGCGCTCGGCAGCCATTTACGGTCCGAACGCTGGCGGGAAATCGAACCTATTGCTGGCCCTGCGCACTATGGAACGGATCGTGCTGGAGTCAGCTACGAGCATGCAGCGTGGCGACAAGCTGCCGGTGGCGCAGTTTCGCCTGAGCTCGGACAGGCGAGATCAGCCTAGCGAATTCGAAGTGATTTTCCTGGTCGGCGGCGTGCGATACCAATACGGTTTTGCGGCCACCGCCAATCGAATTCACGAGGAGTGGCTGTTGGCTTACCCAAAGGGTCGAGCCCAGCGCTGGTTCAGTCGTTCATGGGATGCCGAAGCCCAGCAGTATAAATGGGAGCTGGGCAATAGCCTCGCCGGTGAAAAACAACTGTGGCAAAAGTCGACTCGCGGAAATGCACTGTTTCTCTCAACGGCTGTGCAGCTCAATAGCGAGCAGTTGCAGCCAGTTTTTGACTGGTTCAAGGCAACCTTATGGATATTCAAGGCAGATGGATGGCATCCATCCCCCTTTGATAGGTGGGGTCCTTCTTTTACTGCCTCATTGTGCGAGGGTGCCGGTAAGCAGCGGATCATGGACTTTCTTCGGGCCGCTGACCTGCACATCGATGATGTTCTGGTGGAAACGAGGCCATTTGCTTTGCCTGCAGATATGCCCGAACCCCTGCGTGAGGTCATTGCTGGTGACCTTGAAGGCATGAAGATAACCAATATTCGCACTATTCATAAGGATGATGATGGTCAATCGATAGAGTTTGACTTTGAGGAGGAGTCGGACGGCACACAGCAAATCTTTTCTTTTGCTGGGCCATGGATCGGCGCGTTAGCAAATGGCCATGTGCTTTTTATTGATGAGTTGCATAACAGCCTGCATCCTCGGCTGGTCCAGTTCCTGGTTCAGCTTTTTCATGACCCGGAAACCAACCCCAACAATGCCCAGCTTGTGTTTACCACCCATGAAACCTCGATCCTGAACCAGGAGGTTTTTCGTCGCGATCAGATTTGGTTCTGCGAGAAGAATGAGAGTCAGGCCACCAAGCTGTATCCTCTCACGGACTTTAGCCCGCGCAAGGGCCGCGAGAACTTGGAGGCGGCCTATCTGTCTGGGCGCTATGGCGCCTTGCCTTTTGTGCGGCCGCTGAAGCGGGCAGGTTGATGGGCACGGACAATTTATTCCATAAGCGCAAGGCCAAGAGCTCACGGCGCCTTCAGCGCCGGGCCGCGAGACGAGACCCATATAGCAAAGTGCTGATTGTCTGCGAAGGGGAGAAAACCGAGCCTTACTACTTTCGTGGCTTGAGAAACCATTACGGTCTGAATACCGCCAATGTCGAGGTCTGCGGCGATTGTGACTCCGACCCGCTGGCCATCGTGCGTTACGCCAAGCAACGCTATCGCGAGGAGAAGGATTCAGGCGATCCCTTCGACAAGGTTTTTTGCGTCTTCGATAAGGATCAGCATGCCAACTATGCGCCGGCGCTGAATGCTATCTACTCATCCAGGCCCGGGAACTGCTTTGTGGCGATTAATTCCGTGCCCTGCTTCGAATTTTGGCTGCTGCTGCACTTTGATTATAGGACGCAACCTTATTCACCGCTGCCGGGCAACAGCGCGGCCAATCAGCTTCTTAGGGAGCTTCTTCAGTTCTGGCCCGAATACGAAAAGAGGGCCAAAGAAGTATTCGCCCACCTGCTTGAACAACTGGAGTTCGCTAAGAATAATGCCATTCGGGCCTTGCGAGACGCGCAAGCGAACCAAACTGACAACCCGAGCACTCGAGTGCATGAGCTGGTGACGTTTTTGCAGGGGATCAAGGGATGATCTGGCAGGTGGTTCAAGCCGCAGGCCATTGCGACTTGTCCGATGCCCCTATATCGAACTAGTGTAGTGTAATGAATTGTTTGTTGATATGGCATAATTCAGTTTGCCTTTATGCAAACAATGAACGATGCGAGCGCCCACGCCTATCAAGCTCTCAACCGACGAAGAAGCCATCCTGAAGAAAAGCCTTGCGAGTGGAAAGACGCCAGTCAGGCTAAAGGAACGCTCGCAAATCGTATTGCTTGCCTCCTCCGGGCTGCCCAATTACCAGATTGCCGAACAAATGGGTGTCTCGCGTCAATTACTTTGTCCGGTCGGCGACAATTAAAATGGCCGGTCGGTTAGAGTTTTTTCCTGCCTAGCACTTTTGTTCCTGTTTCTCCTTTTTCCTAGTGGATTGAGCTCGCTTTCGATAGCTTTCGCCGGT
>JBGTLI010000349.1:0-5965 GCA_041744195.1 Wenzhouxiangella sp. | reverse complement strand
TCAGCGCCGTCTCATGCGCCGGCTGGTTTTCTCCAATGGCCGACTCGCCCGAATCGAAACGCTGGGCTACGGTGTGGCATGGACGCCCGGATCGCGCCGATGCACCTGGCAGGAGCTTGACCAGGCTGGCGGCACGGTCGCCGAAATCTTCGCCCGCTGCGGAGAGCCAGATCACCGCTACGACTTGTCACCCCCGGGATCTTACGGCTATGCCGGTCCCAGCGGAGATCACCGCGAGCGGTGGACCTATGATTTCGGCGCCCGCCAGCATGCCCGCGAAGTCGAGATTGTCAACGGGCGGGTGCAGCGGATCACGCCCTTGCGGCGGTAACAGCGAATACCATTCATCGAGACGGCAATTCCGGTTAACCTGCCGCCTCTAATCAAAACAGATTCAAAAGCGAATCGCGCGGAGACGCAGAGGCGCAGAGGCGCAGAGGAAGAAGCGAATTAGGGTTTTCCCTCCGCGCCTCAGCGTCCCTGCGCGACATATTTTTGGTTGTTTGCTCCGCCACAGCGAGTTCGGAAACGGATCTGGACACTTTCTTGAACAGGTTATTGAATTTGTCAGAAGTCAAAGCAACCAATACCTGCTCCCGGCTGGTTGTCGTCATCGGTGGCGGGCCGGCCGGGCTGATGGCGGCAGAGGCCGCCCGCGCCCGCGGCGCGCAGGTCCACCTGTATGACCGGATGGGCTCGGTCGGGCGCAAAATCCTGATCGCCGGCAAGGGCGGATTGAACCTGACCCATTCCGAATCATCTGCGCGCTTTCGCGAACGCTACGGTCAGCGCAGCGCCGAAGTGGGGCGCTGGCTGGATCGGTTTGATGGGAATGCGCTGCGCGCCTGGGCTGCCGAGCTTGGCATCGAAACGTTCGTTGGCACCTCCGGTCGCGTTTTTCCGCGCAGCCTCAAGGCCGCGCCGTTACTGCGTGGCTGGGTGCGCCGATTGCGCGCCCAGGGCGTGATATTTCACGTTCACCATCAATGGTGTGGCTGGAATGAAGCGGGTCAGTTGCGTTTCATCTCGCCCAACGGCGAGATTCTGGTCGAGGTCGACGCTACCGTGCTGGCAATGGGTGGTGGCAGTTGGGCCAAGCTCGGTTCGGATGGTCGCTGGATGGCCGAGCTTGCCGAACGCGGCATTGCCCTGGCGCCGCTCAAGCCCAGCAATTGCGGTTTCACTATCGACTGGTCGCCGGTATTTCGCGAGCGTTTTGCAGCACAGCCGGTCAAGTCGGTCGCGCTCGGCCTTTTCAATGAAACGGGACGTTTGAGCAGCACACGCGGCGAGTTCGTGGTGACCGATTACGGCGTCGAGGGGTCGCTGGTCTATGCCTGGTCTCAGCGACTGCGCGATGCCATCGAGCGCGATGGCCAGGTCATCGCCGGCCTGGACCTGTTTCCGGACCAATCCGCTCAAGTCCTGGCTGCAAAGCTGGCCCGACCGCACGGCAAGCGCTCATTCAGCGAGATGCTGCGCCGCACGCTGGGCCTGACCGGCGTTCGGGCCGGCCTGGTGCGTGAATGCTGCCCTGATGCTGCCACCCTGACCGGACCTGAACTTGCCAAATGCCTCAAGGCGCTGCCCCTGCGCCTGAAATCACCACGCCCGATCGACGAAGCCATCAGCACCGCCGGCGGCGTCATGCTGGAGGCAATCGACAACCAATTGATGGCCCACCAGCTACCCGGGGTGTTCCTTGCCGGCGAAATGCTCGATTGGGAAGCACCAACCGGCGGATATCTATTGACCGCCTGCTTCGCCAGTGGGTTGATTGCGGGGCAGGCGGCGGCGGAGTGGGGGGGGAGCAAAGTTGGCTAGTTGGCTGGTTGGCTGGTTGGCTGGTTGGTTGGCTGGTTCGGAGCTCCCGCCTTTTTCTTGCCTTGGCCCGTAAACCGCAACCCAGAACCCCCTATCTTTCACTATCCAGCCAACCAGCCAACCAGCTTTTAACCCTGCCGCCGAAAATCCCCACTGCGCCGCTCGACCATCCCGAACGCCATGCCGTACGGGAGCTTGCGGTAGAGCATGGCGATAAAGCGGTTGACGAGGCCGGGGATGACGACGACCGGGGCCTTGGGCTTGTGGAAGCTTTTCAGGCTGATGGCCACGACTTCACCGGCGTTCATCCACATGTAACCCGGCATTTTCGAGACGATGTCGCGGGTGCCGGACACATCGTGGAATTCGGAGTAGGTGAAGCCCGGGCACAAGGCCTGAATTCTCAGGCCGGCGCTGCGGTTCTCCATGGCCAGTGATTCGGACAGGCCGATCATGAATGACTTGACCGCCCCATACAGCGTATGCCCCGATGAGCCGGCCACGATCCCGGCCAGGGAGGCGACGTTGATGATCCCGCCACTGCCGAGCTTCGGCATGCCGGGCAGCAGCCGGTGGCTGAGTTCGGCGACCGCCGTGACCATGATCTGCAAAAAAGCCGCCTGCTGTTCCCAGGAAGCGTGATTGAAATGGCCGGGGACGGCATAACCGGCGTTGTTGACCAGCAGCGTGACGGTCAGGCCGGCCTGTTCGATAGCCTCGCAGAGTTGTCTTGGCGCCTCGGGGTCGGTCAGGTCGGCGGGAACGACCAGGCATTCTGAGCCCTGCTCGTTGCGCAAATTTTCAGCCAGTTCGTCAAGGCGGTCGCGACGACGCGCGGTCAGAACCAAGTCGTAGCCGGCGGCCGCGAGCTGGCGCGCGAACTCTGCTCCGATACCCGCCGAAGCGCCGGTGACCAGGGCCAGCGGCCTGGCGTTTTCTCCTTTACGGTTGCCCTCATTGTTCGCCATGTTCTTTTTGTCGGTCATCGGTTTTTCTTGCGTCGCGATAGACAGGCTCTTATCCTACCCGGTTTGAATCAGCGGGGGAGCTGCCCGATGCGGACCAAAATGATCGCCGGCAACTGGAAGATGAATGCCAGCAAGCCGATGGTACGTGACCTGATCGCCGGAATTCTCGGTCGCCTGGATGCTGTCCGCAGCGCCGAGGTATTGGTGTTGCCGCCGTTTCCCTACCTGCCGCTGGTGCAGTCGTTGACCGACAACACCCCGGTGCTGCTGGGGGGGCAGGACTTAAGCGAACATGAATCCGGCGCCTACACCGGTGAAGTGGCCGGTGACATGCTGAGCGAGTGGGGCTGCGGCTATGTGCTGGTTGGCCACTCCGAGCGCCGCAGCCTGTTCGGCGAGTCCGATGAGTTGGTCGCGGCCAAGTTCGTCTCCGCCCAGAAGGCCGGCCTGCAGCCGATATTGTGCCTCGGAGAATCGCTGGCCGAGCGCGAAGCCGAACGAACGAGCGAAGTGGTCGCGCGGCAACTCGACGCCGTGTTGAGCGTGGCCGGCATCGGCGCTTTCAGTCGCGCCATCGTCGCTTATGAGCCTGTTTGGGCAATCGGGACGGGGCGCACGGCCAGCCCGGAACAGGCCCAGGCAGTTCATGCATCAATCAGAGCGCAGCTAGGCTCACACGATGATATAATAGCCGGCCGGGTTCGGATATTGTATGGCGGCAGCGTCAAAGCCGACAATGCCGCGGATCTGTTTGCCCGCAAAGACATCGATGGCGGCCTGATTGGCGGCGCATCCTTGACTGCGGAATCCTTCATGGCCATCTATCAGGCGGCCTGAGATATTTAGAGTTTGGTTGCTGGATAATGCTTTATACAGTCTTGATTGTTTTTCATGTCGTACTGGCCGCTTCGCTGATTGCCATTATCCTGGTTCAGCGCGGCCCAGGCGCCACCATGGGTGCGGCTTTTGGGTCCGGTGCCTCGGGCACGGTGTTCGGGTCTCGCGGCTCGGCCAGTTTCCTGACCCGCACGACCTCGTGGCTGGGTGTGGCCTTTTTTGCCATCAGTCTGTCGATGGCGGTGCTGATTGCGCGCTCAGGCATGGTCGGTCCGGCGCCTGACGATCTAGGCGTGGCCGGCGCCATCCAGACCATTTCGACCGAGGTCGATCGGGAAGATGATTTCCTGGTCGTGCCGGTCGAGGAAGAGGACGACGAATTCATCCCGGAGCCTCCGCAGAGCTAAGCGGTCACAAGGGCTTCGCGAAAACTTTTTAAAATTGCCGAAGTGGTGGAATTGGTAGACACGCTGTCTTGAGGGGGCAGTGGCGAAAGCCGTGCCGGTTCGAGTCCGGCCTTCGGCACCATATATTAGGGAATTCGGGCTAAGCAGGGGACCCGGTAGGCGGGGCCCTGAGTTTGGGCCGGATTCCGATTAAGGAAACGGACGAGAGCATGCTGGCCGAATACTTTCCAATCCTGATATTCATCGGTATCGCGACGGGCATGGGGATCGTCCTGCTGCTGGTCGGTGGCATCCTGGGTCCGCGCAACCCCTCAAGCGAAAAAAACTCAGCTTACGAATGTGGCTTCGAGGCGTTCGAAGACTCGCGCATGCAGTTCGATGTGCGTTTCTACCTGGTCGCGATTCTGTTCATCATTTTCGATCTCGAAATCGCCTTCCTGTTTCCCTGGGCGGTTGTCCTGGATGAAATCGGGATGACCGGGCTGATTGCCATGGGCATTTTCCTTCTCATCCTGGTGATCGGCTTTATTTATGAATGGAAAAAAGGTGCGCTGGAATGGGAGTAAGTGACATTCTCCACAATCCGCTCGTCGAAGGCGAAGTGGATGACATCCTCCGCCCCGGCGGCGACAACCCCTTGCTTGAGCGGGGGTTTGTCACCACGAGTGCCGACGCCCTGATCAACTGGGCCCGCACCGGATCAATGTGGCCGATGACCTTTGGCCTGGCCTGTTGCGCAGTCGAAATGATGCACTCGGCCGCCTCGCGCTATGACATTGACCGATTCGGCGTCATTTTCCGCCCAAGCCCACGCCAGTCCGACGTGATGATCGTCGCCGGCACATTGTGTAACAAGATGGCGCCTGCATTTCGCAAGGTCTATGACCAGATGCCGGATCCGAAATGGGTGATTTCCATGGGTTCATGCGCCAATGGCGGCGGCTACTACCATTATTCGTATGCCGTCACGCGCGGCTGTGACCGGATCGTGCCGGTTGATATCTACGTGCCGGGCTGCCCGCCGACGGCCGAGGCGCTGGTTTACGGCATTCTCCAGCTGCAAAAGAAGATCCGCCGCACCAACACGATTGCCCGCTCATGAGTGCCTTCAGCGCGAAAAACCAGGCGCTGGTCCAGGCGCTTGAAGATGTGCTGGGCAGCAAGGTGGCCAGTCTTTCCGAGCACCGCGGCCAATTGACTGCAGTGATCAAGGCCGAGCACTGGCTGGACGTGGCCTACCAGCTTCGCGACGAGCCCCGGCTTCATTTCGAGCAACTGGTCGACTTGTGTGGCATCGATTATCTCGGCTACGGCGATGACGAGTGGGAAACCACCGAGGCCACGGACACCGGCTTTTCCCGCGGTGTTGATGCCCTCGGTCCCGGCCGGTTCTCCTGGGCCGAAAGACCCGAAGCCAACAACATCCCCAATCGATTCGCGGTCGTTGTCCATCTGCTCTCCCTGAAGCACAATCGGCGCCTGCGTCTGCGTTGCTACAGCCCCGACGACGAACTGCCGGTCCTGCCGTCGCTGATCGATGTCTGGAATTCAGTCAACTGGTACGAGCGCGAAGCCTTCGATCTGTTTGGCATGATTTTCGAGGGTCACCCGGACCTCAGGCGGATCATGACCGACTACGGTTTTATCGGCCATCCATTCCGCAAGGATTTCCCGTTGATCGGCAACGTCACAGTGCTCTACGACGAGGACAAGAAGCGGGTCGTTTACGTGCCGGTCGAAATCGAGCCGCGCGTTTTGGTGCCCCGGGTGATCCGCCGCGACAGTCGGTATGTCGATGAAAAACTGGATGGGCGGGAAGCCACATGAGCGAGATTCGCAATTACACGATGAACTTCGGGCCGCAGCATCCGGCCGCCCACGGTGTTCTTCGCCTGATCCTGGAACTCAACGGCGAGACAGTTGAGCGCG
>JBGTLI010000348.1:0-9959 GCA_041744195.1 Wenzhouxiangella sp. | reverse complement strand
CCACAGCTACGCAGGCCATGGATGTTCGCATCCATCCGGCAAACGTCCGCTCATTTGCCAGTACGGTTCGATCTTCCGCCAGGTCGGTTCGGGAAGCATCGGTGTCATCGTTTCCCATTGCCGTCTTCCTTGAATTGGGACGACATGATTGTACCGTGTTGAATCTTGGTGCAGTCATAGCTAATCTGAGCTTGCGCCCAATGGAGCTTTTATGCGGCTGGAACTCGACAAGCAAGTCGAAGAAAACATCTCAGACGGATTGACGTTTGCGGTCATCGTTGCAGCCATCCTGACTGCGCCGCTGACTGTGGCCTACTGGCTCGAGGTCGAAAACGTCTGGGTCGTGGCTCTTGACTGGCTGGTCTGGTCTGTATTCCTGGTCGAATATGCGTTTTACATGGCCATATCCGAAAACCGCTGGAGAACCACGAAAGAGAACTGGATGTCGGTCCTGATCATCGTCTTTTCCTTTCCGCTTCTGCACGAAATACTCAAGTCAACTCGCCTGATTCGCCTGTTGCGCCCCGTTCCCTTGCTGCGACAGACCGCGGTGCTTCGCCAGGTTGAGCTGTTTCGCTTGTCGAATATGCGCTCGGCTGGAAGCAAGGCCGCCATGGATGAAGCCAAGGACAGACTGGGAAGGCAGCATTGGGCAATCCGCTTTATTGTCAAATTCGAATACTACCGTTCGCGCATCGTCACGGCGGTCCTGAAGGTGATGCCGTTCGTCAAGTCCAGCACGGTGCAGGAACGCCGCGAAGCGGAGCAGTCAAAGCGCGAGGAGATGGATCGTCAGGGATAATAAAGAGCCTGCAGCCGAGCGCAGGCTCCTGGGTAACGTCAGACACTGATGCCTGGTGGGTCGATACGATTGTCTTCACGATTGTCTTCACGATTGTTTTCACGATCATCTTCACGCACGCCGCGCTGATCATCCATAGGCTCTTCGTTACCGAGCCGTTCATCCTGGCGTAAACGTGCATCGTCATGGGCACGGTCGGTTTGTCGATCCATGTGATCCGTTGTCGCCTCCCCCGGCAGAGGCTGCTGCGGGGGTGGGGTTTCGGGCTCACAACCGGTGACCAGCAAGGCCGAGCCAAGCGTCAGGCCGGCGATGGCAATGGTCGTGGTCAGCCTTCGCGAAAGCTTTGATAAAAATTCATAATTCATGACGCAATCACCATTTCAAATGTTGTCAGCCAGTCAATAGTTCCTGGCAGGCTCGGATGAGCCTGCCAGAATTTGACGACGTAACGGACTTAGTAATCATTGTCCATGTCGTTACCAGCCCGAGCTTGTTCCTGCTCTCGCTCCCAGGCTTCGCGATCGAACTCAGGTGCGTTTTCGAGCTCTTCACGCGTGGCATCCACGATAATCGTGAAGTCCCGATCCTCCATGTCCGGCTGATCGCCGACAGCGGCTCCGCGAGCGCCCGGCTGCATGGCTGGATCTTCAAGCGAAATCCGGTTCCACTCGAGAGCGACCAGTTTTTCGTCGGTATCGAGGAATTCACCAACGGAAACGACCACGCCTACCGGGTTGCCCTGGGCATCAATTAGAACATCTTCGATGGTGCCGATTTCCTCATCTTCAATGCGACTGCGGACACTGCTGCCGACCAGGTCTTCTGTAGACATGGCTTGCAGCGTTTCATCGTCCAGGAAACCTTGATCGGTACGCGGCTCCATGGCCGGATCACGGTCCTGACCCAATCGCTGATCATCTTGCGTTATCCGACGATCGTCCCGCATCATCGGGTCGTCGTCCCGCATCATCGGATCATCCTGAGTGACACGGCGATCATCCCTGGTCATGGGATCGTCCTGGCGTGTGGGATCGTCGCGTAGAGCCGGATCATCGCGAGTCACGCGATCATCGGCTGGCCGGGCAGGATCCGTGGGTTGTGCCGGGCGTTCAGCCTGCTCTGGTGGGGGTGACGGCGGCGGCGGATCGGGCTCGCACGCTGTCAAGAGTAAGGTTGATCCCAGTGCAAGGCCAGTTATGGCCGCACCACCAATCAATCTTCGAAGTACCTGAACTGGAAATAATGTCTTCATGGGATTCACCTGTCCTTAGGTCGTAGACCTGTATTTTCCCCTTCGGAATAGCCGTCCAGTGACGGCACGGATTATCGATGCGTATTGCCTTGGAATGTTCAAATTCATCTCCATGGCACGTGGTATCAATGTTGCTTGCGTTGCATGTTGAAGGCGTATATCGCCACCAAAGCAAAAATCGTGCCCGATAGATCGGCAGCCATTCGGGCCGTGGTCAAACCGATTCCGGAACTGGCGCCGGTGATGACGATGGTTTGCTCGGAGATTGGCTTGAGTCGGATTTTCATATTGATCTCCTTAAGAGAAGAATAACAACAGAAAAGAAAGTCGGTTTGGTCAGGCTGCCTTCAGACTGGCCTGAAGATCCTTCTTGCGTTCACTCATGCGTTGGCCAAGCTGGTCAAGCGTTTCTTTGTCGATGAGCTTGCGCATACGGGGAAACATTTCCTTTTCTTCTTCACTGGCGTGGTGCTCGATCAGTTCCTTCAGAACCTTGGCTCGGCCCGCAAACTCGGCAGACGACGGATCAGTTGCTTCCAGATCCGGTAGTACCAGTTCTTCTGCTGCACGGTGCTCTTCCAAGGCTTCGAAATACATCTTTTCATCTTCAGAGTTTTTTCCAGCCTCCTTTAAACATGGATAGAAAATTTCTTCTTCAAGAGTTGTATGAATGCGCAACTCCTTCGACACTTTCTCCAAAAGATCCTGCCGCTTCTTGGTCGCCCGGTTGGTGGTGTTCGCGAGTTCGCCAAGCAATTTGCGGACTTTCTGGTGGTCCTGTTCAAGTAGTTCGATTGCGTTCATGGATATCCTAGTAAATACGATTCAGGTCGTTTGACTGGTGAATAAACCCTGGCAGAATCGAGGACTCTGCCAGGGTCACATCCTCTGGAAAGAGGACCAACGTCAGAATGCCGACGCAGCCTCGTGATCTATCAGTTCCAGTCGCGCTCAAACTCGGGAGCATTTTCCAATGCATCCCGGGCCAGGTTGACAACGATAACGTAATCGTCGGGATTCAGATCAAGAGTGGCCTGACGATCGCGCCGCATTTCGTCCTGTCCGGGCGTCACCGCGCCGCGTGCACCTGGCTGAACTCCTGTGGTGCGAGCTGAAGTCAGCCGACCTTCATCGTCCTCATAGGAAAGCTGAACGCTATCCCAGCTCAGAGCCACATCCTTGTCGCCAATGCCAAGAAAGCCGCCAACAGAAACGATCACTGCCAACGGATTGCCGTCGCTGTCGATGAGGATGTCTTCGATGGTGCCGATGTCTTCGTCATCGACCTGGCTCCTGACGCTGCTGCCAATCAGGTTCTCAATGGAAACACTACCCTTCGGTACGGTATTCAGAAATCCGTCGGCAGTCATGTCCAGATGAGCACGACCGGTCTGGCGATGATGATCCATCTGTCGATCATGTTGCTCGCCAAACTGGTTCTGACGCCGTTCCTGACCGATGCCTCGATCTCGATCCTGAGTATGCTGCTGCTCGGTTACCGGATCACGATCGTGTTGACGTTCCTGTTGACCAATATCCATACCGAATGCGATCCCAGGTGCGATAAAAGTACAAAAAGCGAGTGTGCTAACAATCTTCATAACAATCTCCTAACATGGTTATAGCCCCTTGTTTAAAACGAGTTAAAAAAACTTCAAATTCATGAAGTTATTGCTCCTTTCACGAACTCGAACCAGCGTGTTTCTTGACGCCGGCCTATCCTGATAGTTCCTGTAATTAACCAAATAGCGTGATGGTCATCACGTTTAGTGCGCACTGTGAAAGGTTAGGGCTGCAAGAAGATGGCGTCCGTGCGGTAGGCCACAGGTCTGAGGTGACCCGCCTGATAAGTCGCCTAAGCCCGACTTATTCACTCCCCCTCCTGACCGTGACCATGAGATTGCCTGAATCAGGGGGATTGTGTGATGAAGCTCGCAATTACATGATTATCTTCGATATCATTCGCCTTTGGCCTTGACTGGCTGCATGAGTTGGTGCTATTAGACATAAGTGGGGATTGGTTCAACGAGTTTCGGGCAAATGCCTTTTCTAGCGTATCGAGTGATCGAGGGCTCATATGAACTTACGCGGTTCCAATTGCGGCGCTCGTTTTTGTCATCCCCCAAGGGCGACCAATCGCCCGCTCTTTCCCGGTTCAACATCCAGGCAGGCTGTCGGTGTTTACCACCAGCGATCTCTTGATGTTTTATCAATGGTCTTCTGCCAACCGGGTATGTCATGGCAATCAAATGGAGTAACACCAATGAAGACAACAATATTCACAATCCTTCTATTCATGACCGCATCGGTCATGGCGGGACCGCATCCGGGCCTTCCGGGCGGACCATCGGGGGGAGCCCAGGTCCAGGCGGAGATCCTTGGTCTGGATCGTCCCGAAAGGATTCACGATCAGTACATCGTGGTGATGAACTGGGGCGATCGGGTTTCCGAACAGGAAGCCCGTCAGATGGCTCGCAGCGCTGGCGGTCAATTGCTGCATCGCTACGAAACTGCCATTCAGGGTTTCGCCTTGCGCGCTCCCGAGCAGGCAATCCGCGGGCTGTTGAAAAACCCACGCGTGGCCTATATCGAAGTGGACCAGGAAGTTTCGATCAACCAGAACGTGCAGTCACCCGTTACCTGGGGTCTGGACCGCGTTGATCAGCGTTTCCTGCCGCTGGATAACCGCTATTACTACAATTTCGACGGCACCGGCATTGATGTATACATTCTCGATACCGGTATACGCCCCACGCATGTGGACATGCAGGGCAGGGTGGTCTCGGCCTTTACCGCCATCAATGACGGCAACGGCACCAATGATTGTAATGGCCACGGCACCCACGTTGCCGGCACGGCTGGCGGCACGACATACGGTGTGGCCAAGAACGTGACCCTGCATGCCGTACGCGTGCTTGGTTGCAATGGATCCGGCACGACGGCTGGCGTGATCGCCGGGATCGATTTCGTCACCGCCAATCACAGCGGC
Source organism: Wenzhouxiangella sp. (assembly GCA_041744195.1). Taxonomy (GTDB): domain Bacteria; phylum Pseudomonadota; class Gammaproteobacteria; order Xanthomonadales; family Wenzhouxiangellaceae; genus Wenzhouxiangella. Next base: position 4,913 of record JBGTLI010000348.1, on the reverse strand, counting down.
CCTTCGGTGGCTAATATGAGCCTGGGTGGTGGGGCGTCCACCGCTATGGATAATGCCGTCAACAACTCGGTGGCGTCCGGGGTGTTCTATGCTGTGGCTGCTGGCAACTCCAACACCGTCGCCTGCAATTCGTCACCGGCCCGCGCGCAACTGGCTTACACCGTAGCCTCCAGCACGTCCAGCGATTCGCGCTCTTCATTCTCCAACTTTGGATCGTGCGTGGATATCTTCGCACCGGGCCAGGGCATCACCTCGGCCTGGCACACCAGCAATACCGCAACCAATACCATCAGCGGTACGTCGATGGCGGCGCCACACGTCGCCGGTGCGGCGGCGCTGTATCTGCACGAGAACCCCTCGATGACACCCGGCCAGGTCGGTGCACTGCTGAGCAGCAACGCAACGTCGGGCGTCCTGTCCGGCATCGGCAGCGGCTCACCGAACCTTCTGCTATACACGCTCACCGATGGTGGCGGCGGTGATCCCGATCCGCCCGGCTTCGATACAGTCTACTTCGAAGACTTTAACGGCGGTTCGGCTCCGGGCTGGAACAAGTCCAGCGCCAGCAACGACCTGTGGCGCCTGGATAGCTCCTGCATCACGGCTGCCACCGGAAGCCATACAATCGCCTTCAACCAAGCCTCGACCTGCACCTATGCGACGGGCGGTCAGGTGACCGGATGGGCGCGTTCGCCGACCATCAACCTGAGTGGCTTCACCAGCGCATCCCTGATCATTTCGCATTTTTGGGAAGTGGAAAGCTTCAACGGCGAATTCGACATCATGCGTATTCAGGTCAGCAGCAACAACGGTTCGTCCTGGACGACGATTCAGCAGCGTGACGCGCGGAGTACCAATCCCGGTTCGTACGTGCTGGACGAATTCGATGTGAGCTCGTTCATCAGCTCGCAGTTCCGGATCCGACTCCAGTTCGATAGCGTCGATGGCGTTGCCAACAATTTCCTCGGTTGGCACGTGGACAGCCTTGAGGTGGTAGCTCAGTAATACGCCTTGATAATAGCAACACGGAAAGAACAATCGGGCCGGCATTCGCCGGCCCGATTTTATGCATGTCACGACATGCCGGATGAATTCACACGTTTGAGGGCGGTAGCGTCAGGGAGAGTTTTTGGGTCTGGTAGGGCGCCGACATTGGACCGGACTATTCAGAAGACCATCCCTTAGTTCGCATAATGTATATTATGTATAATTACAGATGTGTGGTTGGGGTGCCCTGGGTCGGATTTGCTGCTCCAGGCTGCAATTCGTTCCCCCAAGTACCCCAAAAACTATTTTTAGCTTGTTGAACCATGCGCGACTAACCAATAGCCCACTCGGCTGCGATCCTTCCCACTTCAGCGAGGACCGCCTGATGGCGATCCTCAGTCTGCTCGGTATATTCGCCGCTATCAAAATAAGCAGCGATGATGATCGGGTTTCCGCGCGGCGGAAATGTGATTGCGATGTCATTGCACTTGTTGGTCGTTCCTTCCGTTCGCCCGGTTCCGGTCTTGTTGCCGCTACGCCACTCGGCGGGGAGTCCGGCACGAAGCCGTTTGGGGCCTGTCTTCGTGTTCTCCATCCAGCCCAGCAGGCGCTCCCGCGAGCCACGTTGCAGAATGTCACCGGTGGTAATCCGGCCGACAAGCTGCGCCATCGCCCAGGGCGAGGTGGTATCGCGAAGGTCAGCCGAAAGCACCAGGCCCAGATCGGGTTCATAGCGGTCGAGTCGGGTTATCGGGTCGCCCATTTCGCGAAACTTCGCGGTGACGGCAGTCGGACCGCCCAGGCGTTTGACCAGAAGGTTTGCGGCAACACCATCGCTCAGTTCCTGGGCCGCCTGCGCCAGCGCAACAATGGTCATGCCACCCATGGCGATATTTTTGCGCGTCACAGGCGCCCAGGGCAAAAGATCGGTTTCGGAATAGGTCAGAATTTCATCAAGATCTATCCGACCCTGGTCTGCTTCGCGCAAGCAGGCGGCGACCAGCGCCAGTTTAAACGTCGAGCACATCGCGAAGTGTTCATCCATGCGGTTACCGCTAATTTCGCCGGTAACAGGGTCAAGCAAGCAAACACCCAGACGCGCATAGCCCACTTCCAGGGCTTGAAGCCGCGCGGCAGCGTCGAAGCGGCTCGTGGGCGTTGCTGCGCCGATTGGTGTCGTCAGCAGCGCGGTCGTCGCCACGGATGTAATCAAGAAGTCGCGTCTTGTGAACATGCGGTTGATCAGAGCCGTTGGGCTTCGAAGGTGTCGCACTGGTCGAAGCGGCCGTTTTCGAAGCCGATGCGAAACCAGCGGACGCGCTGCTCGGAGGTGCCGTGGGTGAACGAGTCGGGAACCACGGTGCCGCTGCCCTGGCGTTGCAGATTGTCGTCGCCTATGGCTGCGGCGGTATTGAGGGCTTCCTCGATATCGCCCGGCTCAAGCCAGTCATGGCGCTGCTGAGCGTGGTGTGCCCAGACGCCCGAGTAGCAGTCAGCCTGAAGTTCCTGGCGCACCAGCAGGCCACCGTCGCCTTCGAGGTCGCCGCCGCGTCGGCGTACATCGTTGACGCGGGCGCTTACGCCGGTGAGCGTCTGGATGTGGTGGCCGACTTCGTGCGCGATGACGTAGGCTTCGGCAAAATCGCCGCCGCCGCCCAGACGGGCTTCCATCTGGCGGAAGAAGCCCAGGTCGATGTAGATCTGGCGATCGCCGGGACAATAGAACGGTCCGATTGCCGAGCTGGCGGTGCCGCAAGCGGACTGGACGCGGCCCGTGAACAGCACCAGCCGCGGTGGCTCATAGGTCTGCCCCATTTGGGAAAACAACGCCGCCCAGACGTCCTCGGTCTCGCCGAGGATGGAGGCGACGAAGCGCGAGGCCTCGTCGTCGACCGGGGCCGGTGTTGAGCTGGTCGTGGGTGTCCCCGAATCGGACATCTGACTGAGCAGCCCGAGCATCTCCATCGGATTTTTGCCCATGGCCAGGCCAATAACCACAATGATAGCGACGGCCCCCAGGCTCAGGCCACCGCCTTTCGCCGCCATGCCCTGCCCGCGCCGGTCTTCGACGTTTCGGCTTCTTCGCCCACGTTCCCATTTCATGTCCAGCCTCCAGGCATTCCGACTCCAAATACGAGCCTTTGAATAGCATACTCTGAAAACCTTCTGACAAGTCCCCTCCCCGCTCGAGCCCTCTTTTTAATGCCTGCTTGTCAAGGTAGCACTTCGAAGCGGTCTTCAAACAAGGCATCAAAGCGCTCTATCACCTCGATGCTGCGCTTGACGGTTTCGGAGGCCTGCCAGTTGGCATCGCCTGGCTGGCTGGCGACAACGACAATCGTGCCGGCCTCGCCGGTCAGTGTCAGCAAGTTATCGCTCAAGGTTGCCGGTCCGGACAGCAATTGGAAGCCAACCGGCAGCCCGGAGTTTGCACTGGCCACCAGCTCGATTTCGGTCTGATCGACAAAGACCGGCCCTGCAATCTGGAATTCGATGGTCTGGACTGCCTGCAGAATTTCGAACACACCATTGATGCTCTCACGCCAGCCCGGTGCGGTGACAATCACGTTATAGCTGCCCGCATCGGTTGGCTCTTCCAGGGCGCCATCATAAGAAACAATCAATCCCTGATCAGCGGGGCTGGTAACGACAGGAACGGCCTGAGGGCTACCGTCGTAGACCGCCTGCAAGCCCTCAAACTGCAAATCCAGCCCGCTATCGAAGCGATCCTCGATATAGGCAATCCGCAGGTTCTCGACCAGGACATCATAGGTGGCAGCATTGAAATGAAAACAGTCAAGGCCGCCTCCGAAGAACCGTGTCCGCATGGCCGCCGGCGGGCTCGGTAAGCTGACATCCCCCGGGGCGATAACCGTGCCGGGTGGAAACCCGGGAATGCCGTACTCGTTCTGGGCCTGGCCAAGATGCCGGACATGACTGATTCTCTGATTAGCGCTGGCCAAAGCCTCAACCGCATCGATCACATCGACCGCCGCGGAACTGACTTGCAACGGTGTCGGCTCACCCAGATCGTTCCAAAGTGGCCCACAGGCAAAAAACCAGATCAAACCGCCTCGCGTATCCTCGAAATTCGGGTAGTCATAGAGGCTGACGACGATCTCGATTTCCGGGCGCTGGTTCAGAATATAGGTCGAAACGATTTCGATGTCCTGGGTGATCCAGCCGATCAGTTCATCAAACTCGGCCTCGCTGAAGCTGGTATTCCATTGGTCGAGGAAGTCATTCCCGCCAATGGTCAGCTGCACGGTATCGATATGCGGATACTGCGCCAGTGCGGTTCCGATGCGGTCCAGGTTAACCGGCATGACCCACTGGGCGGCCGTGCTGCCGCTGGTTGTGGTCAATTCACCGGACACCCCGATCGCCGCCAGGTCATTGCTGTTGAAAACGCGTTGATGAGACCCGTCCTCCCACTGTTCAGCGGCCCAACTGTCACCGACAACAAGAAAACGTGTCACCTGGGCCTGGGCCGCAATCGAACACAAGATCAACAGGCCAGCGAGCACCAGCAAACGTAGAGTCATGATTCAGTCCCGTTGGTTTGTCATTGATTCTGAGGATGCGCCAGAAAGCTTAGCACGTCACGACAAGTAGCGGATTCTATGATGAGCCCCTGAAAACCCGGGTGTTTTTGCAGCAAATTAGGCTCCCCAGCCATCCCCTCCTGTCTTTTTTTCCGGAATTGAGGAAATTCGGAAACGCAGGCGTTACTTGGCAAAGCGTCCAAATCTACCGGAGGATCATTTCATGTTGAAAAGCAATCATCTGTCTCGCGTCAATTACTTTGTCCGGTCGGCGACAATTAAAATGGCCGGTCGGTTAGAGTTTTTTCCTGCCTAGCACTTTTGTTCCTGTTTCTCCTTTTTCCTAGTGGATTGAGCTCGCTTTCGATAGCTTTCGCCGGT
>JBGTLI010000347.1:0-4292 GCA_041744195.1 Wenzhouxiangella sp. | reverse complement strand
ACCGGCGAAAGCTATCGAAAGCGAGCTCAATCCACTAGGAAAAAGGAGAAACAGGAACAAAAGTGCTAGGCAGGAAAAAACTCTAACCGACCGGCCATTTTAATTGTCGCCGACCGGACAAAGTAATTGACGCGAGACAGGATTCAGGCTGCTTTGAAAAGCAATGAATCCTTGGTTGTCCGTGCGGCGGCCATTCGGGAGCCAACCAGGAGTTCCAAAATGGAAATGGCATTTTCGACATGCAGGGTCCGCGACTGGAAGGATGTCATGGCAACCTTCAGGGCTTGTTTCCCCGGGTTTTCATCCGCTGAGATGGCATGGTTTCTGGAAAATTGCAGTTCAGGCATCCGGGTGCTTCGGCAAGATGGCGAATTGGTTGGGTTCTCCCTGATCAACCCCGCTCATGGTCCTGCCATTGCCTGGCTGGAAATGATTGCCATACTGCCTCAATACCAGGGTCGCGGTATGGGATGGCGGGTTCTGCAGGACTATGAGCAATTCGCCAGTCGGCTCGGCTATTCGTGCCTGAAGCTGGTTGTGAGTGCCGGCAACAGGCCAGCCGTTGCGTTGTACGAAAAGGCCGGCTACGAGGTGCTGGGCCGCAAGGACGGTCGCCTGAGCTTGAGCAAGCGCATCGACGCGGTTGACCATCTGCGCCCTGGCGTTTGTCCGCCCGGCCTGCCGAAGCGGGTCTGTTTCGCACTATTGCGTCGCATACTAGTGCCGGTGTAAGACTTCTTCCAGCGCGTCCAGGTAACGATCGGTGGCCTCGAACTGCGGCATGTGGCCGACATCATCGAAGCTGATCAATTCGGCGCCGGGAATCCGCTCCCGGGTCACCCGCGCCAGGCGTGGATAATTGCCCAACCAGGCCGCCAGTTCCGGTTCGACCCGGTCTCGCCCGATCGCCGTGGAATCACGCAAGCCAATGATCAGCGTGGTTGGCGTGGTGAGGTTGCCGAATTCGTACAGCACGGGTTGAGTCAACACCATGTCGGATGTCAGTGCATGGTTCCATGCAACCAGATTGCCGTCGGCTCCATCGTAGGTCGCTGCCAATAGGCGTGCCCAGTATTCATAGTCTTCATTCCATTGGCCATCGTAATAATTTGCCTGCTGATAGGCCCGGATGCTCTCGAAGTCCTTTTCCCGTTCCGCATCAAAGGTGGCATCGATTGAAAGGTAGGGAACGCCTTCGGCCAGCCAGTCTTCAAGGCCAATGGGATTGACCATCACGAGTTGGTCGCTGCGCTCCGGATACATCAAGGCGAAGCGCGTGGCCAGCATGCCGCCCATCGAATGGCCGATCACAGTGACCGTGTCGATGCCGAGTTCGTCCAGCAACGCCGCGGTATTGGTCGCCAACTGGTGAAAGCTGTATTGATAGCGCTCCGGCAATGACGAGCGGCAGAACCCCACCTGTTCTGGCACGATCACGCGGAACCCCTTGTCGGTGAGAAATTCGATGGTCTGCTTCCAGTAGGCGGCACAAAAGTTTTTGCCATGCAGGAGCAGCGCGACCGGCGCGTCGGTCATCGGCTCGAGAATTTCAGGAGGGTCCAGCGGTGCGACTTGATCGACAGGTTCCGGAAATCCCAATGGCTCGGTTGGCTCGGGCGGCGCCACGGCTTCGGGGGGCGGATCCAGATCGGTCGGCTCCAGCCGGTCGTCGCGTGCTGGCGGCACATCCATATAAGCCATTTCCAGTTCCTGCTGTTGGCTGATCAACGGGAACATCTCGACGGGGTATGGATAGTCGATCAATTTGGCACTGGCAACGGCCAATCCGCCGATCAACAGATTTGCCAGGGCGCCAGTCAGCTTGAAAAAACAGCTACTCATAGAAACGCTCCCGCGTTTGACCGAGCATCAAATGTTATCGACCTGAACAACAAAAAATAGCGGGTGCCGCACAAAGCCACAGCTTCAACAATTCCTCGGCACAACGCGGGTCATGGTCCGCTGGGAAGACTCGAACTCAGGCAGGGCCGCATTGATGGTGACGTTCAGGTCATCGCAATTCAAAATGTCCAGCGTGATGGTGCCAAACGGCGTGCGCTCGATGTCATCGGGGTCAAAGGCTGGCCCCCACTGGCCACCACTGGTAATGGTCACCTCATCGAACTGGATCCTGTTGTTGCTGCGAGTACCGGCCCCAATGACCCATATCTGATTCCCGTTCAGGTAGGAATAAAAGGTCATCACCCAGGTGTCTCCGTCACCTTCACGGGAGAGCTGAATGCCTTCGCCGTCGCGATTCGGGTCAAAGTAGCTGCCGTTGAAGGCGCGGTTTACCTGCTCGGTGGAGCGCAGATTGCAGTCGGCCGTCACCAATTTGATCATCCGGGTGACGAACGATTCCAGCGTCGGGTCGTCTGGATTCAGCGAGACTCGGGATGTGTTGCAATCGAGCATCTGCATGGTGATTTCACCCCATGCGAGGCGTACCACGTCATCTGGATCGAAAGCCGTGCCGAAATCGGCGCCCTGGGTGATGAACATGTCTGGAAACTCAAACCGGTCACCCTCATGGGTGCCGACGCCAATCAGCCAGATGGGTGCACCATCCCGGTAGAGATAGCAGGTCAGCAGCGGCCGTTCCTGACGGAGCTCCATCGACAGCTGGCAGCCTTCTCCGTCGCGAGCCGGATTGAACCAGTTGCCACTGTACTGAGCCCGCTTGGCGGCCTCGGACGGCCAGCCGATGTCGTACATGAATTCGGGTACAAAATCGAGATCACCATCGAACCGGATATTGGTGATTGAAGGGTTCATGACCGATGGCGGAACCATGGAATTACTGAAGTGGGAAACGTTGGCGCCCTCGGTGTCGGGAGAGGCCTGCATGTTGACAAAACCCTGGGTGGTGCCGCGTGGCTCGGCCGTTAGGTTGTAACCCAACGTGGCATTCAGGGGCAGCGCGGATTGAAACAGATCGCCGGTTGCCATGGGAACGAACCAGACCGGGATTGGCAAAGCCCGGTCAAGGGCTATTCCCCGATCACGTTCGATCGCCCCCTCGCTGCCTGCCGACAGGTTGTCGACCAGCAGCAGGGCGATGGCGCCGGCGTCAAACACCATCTGCCACTTCTGGGCAAAGGTGCATTCGCCGCGCCGGACCAAAGCAATTTTGCCTCCAACCTCAGCAGCATTGTCCAGCGGCTCGCACGCCAAAGCCCGTGCCCATGGGTCGGAAGGATTGGCCGAGCCTGGCCCCGGGCCATCAACAAGCATCAGGCTGCCTGACAGACCGCTGAGGGGCGGAAAGGGTGGGAATCCCTGGATAAAGGCTGGAAAGCTGGCCTGGCCGCCAATTGCCGGACTGGTCTGGACGGTGCCGGGCGGCAGTAGCCGTTCGGCGGCGCGCTGGTTGGTTTGCTCGCCGATCCAGACCAGATTGCTGCCTGACCGGCTCGTCGCGTCCCGCTGTTGGGCGGTCATTTCGGACCAGGTCTGTTGCTCAGCGAGACCGAACAGAAACCGGGACATGATGTCGGGTGCAGGCGGATTACCCAGGAATTCGCGCGTTTCGCGGTTGGTGAGGCTGGCAAAGCCCAGACCGTGGCCGAGTTCATGCAAAACCAGTTCGAGAAAGGAAATGGTGCCGTTTGCCGGAGGCACTCCCGGATCCAGACCGTACCAGTAGCCGTCCACGTTATCGAGGCACTGATCGTCAATGCGAAAATTGAAAGTGACCCGCAATTCGTGGGAGAAGTTGGTAAAGCGCTGGCCCGAAAGTGCAGTTGCCAGTGACAGCGGGTAATTGATGCCGGTTAGCGGCGCGTTATTGAAATTTCGTGCAAGCCCCGTGGTGCCGCCCAGGCCCAGGGTCGTGTCGTCGCCGCATTCGAGATCGTCGAAATTGGCCTGGACGCGGACCGAAATCACGGCGTCCAGCCGGCTGGCCCAGATGTCGGCGGCCGCCTCCATGACATTGCGGCGTTGGGCGCCCAGGGTGGTGGCGGGATTGCCGGGAACCGGCGTGGCTGAACGGTTATCGCTGAAGCCGAAACCCGACGAATCGATATATTCGATGTCGATGACGCCCGACTGCGCCGGGCCAGCCAGGGCCAGGGCGATGATCAGGGCAAGGCTGAAATGCCAGGCAGACGACGCCAGGCGAAATACCGGGCTCATCGCACAACCTCTTGTACCTGGTTGCCAAGGCGAAAATCAGGCGGGGTGTGGCCGAGGATGGCGGAGGCGTGGACACAGCTCATGACAATCCGACCCTGGTCGTCCACCCTCGCGCGGGTTGCTCGCGCGGTCGGCCAGAAGGCCTGGGTGGCGAT
>JBGTLI010000346.1:0-16898 GCA_041744195.1 Wenzhouxiangella sp. | reverse complement strand
TGGGTTGGAGGTTATCTCTGGGAGTTCAGTTTTGGGGACGATTGCTAGGTTTGAGGAAATCGAGGCATGGAAGGATGCTCGGGAGCTGGTTCGGGTTATTTACGCTCGCTGCAAATCGGAGCCATTGGGGAAGGATTTCGGGCAAAAGAATCAGCGCCTTCCAACGATACCTAACCACCAGCCAACCAGCCAACCGCCTTTAACCAGCCAACCGCCCTTTATGAACATCGCCCAAGCCCTATCCACCCAAGCGATCGATCAACCCGATACCGTCGCGCTGATCATCCCCTTGAAGCGGACAAGGAACGGCTGGAAGGATCGTCGCTACACTTACCGCCAGCTCGATGAATTGAGCAACCGGTTGGCTGCTGGCTTGAGTCGGCAGGGCATCAGGCCGGGCACGCGGGTGGCGTTCATGGTGCCGCCTTCGCTGGAATTCTTTGCCTTGTTCTTTGCCCTGTTCAAGGCTGGCTGCGTGCCGGTGCTGATCGACCCTGGCATTGGACTCAAGCCGCTGAAGACATGTCTCGGCGAAGCGCAGCCCGAAGTCTTCATCGGTATCACCAAGGCGCAGATTGCCCGCCTGCTATTCGGTTGGGGGCGGGGGCATGTCAAGAAAACGATCACGGTCGGTCCGCGACCCTTTTGGCTTGGCGCGCGCTATAACGCGCTGGCCGGCGCCAGCGACATGCGCTTTGAAGCACCGAAGGTCATGCCCGACGATCCGGCAGCCATTCTGTTTACGTCCGGTTCCACCGGTATTCCCAAGGGCGTGGTCTACCGCCACCGTCATTTCGCCGCACAAGTGGAACTGGTGCGCGAGACTTACCAGATGAAGCCCGGTGAGGTGGATCTGCCCACCTTTCCACCGTTTGCCCTGTTCGACCCGGCGCTGGGCATGACCACCGTCATCCCGCCGATGGACTTCACCCGTCCCGCCAACGTCAACCCGGCCATGCTGGTCAGCCTGATCCAGGAATATGGCGTCACCAACCTGTTTGGCTCGCCCGCGCTGATGAACACCCTGACCATTCACCTCAAGGCCAACGGCATCAAGCTGCCAGGACTCAAGCGTGTGCTGTCGGCCGGCGCCCCGGTCCACCCGAAAGTGATCGAACGTATCCATGCCGCGCTTAGCGAATATGCCGACATCCACACCCCTTATGGCGCAACCGAGTGCCTGCCGGTGGCCACCATCAGCGGCCGCGAATTAAGCGGCGAACTTTCGGCAGGCAATCGTCAGGGCAAGGGCATTTGCGTTGGCCGGCCATTGAGCGCCAACCAGGTACGCATCATCCCGATCACCGATGAGTCCATCGGACTGGCCGAATACGCCGGAGATGTCGTTAGAGGCGAGATTGGCGAGATCTGCGTCCATGGCCCGACCGTGACCGACACCTACTGGAATCGGGAAGCTCAGACCCGCGCGGCCAAAATGACCGATCAACAAGGTCAGATCTGGCATCGCATGGGCGACCTCGGTTGGCAGGATGAAGAGGGGCGGCTCTGGTACTGCGGCCGCAAGTCCGAACGTGTAAGGACAAAAGACACTGAACTCTACACCGAATGCATCGAAGGGCCGGTCAACGCCGTACCCGGAGTGTATCGCAGTGCCCTGGTGGGCATTGGCAAACCAGGTCGCCAGGAACCGGTCATCGTCATTGAGCCCGAACCCGGCGCCCATCCGCACGACCTCACCGCCAGCGTCCTTGAGCGGGTAGAACCCATCGGCATCAAGCGAGTTGAATTCAGCAAGGGATTGCCCGTCGATATCCGGCACAATGCGAAGATCAGGCGGGGAGAATTGGCGAGAGATTTGGAAAGTTAGGGCGGAGAGGTTTCAGGATTCCGGGATTCCGGGAATTCCGATTTGGGGATTTGGGGGTCGTAGGTCGAGGGTACGACCCGGACCTACCGTTGGTCTCGCGATTCAAGTAGGTCGGCCTTGCATTGCCGACGGACGATGCTAATGACGCGCGTCCGTCGCCAGGGATGACGGGGGTATGCGCTGGGTTGAGCGACGCACACGCTGGCGCCAGCGAATAATGCGGTGAGCTCGGGCGAGGATATACATGTAGACGAACAGCAAGGCGGTTGCGCCCCAGAACAGGAGCCACTCTGGTGCGCCCGCGAACCAGCCCAGCAAACCGACCAGCCCGGTTGCGATGACCAGCCAGTGGATGATGCGCACCGTGCTGCGGGTGGTCAGGCCGCATCGTTGCAGGATGTGGTGCATGTGCGAACGGTCGGCCGACATCGGACTGCGGCCCTGGCCGATGCGACGGCAACTGACAGCGAGCGTGTCGATGCACGGCACGACCAGCAGCCAGGCAATGGAGGACGGGTAGATTGTGGTTTGATCGCTGGTGGCCACCGCAATCGCCAGCCAGGCGATGGCAAAGCCCAGCATCATGCTGCCGGCATCGCCCATGAACGAAGTGGCGCGCCGGCGCAACGGGGATTGCGCGTTGTAGACCAGAAATCCCAAGATCGCCATGGACAGCACCAGGCACAGCGTGACCAGCGCAGTCGGGGCGCCGGCCAGCGAGCCAATCAGCGCCAGCATCAGCAGGATCAGCATGCCGACCCCGCCGGCCAGGCCATCAAGGCCATCGGACATGTTGATGGCGTTGACCAGGAAAACCACGCAGACAATGGTGAACAGCCCGGAGAACGGGCCGAGGCTGAAATTGCCGGCACTGGCGCCGAATATTGTTCCAAGGTGGGTGATCTCGATCCCGCCGGCATAGACCATCAGCGCGGCGACGGCGACCTGGGTGAGCAGCTTCCAGTTCGCGTTCAAATCGATCAGGTCATCAAGCAGGCCGACAGCGAGCAGCACGGCCATTCCGCTGACCAGGGTCCAGTACGGTGTGAGGTAGTCGAGGTTGAAAAACAAGGTGACGGCAAAGGCCAGAAACATCGCCAGACCGCCAGTCAGCGGGATGGCTCCCGTGTGCCGCTTGCGGTGACAAGGATTGTCGACCAGGCCGAAATGTCGAGCCGGGCGCCCGAGAATGGGTACCAGCCCGGCGGCGATAAAAAAGGCCATTCCGGCCATCAGGCCGACGTGGATCGAGATTCCCATCTTCGCTGGTTTCCCTCATTGTTCATTCTGGCATCCACAGCGTCTTGTCGCACTACTGGCCCCCTGAGAATGTCACTTTACCACGGTTGCCGAAGCCTGCACTGAACAGGGTTGAACTGCTGGCTACCCTTGATACCCCCGCTGTCGTTGCGGGCGGACAACAACACCGATGTAGATCGCCAGCACCACCTGGGTGGCCGGTATGTGCCAGCTGAAGTCGCCCAGCGCGACGATCACCAGAGCGGCCAATCCGGCATACAGGGGGATTCGCTCCAGGCGCATGGCAGCATGTCGGAAAATGGCGCCGACCACCATCGCCAGCAGCACCAGGCCGACCAGGCCCATTTCCAGCAGCCATTGCAGCAGGTCGTTGTGAGCATAGTCGTACCAGCCGCTCAGGTCGGCCGGTTGAATCTGCCTGAACACCGCCTCGAAACCGCCCAGGCCAACGCCGGTTAGCCACCAGCGGGCGGGGAATTCGGTCAGCATCAGTCCGAAGACCTGAAAGCGTGATTCTTCCATCGAGGTGATCGCCAGGCGCTCGGTCAGCGGCGCCAGACCGTACCAGGTGGCAAAAAGAAACGCGGCAAACGCCGCCAGCCAGGCCGGCCACACGGCCGCGCCTTTCAAGTGGCCGCGGTAGCGGGTCCAGAGCAGCAGGGCGACCAGCAGGCCGATCACGCCAGCCGTGGTTCCCAGGCGGGACGCGCTGGCCATCAGTGCTGCTCCGATTATGGCGCCGCAGATCACGCTGCCCGCGATCCGCAATTCAACTGGCAGGCGTGACAGTAGCGGTACGTCCCGCAACCACCAGACGGCAACGGCCAGCGGCCAGGTCAGGGCCAGGTAGCCGGCGAACAGGTTGCGGTTGCTGAAACTGCCATGGACAAACTCGACGTTGTGTCGCTGCCAGGTGGAGAAAATCCATTCGGCCCCGGAGGCGTGGCTGAGCAACCCGTAGAGGGCCTGAAACAAGGCCATGACGACAATCGTCAGCCACAGCCAGTTGCGCTGCCGGTGGCCCAGGCTGCCGGCGGTCCAGGCAATGGCGAACAGGGCAACAAAGGTGGCCCAGCCGCGGAGCGTGGCTGCCGGGTTGGGCGACCAGTGACGCGGACTGAACTCCGGATGCTGCCACAAAGCGGCCGGATGGGGGCCAAACCAGCCGGCCAGCAACCTTGATGGCCAGATCTGCGCCATCACTGCCAGGCTGAACAGGCCAAAGAAAATCCACCAGCCACGGCCCGGCAATGGCCACGGACGCTGGCCCGGCCAGCCCGCCAGTATCACCGCCAACGCGCTTCCCGATAGCAGCACCAGGCCGGACAGGGTCAGGGTTTCGGGTGTGCGGTGGCCCATCAGCAAGGGCAATACCAGCACCAGCACAGTCAGCATAATGACCGACAGCGCGGCGGTGGGGCTGATGGCAGTCGCGCGGTGGGGCATCAGTAATCCATTTCCACGATCTTCAGGTCAAACGGATCCGGCGCAATGGCATAGCGCACTTGACGCTCGCGCCGGACCGGCAACTCGGTATCGGGATAGAGCAGTTCAAGCAGGTATGCCACCTCGACCAGCCAGCCTTTACCGTCGCGGCGCGCACTGATCACGCGCAACGACAGGGCCCGGCTGTCGGTGTCGCGGAAAATCTCAGCGTAGCGCTGCTCAAACCGATCGCGGCCTTCATTGTCATTCTCCCTTGGTCTGCGGCCAAGTGCGTCGAGCACGCCGCCCAGGTTGCCTTGTTCGACACTGCGCTGGTAATCGGCCAGTACCGCGCCGGCCTCGTGGTTTAGCAAGGGCCCCAATGCAATGACACCGGAGGTGAGTCGGTCCGAAAAGGCGACTTTATCGTTGCTCACCGACCCGGGTTCGGCTTGCAAGTCCGGTCCCGGTTCCGGCTCGTCCCGGTCCGGCGCTGTGGTATCGGACGGCTCCGTTGCGGTTACCATCAACTGTGGTTTATCGACGCGCTCTGGAATGGCGGCGATTGCAATGTCGGGTGGTGGTGTCGCGATAAGTACGGATGATGGAGCTGCGGCAGGTTTGGCCGCAGTTGGTGCAACCGGCTGGTTGGCAATGCGCGCGGCGGCGACAGGTGCCGCCGCGGCAGCCAGTTGTGGGTCTGCAGGTTGTGGGTCTGGCGGTTTCGGGTCCGGCCGGGTGCCGATTGTCGCATCGGCCATCCAGTTCGTTGGATACGGTCTGGTTGTCGGCAGCGCCATTTTGACCGGTTTCGGATCGCTTTCGGGCGGCTGGTCCGTTGTGCTGCCCAACCATGGGTTGTGGTGCGCGGTCAGCGGCCAGTGATCCACCTGCAATTGCAAATCACTGCCAATCCATTGGTCAGCCGGTGCCGGTTGGGGCGGGAATTCGACCGGCGCGAAGTCGGCGTCCAGCAGCACGCTGACTACCGGCAACACGGCGAGCAAGGCGAGCGCGCCAACCAGTTTGTGAGCCAGGAAACGATCGCCGCCAAATCGTCGACGCAGCTCGCTGGCCGTGCGCCAGCCGGGTGCAATGCCGCCATAGGCTGTTGGGCGGCTGCTTGGCTCATCAACGCTGATAGTGACCGGTACTGGCTCGGGTTCGGCGGCAACTGACTTGAAGCGGCCATAGGCGCGGGTAATAACCTGCGAACGGACGGTCAACCATTCGGTTTTGGCCGGATAGCGATCAGGGTGGAATACGCTGAGCAACAGGCGATAACGCTTGCGCCGCTGCTCCATGGTCTGCGCCGTGCCGACCCCCGCCACTTGCTCGCGCAGGCGCTCACTGTCAAACAGCAATGCATCGAGCAGTTCAAAGGCCGTTTCAAGCAGCTTGTCATCCTCGCCAGCACGACCGATTCGTCGCTCCAGCCGGATGAGATCCTCGCTGCGCTCGCCTCGGCCCATCCAGCCCAGCAACAGGGCCAGGTGCGCCGGGTCGAGCGCCAGCCAATTGCGCTCTTCGAGCGCGCTGATCAGGCCATCAACAACGGTCGCATTCACGGCTCACCGGACCCGGCGACCAGCATCGGTTGTTCTTCCGGCAGCACCCGTAGCACCAGGCCATCGAGCCAGAGTTGACCGGCAATGTTGCGATCGAAGGCGGTGGTGCTGTCGCGGCGCAGACGCAGGCGGATGACAGGGGCATCGTCCGGCACGGTAAACACCATTGACCAGGGCGTCCAGTCGAAACTGGGCTCCGGTACGGTCAGTTGTTCGTTCAGCCGGCCACCTTCGCCCTGAATCCACAGCGAGGGCAGGGCGCGGGTGGTCAGTTGCCTTGCCCGCCAATGGCCGCTCAATTCATAGCGCTGACCAGGGGCTACCGGCAGACGAATCCAGGGTGTACGCAGGTTGACGTTGTGCGCGCCGTCGAACGCCAGCCGCAGGCTGGCCGGCGGCAGCAGATAGTCGTTCTCGTCGCGCGTCAATTCCACCCCGGCCGGCAGGGTGCCTACGCGCCAGTTCAGCCCCCGGCCTTCGCCCAGGCTGCGCGCGAAATCGCCATTGGCGATACCGCCGGCCTGATAATGGGGGTCGTGCCGGGCCCAAATCGTCGCAGCCTGGTCAAAGCGGCCGTGATCGAGCAGGAACTCGACATAGGCCAGCAGAATCGGATCATCCAGGTTGATCTCATCGGCAACCCGATGCCAGATGGCATCAGCCAGCGCCATGTCGCGCTGCTGGTGGGCCAGGGTCATGGCCTGGGCATGGAAATCGCGCCCATCCGGCAGAATACGATCCAGCAGTTCGTCCGGGTCGAAAAGCCAGCGTCGGGCGATCAGCAGGGCCTGCTGGGTGCTGTGCGGCGCAACGACCAGCCATCGCTTGAGATGCAGTTCGGCCAGCGTGTAGTTGCGCGCCTGCAGCGCAATCTGGGCCGCGCGCCAGCGGGCCGGGCGGTTTTGCGGGGCGCTGGCGATGGCAGCATCCAGATGCGCATCAAGCAGAATTGAATCGGCGCCGTGCAGGCTGGCCTCGATACGCGCCAGGTGCAGCCACTGCCGGGAATCGAGCGGATAAGACGTTGCAGCCTGTTGCAAAATTGTCGTCGCCGCGTCGGGGTTTGCGCCCCAGCTGCTGGCTGATCGTTGCGCGCGTTCCCGCAACGCGTAGCCGCCCCAGGGCGGTGAAACAACCTTGTCGACTTCGCTGGACGAACCATTGACGCTGCGCAGAGCGAGGTAGTCGATGGTCATAATGGCCAGGCCGCCCAGCAGAGCCAGCAGCAGGATGAACCGGGCGGGCGTCATCAGGGCAAAAAGCGCGGCACTCAGGCCGTCTTGCCCAGGGCTTTCGGGTTGTCTTCGTGCTCGTCGTCGTTGCTGTAATTGTAGTAGTACGACGAATAGTAGGCGTAGTCCGGGCTGTCCAGATCGACCTGGTTGAGCACGATGCCGAGCAGCGGCGCGTTGACCTGCATCAGCCGGCGGGTGCTGGCCTTGATGCTGTCCTTGCTGGTCTTGCCGGCCGCAGCCACTATGATCACGCCATCGACCGCCCTCGACAGCACCAGCGCATCAGCCAGCCCAAGCACCGGCGCGGTATCGATGATGACGTGATCGAACGCGCGGCTGGCCATGCCAATGATTTTGAGCATGCGCTCGGAGCTGAGCAACTCGGCCGGGTTCGGCGCCTGGCTGCCGCTGGGCATGATGAACAACCCGTGAACGGTGGTCGGCACAATCGCCGAGGTCGAGCTGTCGCCACCGTTGACACCGGCGATGCGGTTGGTCAGCCCCGGCGTGTGTGGTATCGAGAAGTCGCGATGCATGCGCGGCTTGCGCAGGTCAGCGTCAATCAACAGCACCTTGTTGCCGTTTTGCGCCATCA
Organism: Wenzhouxiangella sp.; assembly: GCA_041744195.1. Lineage (GTDB taxonomy): Bacteria > Pseudomonadota > Gammaproteobacteria > Xanthomonadales > Wenzhouxiangellaceae > Wenzhouxiangella. The sequence continues at coordinate 8,987 of JBGTLI010000346.1, read as the reverse complement.
CCGTGGCCAGGTTGATGGCATTGGTGGTCTTGCCGTCGGACGGACCCGGGCTGGTAAACAGGATGGTTCTTGGCATGCCCTGGGGCGTGGAGAACATCAGGCTGGTGCGTAGCGAACGAAACGCCTCTGAAACAGCCGATTTCGGGTGAATCTCGCTGTAATGGCTGACGGCCCGATCATTGGATTTTTGCCCCAGCGCCGTTTTCTGGCGCTGCTCGCGCAGTTTGACCATCGGGATCAGGCCCAGCACCGGTCGCCCGACCAGTTTCTCGATGTCCTCAGTGCGCCGGATGGTTGTATCGAGGAATTCCATCAGCACGGCCACGGCAATGCCCAGCACCAGCCCAATCAGCAACGCCATGGCCAGATTGCGCTGCATGTTCGGCAGAAACGGGGCGCCAGCCGCCAGGGCTGAATCGATCAGGGCAATATTATTTTCCTGCACGCCGGCGGCGACCCCGATCTCTTTCATGCGCTGGAGCATGCCGTCGTACAACTCGCGGTTGGTTTCAAACTCGCGACGCAGGATGTTGTATTGCACGCTCTGCTGGTTGAGATGCAGGATGCCGGCTTCCCGTTCCTCGATCGCCTCCCGCAGGGTCGCGACCTCCGAGTTCAGATTCTGATATTCGGCCAGTACGTTGCTGACGATGGTGTCGCGGCGCTCAGCGATCTGGCTTTCAAGTTGATTCATGCGCAGACGCACATCAGCCAGGGCCGGGTAGTCATCCTGGAAGCGCCGGGACATGCGTGCGTGCTCGTCGGACAGTTCGCTCAATTGCTGGCCCAATGCGTTGATTTGCTCGTCGTTGGCGATCAGGCGGATGTGCTGGCCGCGGCCGTTCTCAATCTGGCGCCGGTACGAGCGCATCTGCACCAGCTCGTTCTGGGTTTCATTGAGCTGCATGTTGAGGCTGGTCAGCGAGGTGCTGGCCATCTCGACACGCTGGCGCAGGTCGGCGACCTGATTGCGCTGGCCAAAATCCAGCAGGGCCTGGTCGGCCCGTTCCAGGGCAATACGCAGATCCGCCAGTTGCTCCTCAAGAAACTCGCGCGCCGCCTGGCCGGCGTCGTAGCGGCGTTGCATGGTCGAATGGCGATACTCCTCGACTACCGCATTGGCCATGCGCGCGGCAAACTGCGGGTCGAAACTCGATACCGTGATATTGACCAGGTTTGAATCCCGCCGAGGCGTGATCTGAATGCGCGAGCGCAAGGTCGAGCCGGCACGGCGAACGGCCAGTTCGCGCTTCTGTTCGGCACTCAAAGCCTGCATGCCGGGTTCCGGTCGGGCCGGTCGGAACACAGCCGCCAGCCGACGCGGCAGTGCCTTGAGCTCGCTGGTCAGGCTGCGCTGGCGGATTTCGCCGCTCAATTCCGGGTGCTCCTGCACGCCTTCACGCCGCACCACCGCCTCTGCCAGCGCGCGGCCGCGCAGGATGTCGTACTGGGTGGTGAAAAACTGGTCACGACCGATCCAGCCCCGGGTCTCGGGGGTGAAGTCGCGGATCTCGAGAATGCGCTGGCTTTCGTAGGTAATCTGGACCACCGCGGTCGAGCGGTACACCGGGATGGTCAGCGCGGTGGCCAGCAGGCTGGTGACCAGGGCAATGGACAGGATGCTGATCACCACCCACTTGCGCTTGATGATCATGCGCCAATATTCGCGCAGGTCGATACCGTCTTCGTTCGCGTGGCCTGTCGGGTACGGATCGTAGGCCACCAGGGCCTGGTTCGAGTGGCTGACCGGTTTCAAATGGCGGCCGGGGATGTCGTTGCGTTCACTCATCGAGAGTGCGTCAAAGCGGTCGCCAACCGAGCAGGGCGATGTCGCGCAGGGTGCGCATGGTGCCCGACCAGGCGGTGCGGAAAGCGCCGTATTCGACCATGACGATATCGCCGTCATTGAGGGTCAGGTCAGCGATTGGCGAGTTCCGAATCTCGGAAAAATTCACCTCTTCCTGCCGCCATTCCAGCGTCTCCGGGTCACGACGCAACACCCGCAGGCGGCTGCGATTGGCTTCGAAGCTCAAGCCGCCGGCCATGGTGATGGCCTTGAGTACTGTGGTGTCGCCCTGGCGGGTGTAGACACCGGGTCGGCTGACCGCGCCCTCGACAAAGATCGAGCCGGCACGGGGTACATTGACCAGCGCCGAGTCGCCCAGCAGCAGGTTGTACTCATCGGTGTGGCGCATCAGGTCGTCGACGCTGATGATCAGCGTGCGGGTTCGCATTTCACCGGACTCGGGTTCGCGCACCCGGTCGGTCAGGTAAATCTGGCTGCCTGCGGTGGCGCTCAGGCCGCCGGACATGGCCAGCGCCTCAAGCAGGGTGATGCGGCGCTGAGTGGTATAGACCCGCGGCGAGGCGACCGCGCCGATCGCGGTGAACTGCTGGCTGCGATACTCGGTAATGCGAATGCCGACCTGCGGATCGCGCAGGTAGCGCTCGGCGTAGGCCTTGGCGACCACGCGTTCGGCTTCCGAGACGGTATAGCCGCTGATTGCGACTTCACCGATCAGGGTCATGTTGATGCTGCCCAAACTGTCGATACGATACGCGCGCGACAGTTCCTCGACACCGAAAATCTCGACGTCGATCTCGTCGCCAATGCCAAGCCGGTAGGCGTGATCGACAACACTCGTGCCCACGGCCATCGAAAGCAGTTGCTGATTGATGTCATCAACCCGCGCCTGGCTGGCATGTTCTTCCTGAAACTCCGCCAACTTGTCGCTGTTGCCGCCGGAGGCAGCGCAGCCGGCCAGCAACATCAGGCCGAGGCAGGTCAGAGTGAGTAAAAGAAGGCTGGCTTTCGGGGCGTCAGGGACTGACCGGAACGTCATCGTCGTCATCATCATTATCAAGAATGATCCAGTAGCCGATGCTTCCGGCGACCAGGCTCAGGCCAATCACCGCTTCACGGTTGGGCCACCAGCCCGCGATCCGATCACCGGTAACCTGCAGGTAAACAAAGTCCGTCACCTGGCCATTGGCATTGACGAACCGGATCTCGTAGTCGCCGGCCGAACTCGGCGCCTGGAAGCGCAAGGTGTTGCCCAGGCTGGTACTGACCACGCTGTCGAATTCCTCCGGCCCGCTGCCTTGTGGGGCGATCGTGATGTAGCTGTTGCTGTCGGCGCCGTCGGCGTGCCAGCGCACGCTGAAGTCCTCGCGCGTACTGACCCGCTCCGGGGCTTCGATTTCTGCCAGACGGCTGCCGGCGAGGCTGAACGCCACATGCTCGATCGTTCCGGCGGCATTGGCCAGCAGGCCGACCTGCTCGCCGGCCGCGACCCGATAGCGGCTGCCGCCAGCGCCACGAGCGTGCAGCTCGCCACTGCGCATGGCAACCCGAATATGTCCATCGGCAAGCCGCTCGACCATGCCTGAAGCTTCGTCCCTGGCCTGTTCGACCAGGATGCGATCGGCGTCGTCTATACCAGTCTGCAGCACGAAGTCGCTGACCTTGATATCGAGCATGCCGGATGACTGAGGGATGGCAAAGAGCAGGGCGCCTTGATCCAGGTGCACCGTCAGCGTCCGGCTGCGCTCATCACGGCTGACTCGCGCCACGCTTGACCGACCGAGACCGACAACGCCGTCACCGTTCAGCACCAGCACCGCTGACCCCTGGCCGGTGGCCAGGCGGTCACCGGAAAAGACCGTGTAATTATTCTCGGAAATGCGAACAGCCGCTTCGGCCTGCGCAGGCTGCACGCTGATAGCGCCTTCCACTTGCAGGTAGCCAATCGGCGCACCCGCAGCAGAACCGGCCAGCGTGGTCAGAAAAGCCAGAGCAGCTAATCGCCGAGCAAGCCTCGCAGAAAAATTCATCATCAAGATTCCCAACTTTCGGTGCCATCAAAAACTTGCAAAATCAGCCGGATGGCGAAATATTCTAACTTCTGACAAGCTACTGTAGGCTTCCCCGCAGCAGTCGTCAAACCCTTTATGAAGAGAATCATACACAAAACGTGACCCCGATCACACCCCGCACCGGACAAACAGCAACGGCGTTCCGAATATTGCCAGTCCTGACCACCGGGGACCTGAACCCAAAACCCGCTTTGTAATTTCTCACCCTCCCAAAAGACCACAAATGAGACTACAATAACCAAATGGAGCTGAAAACCACCAACCTTCGTGACGCCAAGGCCCGCCTCAGCGAATTGGTTGATCGTGCCCAGGCCGGCGAGACAGTAATGATTGCCCGACGGGGTAGGGTGGTTGCGCAACTGAGTGGTACCGCCGCGCCGAAGCAGCGCATCGAACTCCAGGCTCTCGAGGATCTATCGACCCGACTGCCCAGAGACCGAACGAACGCCAGTGACCTGATGCGCGAAGTCCGCGACAAGGCCCGGTATTGAGTTTTTACCTCGACACCAGTTTGGTGGTTTCTGCGTTGGGCAACGAGGATTTTACGACATCGTCGCAGCAGTGGTTGGCTGCCCAGGAACCCGGCGAACTGTTTATTTCCGAGTGGGTCATCACGGAATTCTCCAGCGCGCAGGCGCTGAAACTGAGAACAGGCCAGATCCAGCCACAGCATCGGGCCGAGTGCATGGCAGTGTTTGCACAATTAATCGAGAAAAACCTCACCGTGCTGCCTGTCAGCAGCAGCGAATTTCGCACTGCAGCCCGTTTCGTGGATCAGCACCATACCGGACTGCGCGCCGGCGATGCCCTGCACTTGGCCATCTGCGCCCAGCATGGAATGCGAATCGTCACTCTGGACAACACCCTGGCCGAGGCCGCAACCACAATCGGCGTCCCCGCCCTGACCGCAAGAGACCTCAGTCCTCAAGCCTGACCTGACGCGAAGCGTCATCCCTGAACCCGGAACCTCGCTCTAGCTCCTTGAACCTTCATCCCGTCTTGTCCCTACCATCTCGTCGCCATCTTTGCTATCCTCCCTGATGTTCAATAAATGAACAAAAAGAACGCCAATCAAGAAAAACAACGACTTACGCCAATTGGGAGCGACACCCAAGGGCGGTAGCGAATTCAGCGCCTCAGAATCCCGTGGCCGAAACACACTGGATCCAACGCCTCGACAACTACAGACGCGCCGTAAACAAGACCGACCTCGGATCTCGAGCCTTGCACCTTGCACCTTGCACCTTGATCCTTTTCCGGAAACCGGAAACCGGAAACCGTCCTTTGAACCTAGAAACAAGACTAACCCTCCTCCGAATCCTCGAGTCCAATCCGGACCTGAGCCAGCGCGCCATCGCGCACAAGCTCGGCATCAGCCTGGGCAAGACAAACTACTGCCTGCGCGCCCTGATAGAAAAAGGCTGGGTAAAAGCCGCCAACTTCCGCAAAAGCCCAAACAAAGGCCGCTACTTCTACCAACTAACCCCCACCGGCCTGGTCGCCAAAGCCGCACTGACCCAGCGCTTCCTGAAAAGAAAACTCGAAGAGCACGAAGCACTGATCAGGGAAATCGAGGAACTTCGCCGGGAGGTTGGGGAGGAGGCGGAGGTTGGAGGGACGTGAGGATGGTGCGTCGGTGCGGCAGTGCGGCAGTACGTCGGACGCGGATTAACGGACTAACGGGCTAACAGACGCACAGACGCACGGACACACAGGAAACCCTAAATGAACGAGCTCGACGGTATCGAAGAAGGGCTGGTACGGGCGGCAAAGGATTTGAATGTCTATCGGCTGGCTTACAGTACATCCATGGAGATTTTTGAAATCACCAAACGGTTCCCACCTGAAGAACGATACGTTCTCACCAGTCAAATTCGACGTTCTTCACGATCGATTTGTCTGAATCTGCGAGAGGCTTGGGCGAAAAGACGTTATGAAGCGCACTTCATTGCCAAACTAACCGACTGCGACGGAGAAACTGCGGAAACCGACTCATCGCTGGACTATGCTCGCGACTGTGGATACATCTCAGAGGATGAGCACCAGCGCTTGAGCCAAAACTGCGAACGAATCGGCGCCATGCTTGGCAAAATGATCAGAAACGCCCACTCATTCACAATCGGCTAGCCTCGCGCACCGACGCACCGACGCACCGACGCACCGACGCACCGACGCACCGACGCACCGACGCACCGACGCACCGACCACCGACCACCGACCACCGACCACCGTCGCACCACCGGAGGCCCTGCATGCCCAACCAAAAAACACCCCAATTCCGCAACCTCGTCTTCGAAGGTGGCGGCGTCAAAGGCATTGCCACCATCGGCGCCATGGAAATCCTGCGCCAGCGCGGCTACCTTGACCACATCGGTCGGGTCGGGGGTACCAGTGCCGGTGCGATTAATGCGTTGATCTTTGCCCTCGGCTACAGCATCGAAGAGCAGCGCGAGATTCTGGAGTCGACCAACTTCAGAGACTTCATGGATTCGTCCTTCGGGGTCATCCGCGACATTCGGCGCCTGGCACGCCAATTCGGTTGGCACAAGGGCGATTTCTTCCGTGACTGGCTGGGCGATTTGATCAAGGCGCGGCTGGGCAAGGTCGACGCCACCTTTGCCGACCTCAAGGCAAAGGAAGGCGCGCCGGATCTCTACGTGATCGGCACCAACCTGTCGACCGGCTTCGCCGAAATCTTTTCGGCCGAACGCCACCCCGATATGAGGCTGATCGATTCGGTTCGCATCAGCATGTCCATCCCGCTGTTCTTTGCCGCCAAGCGTCATGGCGAGCGCGACGAGGTCTACGTCGACGGCGGCGTTCAGTTGAACTACCCGGTCAAGCTGTTCGATCGGATGATATACATCGCGAGTGATGAGCCCAACGCCTGCCGCCACACCGAATACTACAACAAGGAAAACGCCCGCTTCCTGCTCGACCAACCCGGCCGCAGCCCCTACGTCTACAACTGCCAGACCCTGGGCTTGCGCCTGGACACCAAAGCCGAAATCGCCCTGTTCCGCTACAATGAACCGATCAAGGGCAAGCCAATCAAGCGCTTTCACGAGTACGCCAAAGCCCTGCTGGGCGCGATGATGAACCAGCAGGAAAAACAGCACCTGCACTCCGACGACTGGCAACGAACCGTCTACATCAACACCCTGAACGTCGGCACCACCGACTTCGATCTGAGCGATGAAGAAAAGGCGGCGCTGATCGAACAAGGCATCAACGGCGCCGAGAAGTATCTGCAGTGGTTCGAAGATCGTGACGAGGAGTCGCCGGTTAACCGGGTGTCAGATTAGTTGGCTGGTTGGATAGTTGGCTGGGAAGGCCGTGAAATAGTACTTTTGAATAGCTTGATGAAAAACTGCGAGAAATTCCCAAAACTGGATAGATGGCCTACCGCAGTGTTTCAATCGCTGCGATACGTCAGTCACTAACTGTTATATGACGAAAGCAGGTCTCGTACCTTTTGTATTTTTGGCGTCCGCTGCATTGTCAGGCTGCGCCACAACTTTTGAGAAGGAGTGCTTGGAACATGCACCACCAGGCAACTGGTCAGCTATCCCGAAGCCAGATGCTAATGTGCCAGATGAATTCGACGAGCCCCAAAAGGAATTGCCTAGACAATGGTTCATGGATGAGGCTGGTTTCCTTGCACTGTGCGTCGGGTGCGACCGATCTTCGACAAGGGTATCTTTATTCCGATCCGAAGGCGCAGACGGCGACCGAATTAGGGTAATTACATGCGGCCCCTACTAGAATACAAAATATGCAGTCTTCGGAGAGTCCGTCATATAACAAAGCCTTCAACCGGACGTGGGATAACTCTCGGGCCGGCAAAGCCGGGTTGGTTTCGTGGCCGCGCCGGTTAAGGCAAACGTTACGCCGCACAACAGCACCGTCGCCGCTCGGCTGCTGCGCTTCTTGGTAGCAAGCGGTCAATTGTTTCAATAACGCCGGACTGGATTAAATGAGACCTTTCAAGATTGCCGAGCTCAATAAGATCAATGAACTCCCGAGCAACGATTCACAGAGTTGGTTGGTCGACGCCGAAGGCTCTATCGCTTTCTTGAGGCTCAATGCAGATAATGACGATATCGTCATCTACGCCAGCGGCAGCAGTGTCCTGATTCACGGTGTCCTGGCCTCAACGGCCAAGCTTACTCCGCCAGACGGCAAGGACTTGCAGGACAACAGCATTCCAATGCCGGATGACAGTTGGCGCATTCAACAGGTTTGGGGCGGCGGCGAGGGGCATCGCATGTACCTTGAGGCGCCACTGAGTTCCAGTAGCAAGTCCTTTCAGGGAGGAGAAAAGCTCATCTTCAGACGGAGCTTCGCTGGCGTTACTGAAGGCCCGTCCACGATCGAGCTGAGTCAGAAGCTAATACATAGCCTCGACCTGCACTACACGCCAGAACGAACTGCATATTGCAGACTCGACTCTCGCGGTGATATTGAAGACGTTATAAAAGTCACCCAACTGAATAAAGGGAGTACGTGGGACTGCCTCGACGTAGTCACCATCCGGCGAAAAGAACTCGATGCCTTCATGGCCCTCGCCGACACCTGCCTTGTTCTCAGGTTCGATTTCACCCGAGTCAGGTGGGGCAGCTTCGGGGGCTGGGGCGAGATCAATCGCTACAGCCGCAACGCGACTGATCTCTTCTATCACGGAGGCACAAACGGGCAAGGCAGCTACTGCAATGGTGCCTTCATAGTCCGCCCTAGAGTAACCGTGGACGACTTGGTGCAAGCGTGGAAGGACGATGAGAGCAAAGCCAACCGCAGTTATGCCACGTTCAAGATTTATGATCGAAAGAACGACGCGAACGTCGAAACATCGTGCGGCCCAGAGTTTCTTTCCAACTACTTCCAACAATCTGAACTTCCTTGGGAAATCTCGCCAGCATTTTTTCGGCCAGAGGTGTTGCATCGGTTCAAAGCAGACCCAGAGAAGTACACGCTAGTGTAGTGTCGGAAATAGATTAATGAGATAGAAGGGCTTCACGTGCACGTCCGACCTTAGCGAGGATGTCATTGGCTGTTTTGGTCCAGACGAACGGCTTGCTATTAGCATTGTGTGATTCGATGAACTCATAGAT
>JBGTLI010000345.1:0-3954 GCA_041744195.1 Wenzhouxiangella sp. | reverse complement strand
GCGTAACTTTGCAACTCGCCCCAACAAACTTTGCGTCGACTGATTGTTTCCAGCGTAGCCCGCCGGGTCTGTCACCGCATTTGCCAAGCCGGTCGCAAGCTTCTTGCCGAGTTCCACGCCCCACTGGTCGAACGAATTGATGCCCCAGATGTGCCCTTCTACGAATACTTTGTGTTCATACAGCGCGATGAGCTGACCGAGTGTCTCCGGAGTGAGTCGTGGCAGCAAAATTGTGTTGCTCGGTCGGTTGCCGATATGCACCTTGTGCGACGCCAGGCCCTTCGCTTCCACCGCTGACAGACCTGCTGCGTGCAGGTCTGCGATTGCCTGCTTTTTCGAATAGCCATCCATCAGCGCCTCACTTTGCGCCAGGCAATTTGCAATGGCCAGATCCTGTTGCGCCTGCGTGGCGCCCGACGATTGCGCCGGCAGTATGAAATCTGCCGGGATTAGCCGCGTGCCTTGATGCAGGAGCTGGTAGAAAGAATGTTGCGCATTTGAGCCCGCTTCGCCCCAGATCACCATACCCGTCTCGCACTTCACCGGTCGCCCGTCACGCCGCACCGACTTGCCGTTGCTTTCCATCTGCAACTGCTGCAAGAACGCTGGAAAGCGCTCGAGCCGATTGTCGTAGGGCAAAATTACCTGGCTGTCGGCGCCCAGGAAGTTGTTATTCCAAATCGCAATCAGGGCCAGCAACACTGGCATGTTGTCGGTAAGCGGCGCCTGTCGGAAATGTAAATCCATGCGCCGCGCGCCATTGAGAAGTGCGTGGAAGTTTTCCGTGCCAATGACCAACGCCAGCGACAAACCAACGGCCGACCACAGGGAATAACGACCGCCGACCCAGTCCCAGAAGCCGAATCGGTAGTCGGGATTGATACCGAAGGCATCCATCGCCTTATGGTTTGTCGAGGCCGCGGCGAAATGTTTGGTCAGAGCTTCTCGTCCCAGCGTCTCGATAATCCAGGTCCTGGCTGCGTTTGCATTCGTCATTGTCTCGAGGGTCGTAAACGTCTTGGAGCACACGACGATCAACGTTGTCTCCGGATCGAGTTCCCTTTGCAGGTCCGCGAGTTGCGTGCCGTCAATATTCGACACGCCGTGAAAACGCATGCCCGGTTGCCAGCATTCCCGGAGCGCGCGGCTTGCCATGACCACGCCGAGGTCCGAGCCGCCGATACCAATGTTGACGATGTCGGTGAAACGCGCCCCCGTGTGACCGCACAGGCTGCCGTCGTGGATGGCGTTGACGAATTGTTCCATCTGGTTGAGCACGCGCCAGACGTCGGCTATATCGCGCCGCTCGTGGGCCACGCGATCCGACATTTTGGCGCGCAGTGCGACGTGCAGAGCCGGCCGATTTTCGGTCACGTTGATGACGTCGCCCGCAAACATAGCTTCGATTGCGGCGCTGACTTTTGCTTCGCGTGCCAGCTTGAATAGTAGTTTTCGCGTAGTGGCGGTCAGCAGGTTCTTGGAGTAATCCAGGGTAAGGTCGCCGGCAACTAGGAAATAGGTCACCGCACGCTTGCGGTCACGGGCAAACAGGTCGGTAAGGGTTTTCGGGCGGATGTCGTGTCGGTAATGGGTTGCCAGCGATTGCCAGGCCGGCAGATCGAGGGGATGGCGGGGGCTTAGCGTGTTTGGTTTTGCTTTCTTCTTGGCCATGGTTGTCGAGCTTGTACCCTGTAGGAGCCCGTACTACGGGCGATTTTCTCTATAACGCCACTTTGTAATAATCGACGTACCAATCGACGAAGTTCTTAACGCCCACCTCGATCGGCGTGCTCGGCGAGTAACCGACGTCCTTGGCGAGATCTTCGGTGTCGGCCCATGTATCAGGCACATCACCCGGCTGCATTGGCAGCAAATTCTTCTTAGCCTTCTTACCCACGCACTCCTCGATCACTTCGATATAGCGCATCAGTTCAACCGGCTTCTGGTTGCCGATGTTGTACAGCCGATAAGGCGCGCGACTGGTGCCTGGATCCGGATGCAACGCGTCCCAGTGCGTATTTGGCTCGGCGGTGTGATCCATCGTGCGAATGACGCCTTCGACGATGTCGTCGACGTACGTGAAATCCCGCTTGTGATTGCCGTAATTGAATACGTCGATTGGTTTGCCCTCGATGATGTTGCGCGTGAACATGAACAGCGCCATGTCCGGCCGCCCGTACGGCCCGTAAACGGTAAAAAACCGCAGACCCGTGGTGGGCACGCCGTACAGATTCGAGTAACTGTGTGCCATCAGCTCATTGGCTTTCTTGGTAACGCCGTAGAGCGCCAGCGGGTGGTCGACATTGTGGTGTATTGAAAACGGCATAGTGGCATTCGCGCCATAGACAGAACTTGAAGATGCGTAAACCAGATGCTCGACTTCATGATTTCGGCAGCCCTCAAGGATATGCAGCGTGCCGACGATATTGCTTTCGATGTAGGAATGCGGATTCTCGATTGAGTAACGCACCCCTGCCTGAGCTGCAAGATGCACCACCTTGTCGAATTTCTCTTGCGCAAACAGTTTCCCTATTCCTGCACGATTCGCAAGGTCCAGTCGTTCCATGCGGAAGTTCTCATAAGGCGTGAGAAATTCGGCACGAGATTCTTTCAGGCTTACATCATAGTAGTCGTTGAAATTATCCAGACCCACAACGGTTTCACCCCGTTCAGCAAGCTGCTTTGCGGTGAAGGCCCCGATGAAACCGGCAGCGCCTGTTACAAGTATTTTCATTCACTCATTCCCGTTTGCGTGGCAGGCGCCTTAAAGTCGATCATCGTAGTTAGTGCCGGGGTCCGCAATTCGTAGGTATCGATCATCGTAGTTAGTGCCGGGTTCGGCGATTCGTAGGTATTGGTTGGGCGGGGTCATCCTAGCCGCAGTTTGCGCCACAGGCTTTCGCCGTCGGTGGCCTTTTCGATGCGGTCTAAAAAGGCCTCGTGAGCGATGAGTTCCTCGGCGCTGGCGCGGCGCACTAGCAAGTGCAGGTCCGCGCGTGGCACGCTCTGCCCGGCCGGACCCATCATCGGCGCGCTTTCCATGGTCTCAGCATCCAGGCACAAAGCCGCCTGCCCGCCTGTCATGGCGAGGTACACGTTCGCCAGCAACTCCGCGTCGATCAGCGCGCCGTGGACGTCGCGGCGCGAGGCATCGACCTGGTAGCGCTTGCACAGAGCATCCAGGCTGTTTCGCTGCCCGGGGTGCAGTTCGCGGGCCAGCGCCAGGGTATCGAGTACCGTCGCATGTTCGCTGACGCGCGGCTGCGGATGCTGCATGAGTTGCAATTCGTACTCGAGAAATCCGACGTCGAAATCGGCGTTGTGAATGACCAGCTCGCCGTCGCGGATAAATTCCAGCAATTCCTCGGCGATATCCGCAAAGCGCGGCTGCCCTTTGAGGTCAGCACGGCTGATGCCATGGACACGCTCGGCGCCCTCGTCGATGTCGCGTTCGGGGTCGATGAAGCGGTGGTATTCGCGGCCGGTGAAGCGGCGGTTAATCATCTCGATGCCGGCCACTTCGATGATGCGGTGGCCCTGAGCGGTGGAAAGGCCGGTGGTTTCGGTGTCGAGGACGATCTGGCGCATGGAGGGTGATTGTACTTTAATCCTGTTGGAGCGCGCCTGCGCGCGAATGTGCAAGAGCTGACGGTCACCGCATTCGCCCGCGGGGCGGGCTCCTACGGGGCGCGAATCGATGGGCTTCAAACCAGCTCGTCGATGCCCCTGTTCGCCAGCGCATCCGCCTCTTCGTTCCCAGGATGCCCCGCGTGACCCTTCACCCAGCGCCATGCCACCTCGTGTCGCGACGCGGCCTCGTCCAGCGCCTGCCACAGATCCTGGTTCTTCACCGGCTTCTTCGCAGCGGTCTTCCAGCCGCGCGCCTTCCATCCCGGCAGCCATTCGCGAATGCCGTCCATGACGTAGCGTGAATCGGTATGCAGGATCACCCGC
>JBGTLI010000344.1:0-4844 GCA_041744195.1 Wenzhouxiangella sp. | reverse complement strand
CCAGCCATCAACCAGCCGTCGCCACTGATCCCGGCTACGATGCTTCCAACCCATGATGAATCTCCTTCGATATCCGTAAGACGATCATGATCGGCTGGAATGAACGATAGGGGAAGGCTGCATTTGGCCGGACGCTTACCGATGATCAGCAGCCGGTACTTGTCGAGCTTGGCCAGGGCATCGGACAGCGCCAGGGCCTGCTTGGCCGATTGGAGCTCTTGGACCAGGTTGGATGCAGGGTAGTAGCGGACCCGCAGCCCCTGTTCGATCAGGCCATGGCCAACGGCGGCAGCAATATGGCTCTTGCCCAGGCCGGAGGCGCCGAACAGCAGCAGGTTGGCGGCTTGATCGATCCAGTGACGGTCACTGGCCAGGGTATTCAGTCGTTGACGCTGAGATGCATCAAGGGGGCTCATATCGAATGTGGCCAGCGTTTTGCCTAGAGGTCCGGGACATTCTGTAACTAATAGCGAGTCGGAGAGCATTTAGCTGCAAGGCCTGTCTCGCAGGGAATGGCAGCGTCCTTTCCAAGAGACAGAACGCCGCAGATGAATGCTCCCCAGCTCACCCTTCGGGAGCGCGCCTGAGCCGACATTGCCGCGTTGCGCCCTTTGCAAAGGGCTTGCCATTCACTACGGGTCGCGCCTTGCTCTGTCGGCTCAGGCGCACTCTATAAGTTACAGAATGAGTGACGGGGTACACTAGCTGCTTGAACGACTTCGGGTGGCTTGGTCTGGATTTCTCAAGCTCGCCTATACGACTGGTTCTTCTTGCAAAACACCCATGCGGCTTTATTGTTTAATTGCAGTGGGTCACATTTAAGTTGCGAACTTGCGAAGTGAAATAGATCAATCGAAAAAGTTTTGGTAGAAGAGGCAAATCCGGCATTGACATAGACAAATTCGCCTAGTTATGCTTATCCTCAAGTCGATGACTATTGGCGTAGTCGACTGGCATGATTCTCATGCAGGGGGGTGGCGCCTGCTGTCTGGCGGGTGACGCACGCCCAAAAATAATACTGAAGGAGAAACACTATGAAACTTCAATCCATAGCGGCCGGAATTTTGTTGATGGCATCTTCGTCGGCCTTCGCGAGCAGCGGCATGAGCTGTTTCGTGGATACCCCCGATTTTGATCAATTCACTTCCGGTTATTGTTTTGCGGTTATTTGGGGCGTAAATCAGTCCACGGCGGTTTTCCGCGTCGATAATCCACCCGCGAATGCGCACATCCACTGGGATCATCCGTCCTGCCCAAGCAGCACCACTTTCTGCTCGGTTCCGATCCAAGCGTTTCAATTTCTTACCGTGTCAGCATTGGTGATCGATCTCGACAGTTCGTACCATAATACGGTACAGGCCACCGCTAATTTCGAAAACGGGATGTAGGCGGCCTCTGGACTGAAGTCCTGTGGGATGACCTATTATCACATGCCCGGTAACGGTAGCTGACGACCACCGCGCAATCGGCATCGAAGTGTCAAAAAGAACGGCGGGCGCCAAGGCCCGCCGTTCATCTCTTGCAAGTTCTAACCGATTACGGGATATCGGCCCGAGCCGCACAGCTCTGGACCGGTCCTTTTTCTGGATTGCTCAGCAGTCCATTGGACGCCAGCTCGTTGGTCAGGAAAGTCACGCAACTCACGAATTGGCCGTGGTCTCCTGCGTCTTGTGCGCATTCATCGATCAAATCCGAAATGGTGCAGCCGTCCGGGAAAAGTGCATTGTCGACGCCACTGTCGCAACCATCAATCACCACGCTGGGCGACAAATCGGAGTGCGGGCAGGCATCCAGATCATCGGGAATGCCGTCGCCGTCGCTATCGTTGCTAAAACCTTCGAACTGACTTGCTGTAAACGCATCCGTGGTGAAAACTTTGCCAGCGATCAGCGATTGCCCTGCACCGAAGAGCAATAGGCTTGTCACTTCATAAGGCCCGTCCACCCCGTTGCTACCGATTGTTTCTCCATCATACGAGAAAGACATTGCGTTCAGCCCCTTGCTAAAGGCTCGCGAGCCGTTTGAGAAACCCAGATCGGTTCCAGACGAGTCGACCAGGCGTGCCGACCATTGGTAGAAACCGGCGATTTCGATTCGGACGTCCACGGTCACATCCAGACGGTTGAACAGTCCGTTACCATTGGTATCGACACCGGTGGAAGTTCCGGTTCCAGACAATAAGATAGGCGCATGCTCGAAACTCTCATACGGATAGAACTGGGTTGTATGCGCATCGTATAGATCGTCGACCGGCATGATGTTCAACCCATCCGGATCCTCCTCGGAAAGCGAAATCAAGCTGAGTCGGAATGGGCCGTCGACCCCATTGCGGAACAGGGCTTCTCCGTCGAAACTCAAGCTTATGGTGTTCGGCCCGGCATCCAGATCGGCCACGACATTCGCGTAATGGAGGTTGTCGTTTTCGTCGGTGAGGGTGCCGAACACCCGGTACAGGCCAGAATCGGTGATGTTTACGCCCGCCTCAACAATCAGTTGATTAAACAATCCGTTGTTGTTGGTGTCGATCCCGAAGTCTGCGAAGATCCCGTCGAAGTGCGATGAACTGGCGCTGACGGTGGCTATATTGAACGCTTCGCGGCTGAATTCAGGTTCGGCGGCTGGACCTCTGCGTGAAGCCTCGAAAGCCACCCGGTACATTCCCGCCTGGTCTGTGTCGGTGAACGCGCCGGTGTAGACGCCGTCACCTGCGACCTCGTCCGCGCCGATCCCGTCGTCATTCAAGGCCAATGCCAGGATAGAGTTATCCGGAAGCGCGATGATTGCCGAAGCAAGTGCATCCGTGATCGGCTCACCGGCCTCGGCAACGGTCGCCGTGATGATCAACGGCTCTCCAGAGTGGATTGAGGCCTTGGCGAACGAGCCTTCCAAAGTGATCGGGGAATGTTCCATCCAGGCGCTGATCATATACGGTGTTTCTAATGACAGATCCGTTGATGCCCCTGCGCTGACTCGGGCGATCCAGGTACCGGTCTCGGCATTGCCGATAGTGTAAACCGCCAGCATACTGCCCAGCATTTCTCCCTTTCCATGCGACAAATCGGTATCGGTATCGGCCGTATCCGGATTGATCAATTGGCCCGACGGGCTGATCAGGTCGAAATCAAGCGCGAGTCGGTCATCGGGAAAAATCATCGAGAAAAAGACTTGCCCCGGTTGGTCGACCGGTATTTCGTGGACTTGCACTTCGTCAGGACCGATCGAGTCGCCCTCGGAAGCGGTTTGGGTCATGGCGTTCTGCTCGGTGGCAGCGGTTACGCTGCCAAGGGCCTGTACGCGATCGGCCAAACGATTGAACACGCCCGTTGATTCAAGTTGACAGCCATTGGAGAATGGCAGACAGGCGTGTATGGCTTCGGTATTGGCGCCGACGCTTCTGAAGCTGCGGTCGCCAGTGTATGGCAAAGCGTGCACCGAACTGACCGGAACGATGGTATCGCCAGGGCTGCCGCTCATTGCGAGCAGCACGCGTTCAAGCGGGCGGCAGAACGGGTTGAATCCACAATCTGGATCGTAGTCACCGGCCATGGCGGTGTATCGGACGTTGGGGTTGGGCCCGTGCCGCAGATTGTAGATTGCCATGTAAGGCGTGGTCAGTTGGATTCCGGCCGGGCCGGCCAGTACGCTGACCAGGGCGTTCACCGCCACCCCTTTCAGTCCCAGGCGCAACGTCCCGGCCTGGATTTTGTCGGCCAGGGGGCTACCGGCGTTGGGGGTTCCGATTTGAACCAGTTGCTCAACATCGTCGGCGTTCTCGACGTAATGACGCCCATCGAGACCACCCTTGCTGTGAACGACCAGGTTGACTTTATCCACACCCCAGCGAGCTTTGGCATCGGTCACTTCGCCGCCGATTTTGGAGGCATTGTTGCCGATGCTGTCAAGAGCGCCCATATTCAGATCGTTGCTGTTCGGCAGCCCCAGAGTTTCAAGTTGCTGGACCCAAAAGTTCCAGGTATCGCCACCCGACAAGATGCCATGGGCCATAACCACCGGGCGTGCGACCTCGATTTCGAGCGAGGCCCAGTCCACCTCGGCACACCAGACGTTGCCATCATTGGCGACGTCGATAAAGATTTCAATCTCGTTGCCGACCTCACCGGGGCGGCCACTGGCTCCGGGAGCCTGGGGGAAATTGACCCAGTCGATGGGAATATCGAACTCGTTCAAAGCCCAGATGTTGTTGGCTCCAGTCAGGAATTCGCCGGGCACTACGTTGCCATTGAAAAATACCCGATTTCGCTCCGGCTCGGTTCCCGATGGCAGGCCGGGTACGTCGAAATCCACGTCCCATACCGGCATGACGAGCTTGGCAGTACCACCCAACAAGCCATTGGCGATCAATTTGTCCTTATCGCCGATAAAACGATCCACATTGATCGTAAACCGCAGCGGGCCATGGCTGCTGAATACACAACCGGTGTCCAGGCCAATGTCGTCGTCTACCACAAAGGTCGTATCGGTGATTTCCGGTGGATTGAACGGCGACCGTCCAACCCGGTTGATGCTCAGTGAACTGATTGCAGGTGCTGTCCAGCCCTCCTCGCCGGGCGCGGGGTCCTGGGCCAGGGCGTGGCTGCCAGCCGCGATGGAAATTGCAATAGCCACACTGAGACGAAAATAGTCTCGCCTGCGCGCCAGCATCGGAATGCGCGACTGCATCGAAATGCGTGCGGGCATCAAGGTTTGTCTCGCGTCAATTACTTTGTCCGGTCGGCGACAATTAAAATGGCCGGTCGGTTAGAGTTTTTTCCTGCCTAGCACTTTTGTTCCTGTTTCTCCTTTTTCCTAGTGGATTGAGCTCGCTTTCGATAGCTTTCGCCGGT
>JBGTLI010000343.1:0-14498 GCA_041744195.1 Wenzhouxiangella sp. | reverse complement strand
CAGGGCATGTTGGATCTTGAAGATCGAATCATGGAAGGCCCAGGCCAGAATCGGCTGGTCAGCAGCCGGGCGCGCGTCGTGTTCAAAGCGTCGCAGCATGGATGAGCAGATATAAAGCTGGCTCAGCACATCGCCCAGCCGGCCGGAAATCTTCTCTTTTTGCTTGAGCTTGCCGCCATAGGTCAGCATGGCGATATCGGCCATGAAGGCAAAGGCAGCGCTGTAGCGGGTGAGCTTGCGATAATACTGACGGGTACGGCGGTCACCCGGTACGGCCGCGAATCGCGCAAAGCTCAGGCCCAGAACAAAGGAACGCACGGCGCAGGACATGCTGTGGCCGATATGGCCAAACAGCAACCGGTCGAATTCGGCCAGACGCTGCTCTTCGTCCTCGATTTCCAGGGCTTCCAGTTCCTTCAGTACAAAAGGATGGCAGCGGATGGCGCCCTGACCAAAGATCATCATCGAGCGCGTGAGAATATTGGCGCCTTCGACAGTGATCCAGATCGGTGCAGCCTGCCAGGCGCGCCCGAGGTAGTTCTTCGGCCCGAGAATGATGCCTTTGCCGCCATGGATGTCCATGGCGTCCTTGATCACTTTACGGCTCAGTTCGGTGCAGTGGTACTTGGCAATGGCGCCAGGCACTGCGGGCTTCTCGCCATCGTCCACGGCCGAGGCCGTCTGGCGGCTGAGCGCGCTGATCGCATAGGTATAGCCGGCAATCCGGGCCAGCGCTTCCTCGACCCCTTCGAAGCGCCCGATTGGCAGGTTGAACTGCTTGCGGATCCGGGCATAAGCGCCGGTGGCAAGCGCTACGGCCTTGGCCCCGCCGGAAGTCGATGAGGGCAGGGAAATGGCCCGACCCACCGACAGGGACTCGATCAGCATGCGCCAGCCTTGGCCGGCGTATTCGGTGCCGCCGAGCAGATAATCCAGGGGCACGAAAACGTCCTTGCCGATAATCGGTCCGTTGGGGAACGGATTATTGAGCGGAAAATGGCGGCGGCCGATTTCCATGCCCGGCGTATCGGAGGGCAGCAGGGCCAGGGTAATGCCGATGTCTTCGGTCTCGCCGATCAGGCCGTCGGGGTCATACAGGCGAAACGCCAGGCCGACAACCGTAGCCACTGGCGCCAGGGTGATGTATCGCTTTTCGAAATTGAGTTTGATGCCCAGGGTCTGCTTGCCATTCCATTTGCCCTTGCACACCACGCCGTAGTCGGCAATCGAGGTGGCATCGGAACCGGCCGTGGTGCTGGTCAGGCCAAAGCACGGAATCTCCTCGCCGCTGGCCAGGCGAGGCAGGTAGAAGTCCTTTTGCTCTTTGGTGCCGTAGTGCATCAGCAGCTCGGCCGGACCCAATGAATTAGGGACGGCAACCACGGAGCCAACCGTCGAGCTCAAGCCGGCGATTTTCTCGAGCACAGCCCGGTGGGCCACGGCGGAATAACCCAGGCCGCCGTATTCTTTCGGAATGATCATGCCGAAAAACCCGGATTTTCTCAGGTGGTCCCAAACCTCATCCGACATGCCGGCCCGATAGTGGCTGAATTCCCACTCATCGATCAGGTCGCACAGCTTTTCGACCGGGCCATCAATGAAGGACTGTTCTTCGACGCTCAATTCATGCAGCGGCTTCTTGATGAACCGGCTCCATTTCGGACGCCCGGAAAACAACTCGCCTTCGAAACCCACCGTGCCGGCTTCAAGCGCCACTTTCTCGGTTTCTGAAATCTGCGGGGTCATTTTCTCAAACACGCGCAACACATGGCTGGTGATCAGTTCGCGCCGCCACGGCCGGTGATTCAGGGGTACGGCGATGGCCAGAAACAACAGCCAGAACACGGTCAATACCACCCAGCCGGGCTGGCCGGCGACGGTGAAAGCCAGCAGCACCGCAGCGGTGACTCCCGTCCAGACCATGATGCTGGTCTTGAAATAAGCGCAGGCCAGAGCGGTCAACAGCAGGGCCATCAGAAACAACAGCGTCATCATGATTTTTCGGCTCCTCGTCGTTCGGTATTTCGCTTCTCGGCCCGTTGGGTGGCTTGTTGTTTCAGAAATGGCGAAATGGCGGACAGAAAATGATCATTGCCGTCTCCGGCGACCATGTGAGAGGCATCCGGGACTTCGACGTGTTCAGCATGCGGGGCAAGTTTGAGAAATTCATCGGAGTGTTCAGCGCCGATCAGCTCGCTCATGCCGCCGGAAACCAGAAGGGTGGGCAGCTTGAGGCGCCGGCTGGCCGACTGCAGGCGAGACTGCAAGTTGCTGCTTTTTTCGGCCAGAGCGAGCATGGCCGGGTCCCAATGCCAATACCAGCGACCATCCGAGGACTGGCGCAGGTTGCGATTCAGGCCCGTTGGTTTGCCGCTACGTCGGCGATGGGGCAGGAAGCCGCGAACGGCCTCGGCGGCCTCTTCCAGCGTGGCAAACCCTTCCGGGTGCTGACGCATGAACGAAAGCATCGCGACCACGCCACGTTCGTCCCAGCGCGGGGCGATATCGACCAGCACCAGCGCCTTCAAATCGACCTTGGGTTTTTCGGAGTGAGCCAGCAGGGCGGTCAGGCCACCCATTGAGGCGCCGATCACCACAGGCAGGTTTGGCAGAGAAGCGCAAACCCGCCGAAAGTCTTCCACGAACTGTTCAAAGTCGTATTCGCCGGTCGGAGAGCGGTCACTTTCGCCGTGGCCGCGCGCGTCGTAACTGACCGCCTGCCAACCAGCGGCGGCAAGACGGCGACCGGTTTCCTCCCAGCAATACTGGGTCTGGCCAAAGCCGTGAGCCATCAGAACGCACGGCGCCCGGTCATCGCCGTAATAGCGAAGACTCAGTCGGACACCGTCGTCTGTCCAGATCTGGCGGCGACGAATATCGTCATTTAATTTGCGAACTGCTTCCATACGGCAGAGTATGGGTTTACCCTTGTCGTTAGTCAATGATGCAAGATATTGGTTCCGGGACCCCAGGTTGCAAGCCCTTGGGCCACAGCACCACCGATAAAATACCGAGTATGATGGCAGACCATGTCTGATGCCACCCCTACCAATCGCCCAGGCGCTGACCGGGCCACCCTGACCCCGGCCGACTGGGAGCAGGCAGCTCTTGAATTGATGGCCGAAAAAGGCGTCAGCGCACTTGGCGTTGAGCCGTTGGCGCGACGGCTGGGCATCACCAAGGGCAGTTTCTACTGGCACTTTCCCGGCCGGGATGAGTTGCTGGGCCGGGCGCTTGAGCGGTGGGAAAGTCAGGACCGCTACCACCTCAAGCTGGCATTGAGCGCGGACATGCAGCCGGCCGAGCGTCTGTCGCAATTTGTCTGGCGCACCAGCCGCCAGACCCTGACCCACCGAATTTATCTTGCCCTTTGCGGCGCACCCAACGATCCGAGGGTCGGGCCAGTGCTCAAGCGCGTGACCAGCCGACGTATCAAGTACCTTGCTGCCGCATTTGAGGAACTCGGCCTGGCCGCCCAACCGGCGCGTCAGCGCGCCAACCTGGTGTATTCATCCTACGTGGGCTACCTCCAGCTTCAGGCCCAGGCCCTGGTCCCCGACCGCGACGAACCCGAGTTCAACGATTATGTGCAACACGTCATTGAGACGCTGGTCGACCTACTCTAGGAGATCATGGTTGAACGGTCAGTCGCCAGTCAACAAGTTGGCCAGGACAGGGAGGAAAAATGGTGGCTACGGGTGGATTTGAACCACCGACCTCAGCATTATGAGTGCCGCGCTCTAACCAACTGAGCTACGTAGCCACGAAGGCAGCCGCATATTGTCGTTATTTGCGGCGCCAGCGTCAACCAGTTCGAGTTACCGGCGGCAAAAGACTCCGGCCGATGTGTTGTGACAGTTGCAGGAGCGGCGCGAATGCCGCTCCTGCATTCGGTCGGTCAGTCGGGCATGGCATGGCCGAATTCGGCCTGGAAGCGGCTGGCGATGCTGGCCGGGGTGAAGTCGTGGTGCTGGGGGCCTTTGTGGGCGATCTTCATGGCGCCGAGCAGGGAGCCCAGTCGGCAGGCGTCGGTTGGGTCCCAGCCTTTGGCCAGGCCGAATAGCAGGCCGGCGCGATAGGCATCGCCGCAACCGGTGGGGTCGGCAATCTTTTCAGGTTTGACGGACGGTATCCGGGTGTTTCCGGCCGGAGTGAACAGTTCCGAGCCTTCGCCGCCATGGGTGACGATCAGGCCGCCATCAAGCTGGGCGGTGATTTCTTCCTGGCCCAGGCCGGTTTTTTTCTTCAGCATTTCCCATTCGTAGGAATTGACGGTCAGCCAGTTGGCGTTGGCGATCATCCGGGCCAGTTCGGCGCCGTCGAACATGGGCAGGCCCTGGCCGGGATCGAAGATGTGCGGGATTCCGGCGGCGGCGAACTGGTCGGAATGGTCCAGCATCGCCTGTTTGCCATCGGGCGCGACGATGCCGAAGGTGATGCCGGCATTGGTCGGGATCTTCTGGTGATGGGCCTCGTTCATCGCGCCGGGATGGAAGGCGGTGATCTGATTGTCATCGATGTCGGTCGTAATGTAGGCCTGCGCCGTCCAAAGCTGGTCGCAGATCCGGACATGGTCCTGGCTGATGCCGAGACGGTCGAGGTGGCGCGCGTAGTCGTCAAAGTCCGCGCCCGCGCTGGCCATCGGTAATGGTTTGCCGCCCAGTTTTTTGAGCGAGTAAGCGATGTTGCCCGCGCAGCCGCCGAAGTTGCGGTGCAGCTCTGGCACCAGGAAAGCGACATTGAGCATGTGGGTCTTGTCTGGGAGGATGTGGTCTTTGAATCGCTCCGGGAAGACCATGATGTTGTCGTAGGCCAGGGAGCCGCATATCAGCACGGACATGAATAATTACCTTGCGGGGAAACAGCCGGCTATTGTAACGAATGGTGCGGCAGGGATTCGTATCCAGGCATTTTGTGCACTGCGTAACGTAGTTTAACGATAACTTTCCATAATTGCTGTTGCCGCTTCATGCCAGCGTTGCTACATTAGTCGGTCTTTGCAAAAATAACGGGCGAACCCCCTTCTTCTCTTATGTTCAAGCGCTTACGCGGTTTGTTTTCCAATGACCTGTCTATTGATTTGGGCACGGCCAATACTCTGATTTTTGTCCGTGGCCAGGGCATTGTTCTCAACGAGCCTTCGGTCGTCGCCGTTCGAATGCAGCGCGGGCCCGGCGGCCCCCAGGATGTTGCCGCGGTTGGCTCGGAGGCCAAGCAGATGCTGGGTCGTACACCCGGCAATATCCGCACAACCCGGCCGCTGAAAGACGGCGTGATTGCCGATTTCAACATGACCGAGCAGATGTTGCAGCATTTCATCAAGAAAGTGCACTCGACCCGCTTTTTGCGTCCGAGCCCGCGAGTGCTGGTTTGCGTGCCGTGTTCATCGACTCAGGTCGAGCGTCGGGCGATCAAGGAATCGGCCGAGGGCGCCGGCGCCCGCGAAGTGTTTCTGATTGAGGAGCCGATGGCCGCGGCGATCGGCGCCGGCATCCCGATTCACGAAGCGCGCGGCTCGATGGTGCTGGATATCGGTGGCGGTACGACCGAAGTGGCGGTGCTGTCGCTCAATGGCATTGTCTATGCCAATTCGGTGCGGATTGGCGGCGATCACTTTGATGAATCCATCATTAATTACGTGCGTCGTTCTTACGGCACCCTGATCGGGGAGTCGACCGCCGAGCGGATCAAGATGGAGATTGGCTGCGCCTATCCGCAGGATTCAACCTCCGAGATCCAGATTTCCGGCCGAAACCTGGCCGAAGGGGTGCCAAAGATGATCACCCTGAACAGCAATGAGGTTCTCGAAGCGCTGTCGGAGGCGCTGACCAGCATCGTCAGCGCGGTCAAGATGGCCCTGGAGCAAACCCCGCCGGAATTATGTGCCGATGTGGCCGAGACCGGCATTGTTCTGACCGGGGGCGGCGCGCTGCTTCGCGGTCTGGACAAGTTGCTGATGGAAGAAACCGGGCTGCCGGTCATCATCGCCGATGATCCGCTGACCTGTGTCGCCCGCGGCGGTGGACGGGCGCTTGAAATGATGGACGAAAACCGCGGCGATTTCTTTTTCTCGACCTGATAACAAACTACAACCGATGCGGTGAGATTTTCGGCTGGCCCACACTCCTCCGTCATGAGCGGTGACCTCGGCGGGCGCATGGCGCGCCTGATGTTCTACGCTCTGCTGGCCATGGTGCTGATGACGCTGGACTTTCGTGGACGCTACGTCGAAAACTTCCGGGCACTGGCCGGCCTGGCCGTCGAGCCGTTCATGCTGGCAATCGAAGCGCCATTCACGCTGGCGTTCCGTCTGCGCGACAATTTCACCGACCGCAATGCCCTGCAGGCTGAACGTGACGAGCTGGAGCAACTGTTGCGCGAGAGTCGGGCCCGATTGTTGCTGATGCAGGAGTTGGGCCGTGAAAATGCAGAGCTGCGTGAACTGCTGGAAGCCTCGCGGGTGGTTGATGCGGAATACCAGACTGCCGAACTGCGCAGCATCGATCTCAATCCCTATTCCCACCGCGTCCTCATCAATCGTGGCTCTTCCCACGGCTTGCGTGCCGGCCAGCCGGTCATCGACGCCACGGGGGTGATCGGCCAGGTCGACACGGTGCTGCTGTATTCGGCCACTGTGATTTTGCTGTCTGATCCCGACCACGCGCTTCCCGTCAGGGTCGAGCGCAACCGGTTGCGCACCATAGCCTATGGCAGTGGACGGACCGATGAATTGCGCCTGACCGACCTGCCGATGAATGTGGATCTGGAAGTCGGCGATGTGCTGTTGACCTCAGGCCTGGGCGGGCGATTCCCGGCCGGTCTGCCGGTGGCTGAAGTGGTTGCCGTCAGTCGTCCGGACGGTGAAGCGTTCGCACGCGCCGAGGCGCGGCCACTGGCGCGACTGGATGGCGCCCGCCATTTGCTGATTCTTGCAATCCGGTCTCTGGAAGAGCAGATTGATGAAGAGGCTGCCAAAGACGACGGGTTCGGGGCGGAAGCCGTGGATCCGCCTGTCGACCCTATCATTCTTAATGAGCACAGTGAGCCGCCCATCGCGGCTGACGACGCGACGGGGCCGCCAGTCGAGCCCGGAGGGGTGTTGTGAACGGGCGGGGTCAGGGTGGCGGACTGATGGTGGTCACGCTGGTGCTGGGTTTTGCCTTGACCCTGATGCCTTTGCCGGTGGTGCTGGAACCGATGCGGCCCTACTGGCTTGCCTTGATGGTCATCTACTGGAACCTGGAAGCTGGTTCCATGCGCCACCTGGGTCAGGTCTTCCTGCTGGGTCTGCTGCTCGATATCATGACCGGCACGCTGCTGGGTCAGCATGCGCTCGGCCTGGTGATCGTGGTGTTCCTGCTGGAGCGCTTTCGAGCCCGAATCCGGTTTTTCCCGCCGTGGCAGCAGGCCGCGGCCATCTTTGCCCTGCTGGTGAACGACCGGGTGATCCAGCTATGGATCCTGGGTCTGATCGGCAATGGCTGGCCCCACTGGACCTGGTGGCTTGCGCCGGTGGTGGCGGTGCTGGTCTGGCCCTGGATGTTCCTGCTGTTTGACGCTCTGCGTCGCCGTCAGCGCCTGCAACGTTCATGAGGCGCAACAGACAGGTTCGGGTCCGCAACGAACAGGCCGAGCTCGGTCTGATCAGCAACCGCTTCCGTTTTCTGGTCATTCTGATTCTGGCCTTGCTGCTGCTGCTGGGCTGGCGTTATGGTCACCTCCAGCTCGGAGCGCACGACATTTACGCTGCGCGGGCCGATGAGAATCGGGTCCGCCTGCGCGCCCTGGTGCCCAATCGTGGTCTGATCCTGGACCGCCACGGGCGGGTCCTGGCTGAGAATCAGCCGGCCTATCGCCTGGTCGTGGTGCCGGAGCGCACGCCGGGGTTGGACGAGACCATTGAACGGCTGGCCAAACTGGTTGACATCAACGCCGACGAAATGCGCCGTTTTCAACAGCAGCGTCAAAGTTCGCGTCGTTTTCAGGCGCTGACGCTCAAAGCCAATCTGAACGAAAACCAGGTCGCCCGGCTGGCGATCGAGCGCCACCGGCTTCCGGGCGTTGAGGTTGAGCCCTACCTGACCCGTCACTATCCGCATGCTGAGTTGCTGGCCCATGTGATCGGATACGTGGGCCGAATTGACACCCGCGACCTGCAACGCCTGGACCGCGTCCAGTACAGGGCCACATCGCACGTGGGCAAAACCGGCATCGAGCGTCATTACGAACACCTGCTGCATGGCGACCCGGGTTTTGAGCGGGTGGAAACCAACGCCCAGGGCCGGGTGTTGCGGGTGCTGGAACGGGGCAACCCGACGCCGGGTCAAACGCTGACGCTGACGCTGGACCTCGACTTGCAGCAAGCCGCCATTGAAGCGCTGGGCCAGCGCGCTGGCGCGGTGGTCGCCCTGGACGTGCAGACCGGCGAAGTGCTGGCGCTGGTCAGCCACCCCGGTTTTGATCCCAATCTGTTCGTCCATGGTATCAGCCAGACCAATTACAACCTGCTGCTTGCCAACCATCAGCGCCCACTGTTCAATCGGTTCCTGTCCGGCGGCTATGAGCCGGGCTCGACGATCAAGCCGTTTATCGCCTTGGCGGGTCTGGAAAGTGGCGTGATCACGCCGACCACGCGCTATTTTTCCCGCGGCTCCTACCAGTTGCCCGGCCACAGCCGACACTATCGCGACTGGCGCCGCGGTGGCCATGGCTGGGTTGATCTGGACGGCGCGCTGGCCGAATCCGTGAACACTTATTTCTACCAGGTCGCGGTGGATCTGGGTATTGACCGCATTTCACGTGAGCTGGCGCTGTTCGGTTTTGGTCGTACCACCGGCATTGACCTGCCTGGCGAGAACAACGGCGTGTTGCCAACCCGCAGCTGGAAGCGGGCGACCTTCGGCGAGGCCTGGTTTCCCGGAGAGACCGTGATCACCGGAATCGGACAGGGTTTCACGGTGGTGACGCCGATGCAGCTGGCTCATGCAACGGCGGCACTTGCCGGGCGTGGGGTCACGGCCCAGCCTTCGTTGATCGGGGCCGGTGAGCCGTTGCGGATGGCCATACATTCGGAAGCGATATGGGATGCCGTTTTCAAGGGCCTGGAATCCGTGGTCCATGGCCCGACCGGGACGGCCCGCGCTATTGCCTCGCAGGTGCCGGTGCGCATTGCCGGAAAAACCGGCACGGCCCAGGTTTTCGGCGTGCCTGACGATATGGAGGCGAACTTTGTGCGCGATCATGACGAGCGCCCCGAGCATTTGCGCAATCACGCCCTGTTCATTGGCTTTGCACCGTTCGACAACCCGGCCATCGCCATCAGCGTGGTGGTCGAACACGGTGGCGGCGGTTCCCGGGTTGCCGCGCCCGTAGCCGCGGCAGTGCTGGCCCGGGCCATGGAGTTGGGCTATTGAACGCCCAGTCTGACTGGAATGCCGGCCACTGGCTGCTGCGCTGGCGCCTGGACCCGATACTCACCGCGCTGATTCTGGTGTTGATGGCCATGGGCCTGGTGGTGCTCTATAGCGCTGCCGAGCAGGACATTGGCATGGTCTGGAAACAGGGCGTGCGCCTGGGTATGGGGTTGGTCATCATGCTGGTGCTGGTTCAGGTCCCGCCGCGGTTCCTGCAAGTCTGGGCGCCATGGCTGTATGTGGCGGCGGTGTTGTTGCTGGTGGCGGTCTGGATGTTCGGCGTCGGCCGCGGCGCACAGCGCTGGCTGGATCTTGGGGTGGTTCGATTTCAGCCGGCCGAGGCAATGAAGCTCGCCCTGCCTTTGATGCTGGCGGCATTGCTGGCCCGGCGGCCGCTGCCGCCGGGCTGGATCGATCTGCTGACCGGGGTGGTGCTGATCGTCCTGCCGGTCGGCCTGATCATGATGCAGCCCGACCTGGGGACCTCGGTCCTGGTGGCCGCGAGTGGTCTGTGCATCCTGTTTCTGGCCGGCCTTCGCTGGCGGCTCATCATCGCCATGGCGGTCGCGGTCGCCGCCGCTCTGCCCTTGTTGTGGCTGAATCTGCATGCCTACCAGAAGCACCGCATCATGACCTTTCTCAATCCGGAAAGTGACCCGCTCGGGCAGGGCTGGAATATTATTCAGTCGAAGATCGCGGTTGGCTCCGGCGGGCTGACGGGCAAGGGCTGGACCTCTGGCAGCCAGTCCCACCTGGAGTTCTTGCCGGAACCGCATACCGATTTCATCTTTTCGGTGCTGGCCGAAGAGTTTGGTTTTATCGGCGTCATTGTCATCCTGCTGCTGTATGCCGCCATCATCCTGCGCGGGCTGTACCTGGCCAGCCGTTGTCGTGACAGCTTCGGTCGTCTGCTGGCCGGGGCGCTGGTGTTCATGTTTTTCCTGTACCTGGCGGTCAACGTTGGCATGGTCAGCGGCCTGCTGCCGGTTGTTGGCGTGCCGCTACCATTGGTCAGCTACGGCGGCACCTCGGCGGTGACCTTGCTGGCCGGGTTCGGGCTGGTGATGGGTCTTTACAGCCGGCGTCGATTCATGGGATGACACATGACCCCGGATTCGCAGGAAAGACGCGGGGACGGCGCAATTGCTAGAATGATGGCTTGGCAACGCTGGCGGGGAAACCTTTCCTTAAGACAGCTCTCTATAGACTGCATAACTTTAATGATATTGATGATAAACCCATGATCCGAATAAGCTGCCTGCTGTTTTGTCTCGCGCTGGCCACCAGTATTGTGGCCGATGAGCCCCATCCGGGCGCCGAGGAGTTTGTCGCCCGCGTGGTTGCCGAGCACGGTCTGGATGCCGAAGAGGTTCGAGCTGTTCTGGCCGATGCCACTTACCAGCAATCGATCATTGACGCGATCACCCGGCCGGCCGAAGCCCGGCCATGGCACAGCTATCGGCCAATTTTCATGACCGAGGCCCGCATCGCCGGCGGCGCGGAATTCTGGCGCGCCAACGAGGAGTTGCTGCAAAATGTGTCCGAGCGCTTTGGTGTGCCGGTCGAAATCATTGTGGCCATTGTCGGTGTTGAAACCAATTACGGCTCGAACACCGGCAGTTTCCGGGTCATTGACGCACTGGCAACGCTGGGCTTCTACTTTCCCCGGCGCGGCAGTTTCTTCGCCAGCGAGCTCGGCCATTTCCTCAGCCTGGCGCATGAAGAAAACCTGCCCCTGTACGAGATTCGCGGCTCCTACGCAGGCGCCATGGGCCTTGGCCAGTTCATTCCGTCGAGCTACCGGGCCTACGCAGTCGATTTCGACGGCAGCGGCCGGCGCGACTTGTGGCGCTCGCTGCCCGACGCCCTGGGCTCGGTCGCGAACTATCTGGCCCGGCATCGCTGGCGGGCGGGCGAGCCCATCGTGCTGCCGGTCAGTGCTGTGCCTGACGGTTTTGATGTCGAGTTCGGCATGAACCTGGATCACACCCTGTCCGACCTGGCCGGCATGGGGATCGAGTTTGACCCCAACGGCGTTGATCCTGACATGCCCGCCACACTGGTCAAGCTGGAAACCGAAGACGGTCACGACTATTGGATCGGCCTGAACAATTTCTACGTGATCACACGCTATAACCGCTCGCCGCTGTACGCGATGGCCGTAACCCAGCTCGCCGAGGCGATCCGGGAGCGCGCACCTTGATCCGACTGGCGCTGCTATTGCTGGTGGCGCTGCTGGTGGCGGCCTGCGCTCGTGATACCCGCGACAGCGAAACGCGCGACGCAGGAGCAACACCCCAGGCAGGCCGCGTGTCCGACGGCGCTCCGGTGGGGACTTTTGATTTCAGCCGAATCGAGTTGCCCGAGCCACGGCCCGAGCCGCGCAGCCCCTACGGCAACCACTCGCCCTACCAGGTGCTGGGCCAGACCTATCGGGTAATGGCTACGGCTGACGGCTACAACGAACTAGGTATCGCATCCTGGTATGGCACCAAGTTCCACGGTCGGGCGACATCCTCCGGCGAGCCGTACGACATGTACAAGATGACCGCCGCGCACCGTACCTTGCCCCTGCCAACGTACGCCGAGGTCCGACACCGCGACAATGGCCGCAGCATCATCGTCAGGATCAATGATCGCGGGCCATTTCACCCGGATCGCATCATCGACCTGTCCTGGGCGGCGGCGGTCATGCTGGGCATCGACCATTCCGGCACCGGGCCGGTCGAGGTCACCGCGATCACGTTCGACGAGCCAGTCCGGATGGCGACAAGTCCGGCCCGCCTGCCGGTGCTGCTGCAGGTTGGCGCATTTGGCGACCGCCAGCGCGCCGAGGCGATGGTGGCCAGGCTGAACGAGGCCGGGATGACGCCGGCCACCGCCGAATCGGCCAGAGGTGCTTCCGGTCGGATCTGGCGGGTTCGAGTCGGCCCGATCACGCAGGCCGAGCGGGCAATGGACCTGTTCGAAAGCATCAGCGCGCTCGGTTTCGGTCAGGCGCAATACGTTTATCCATGAATCTGATTCCATGAATCCAGTCAACCCACTAAGGTTTCGAATTGCAAAAATGAACACAGTCAAACGGCACATCCGCATGTTTTCGGTTCTGCTGGCAGCGCTCTTTTTGCTGTCAGCCACGATGGGGTGGGCGCAGACACCGGTTCCGGCCGCCCCGTCGATCGGGGCCACCAGTTTTATCCTGATGGACTTTCATTCCCAGTCGGTCATCGCTGATCGTTCTCCCGATGACCGGGTGGAACCGGCCAGCATCACCAAGCTGATGACGTCCTATGTGGCCTTTAATGAAATCGCGCGTGGCAACCTGGCGCTCGACGAACAGGTGTTGATCTCCGAAATCGCGTGGCGCACCCAGGGGTCGCGCATGTTTGTCGAAGTGGGCAACCGGGTCAGCGTGGAAGAGTTGCTCAAGGGCATCATCATCCAGTCGGGCAATGATGCCAGCGTCGCTATCGCCGAGCATATCGGCGGCACCGAAGCGGTCTTTGCCAGTATGATGAACGAGCAGGCCCAGGCCCTTGGCATGGTCAACACCAACTACATGAACTCCACCGGTCTGCCGGATCCGGACCAGTACACCTCGGCGCGAGATTCCGCCTTGCTGGCCCGTGCCCTCATTCGTGATTTCCCAGATTTCTACAGCTGGTATTCCGAGCGCGAATACACCTTCAACGACATTCGGCAGCACAACCGAAACCGGCTGCTGTGGCGTGATCCCTCGGTCGATGGCCTCAAGACCGGGCACACCTCCTCGGCCGGATATTGCCTGGTGACATCGGCCAGTCGTGACGGCATGCGTCTGGTCAGCGTTGTGATGGGAACCGACAGCGAGGAAGCCCGTGCGGCGGCCAGTCAGTCGCTGCTCAATTACGGTTTCCGGTTTTTCGAAACCTACCAGCTTTATGACGCGGGCGACGAGTTGAAAGTCGAACGAATCTGGAAAGGCCGCGCCAATCAGGTCAGTCTGGGCATTGACGATGATTTGTTCGTCACCATCCCACGCGGCCGCATGGATGCGCTGGAAGCGCGCCTGGAAATGGACGATGTACTCAACGCGCCGATCGCAGTCGGTGATTCGGTTGGGCGCCTGCTGGTCGCGCTGGATGACCAGATCGTGGCCGAGCGACCGTTGGTCGCGCGCCAGGCTGTCGCCGAGGCCGGCTTTTTCGGCCGCGCATCCGATGGCGTCAGGTTGTGGTTCAGTGGCTTGTTCGGTAACTGATTGGTCGCGGGTGATCAGTAGTGGCGGATGAATCCGACAGCCCTCTGGAGTTTCCGTGCCGGTATCCGGTCAAGGCCATGGTGATGACCAGCGCCGAGGCCCGGACCGCCGTGCTGACGGCGATCTCCCGTCACACAGAGTTCTCGCATCGGGCCGATGTGCGCGTCCGTCCCAGCCGCAATGGGCGTTTTGAGAGCATTACCGTCACCGTCCAAGCAACGTCCCGCGAGCACCTGGAGAAAATCTATGAAGACGTCCGGGCGCTCGATGCGGTGGTGATGATGCTCTAGCTAGTGTACCCCGTCGTTAATTCTGTAACTTTCAGCGAGTCGGAAAGAGCTTAGCTGCAAGGCAGCGCTCGCAGGGAATGCTTATTGCCTTTCCAAGAGCGATAACGCCGCAGATGAGCGCTTTCCGGCTCGCCCTTCGGGAGTGCGTCTGAGTCGACAACTCGGCGTTGCGAACCTTGTAAAGGGCTGGCCATTCACTGCTGTTCGCGCCTTGATTTGTCGACTCAGTCACACTCTGAAAGTTACAGATTTAACGACGGGGTACACTAGCGGTCGGTGCTGGGCTTCTGCTCTTGCTGGTACTGCTGCCGTTCAGTGCTTTAATGGTTGGCCGCTTTACAGGCTGGGTTCCTATCGGTTCTCCAGAATCGGAGGTAGCGGCCACACGGTCTCGTACTCTATTTCGTGGGGCTATTATTCGACGACAATTACTTTGGCCGGTTGACGACAACTATTTTGTCCGGTTGCCACTAAGCTTGCCGCTTGCTCATTCCCGGGAAGGGATTTTGAATGGCGGCCACTCAGCAACAGGTCAAAGTCTCTATGGATCAACGA
>JBGTLI010000342.1:0-8614 GCA_041744195.1 Wenzhouxiangella sp. | reverse complement strand
TGGCTGTACATCCTGCATGAAGGATGGGCCTGTGCGACACGGCTGTTGGCCGATGGGCAACGCCAGGTTCTGGATATCTTTCTGCCGGGCCAGGTCATGGGTCTGCGCGAGATCGGATTCAAGCGCTTTCAATCCGATGTGATCAGCCTGACCGAAGTGGAGGTCTGCCAGTTCTCTCGAACCCGGCTGCTGGAAATATTCAGCGAGTCACCGCGACTGGCCGATCTCTTTTTTCTTTCCATGGCCCGCGAGCAGGCAATCTTTGGCGAACGCATCATCAGCATCGGCCGGCGGCCCGCAGCCGAGCGTCTTGGTCATTTTCTGCTGGAACTCAAAACCCGGTTGCTGCTCGACACCAAGGAATTCGAACTGCCACTCAACCAGAGCATCATCGGCGATGCGCTCGGGCTATCGGCTGTACACGTCAGCCGAACATTGAGCTTCCTGCGTCGGCGCAATCTCGTCAGCGTGGAAAAACGACGGGTGTCGATCACTGACCTGGAAGGCCTGGTCGACTTTTCTGGATTCGATCGTGCCTACCTCGATTGCAGCTCAAGCTGGGCCCGACTGAACTGAGTCAGCCGGAGCCTGCCAAGGCATCCGCGTCTTATTAGATACGCAGGCCGACCGTCAGACCGACGGTCGCCTGCCGGAGATCAGGAAAATGATGGCCAGGATGATGCCAATCACGAACAGAATCCAGGCAATATTGCTCGCCGCGCCTGCGACGCCGCTCAGGCCGAGTACGCCAGCGATAATCGCGATGATGAAAAATGTCAGGGCCCAGGAAAGCATGGTTTGATTCCTATTTTTGAATGGTAGGTGCTCTAGAGTACCCGCACGCCAGTCCATGCTCATTAACCTGCGTTATTCGGCCGCACAACATTTCAACGGACCCCTAAACGACCTCGGTCAGGCGCCCATCGCGGTAGTCGCGCATGGCCTGTTCAACCTCCTCGCGCGTGTTCATGACGAAGGGGCCGTACTGCACGACCGGCTCATTGATTGGCTTGCCGGCGAAGACCAGCAACCGGGCTCCGACCGAACCCGCCTGGACTTCAAGCATCTCACCATCGCCAAGAATACCGGCGGCGCGCGTTGGCAGTCGCGTGCCGCCAATTTCGGCCTCGCCTTCGTAAACGTAAACCATGGCGCTATAGCCTTCGGTGATGGGCAGCTTGAACGTCCGGCTCGCCTCAAGGCGGAGGTCGATATAGGTCGGATCCGTGGTGAGCGGGTCGTTCGGTCCGTTGACAGCACCGGCCACGACCTGATCGTTCACGCTCATTTGACCCGCGATGACACGCGCGAGGCCACCGTCAAAGGTCAGCTCCGGAATCTGCGAGGCTGGAATATCACGGTAAGCCGCCGGCTTCATTTTTTCCTGCGCCGGCAGGTTGAGCCAGAGCTGAAACCCGCGCATCCGGCCTTCGCTTTGGCGCGGCATCTCCGAATGGATGACGCCGCGACCGGCAGTCATCCACTGCACCGAGCCTGGCCCGAGATCACCGGTATTGCCCAGGTGGTCCTTGTGTTCCATGCGCCCGTCAAGCATGTAGGTCACGGTCTCGAACCCACGGTGCGGATGGGCGGGAAAGCCGGCCAGATAGTCCTCCGGGTTGTCGGAGAAAAATTCATCCAGCATCAAAAACGGATCCAGACGCGCCGCCTGGTTCGACCCGAGGCTCCGGCGCAGCTTGACCCCGGCGCCGTCAGAGGTCGCAATCGCTTCGATGATTTTTTCCAGTTGGCGAGTGGCCATATCAATCTCCTTGCAAGATCTCAAACACTAAAAAACCGGTTTACCACGGAGGCACAGAGCGCACTGAGGAAATAAGCTGTAAAAGCAACAATTCATCTGCGTTTTCTCTGTGCCTCTGTGGTGAGCTTTTATCTTTTCTTCCGACCAGGCAACTCAAGCCGCCAGCTTGAGGATGCGCTCGCTGGCATCACTGCGAGCCTTGTCGGCCGTCTCATCACCCAGCGCCAGGCCTTCGGCGTAAGTGAATTGGACATCTTCAATGCCCAGCAGGCCAAGGAAGAGCTTGACCAGGTCCGTCTGCGTGTCGGCCGGGGTGCCCTGATAGAGACCACCCCGCGCGGCAAAGACGAACACCGGCTTGTTGTCGATCAGTCCGCGTGGACCGTCGGCCGTGTATTCGAACGTCACGCCGGCGCGTGCCACGTAATCCATCCAGGCTTTGAAGGTGGACGGGATCGTGAAGTTGTACATTGGCAAGCCAATGGCCACGGCGTCGGCCAGCTTCAGTTCGGCAATTAATGTATCCGAGATCACGGTTGCTGCCTGCTGGGCCGGAGTCCGTGCTGTCGCTTCGGCCTGAAAGCCGGCAAAGGCCTCAGCCGTCAGGTGCAGCAATGGATCGGCGGCCAGGTCGCGGCAGAGCACCCGTCCGCCTGGATTCTCCATCCGCCAGCGCGTCGCAAACTCATCGGCCAGCTTGCTCGACTGACCGGAACCATTGAAAAGACTGGATTTGATGACAAGCAGGGTTTTCATTGCTGAGTCCTTTGGAGGCATATTCGACTGAGGCCCAGCTTACGCTTGATCAAATCGATTAAAAAGTGCAAACTTTCGTTTATATCATTCGATTTTATAGATATGTGCAGCCCGCGAATCAGTCTTGAACAGTGGCGCGCCCTTGTGGCTGTGGTCGATGCGGGGGGCTACGCTCAAGCCGCCGAAGCGCTCAGCAAGTCTCAGTCCACCGTCAGCTACGCGATTCGCCGCGTTGAGGAACTGCTGGACCTGAAAGCCTTCAGCATTCGGGGTCGAAAGGCGGTGTTGACGCCAGCCGGCCAGATGCTTTACCGGCGTGGCCGGGCGTTGCTGGACGAGGCCGCGCGGCTGGAGCGGGCAGCCGCCCAGGTCGCGGCAGGCTGGGAGGCCGAGCTGCGGGTGGCCGCTGAGATCATTTTCCCCACCTGGCTTTTGCTGGAGTGTTTGAGCACCTTGTCCGAAGAGCAGCCGCAGATGCGCATCCAGCTGCACGAATCAGTTCTGGGTGGAACTGCCGAGCGGCTGACCTCGGGCCGGGTCGATGTGGCCATCGCCTCGAGCATTCCGCAGGGTTTCGTAGGTGACGCCCTGAGTCAGGTCCGCTTCGTGGCCGCCGCCGCCCCGACCCATCCCCTGCATCTGCTTGACCGTGAACTGGCTCTTGAAGACCTGCGCCCGCACCGGCACCTGGTGGTCCGCGACAGCGGCACCCAACCGGCTGGCTCGGAAGCACCAAACGTCAGCGACCAGCGCTGGACCGTCAGTTCGAAGGCCACTTCCATTCGCGCGGCCTGCATGGGGGCCGGCTTTGCCTGGTATGCCGAAGACATCATTCGCCGCGAGCTTGACTCCGGTGCACTGAAACCCCTTCGGTTAAGCCAGGGTGGAGAGCGCTGGGCCACGCTGTACCTGGTTTTTGCCGATAGTGATGCCTCGGGCCCCGGCGCCCTCAGACTGGCAGATCTGCTGCGCCGGGCGGTCGGACAGCGGTCCGGCGTTGTACACTCGATACCATGACCGAGCACCCCCAACAACGGAAAAGTACGCTTTGGTGGACCCCGCGTAACGTGCCAGCCGGTCACCGGCTGCATGGCGCCCTGGGCGCACTCGAGCTGAGCCTTGGCCATGACACCGACGAATGGCTGCTCGATTGCACTCCAGTCGCCGAAGAGGATATCCAGCCGCAGGCCAACCTGAAAGTGGAAAAAGGCCTGTCCGAAACCGTGGCCGAGCGCTTCGTGCATGCCGCCAAGTCCAACCGGGCCCAACTGTCCCCCATGCTCGCCGACCGGCCCGTAGTCATCAGACCCCGCCAGCCGGTGTTTCTGCTCAGTCAGCAAACCGTCACGCTTTATCTGTCCACGCCCGTCTGGCTGAAGATCGAGGTGGGCGAGCCCGCTGTCTTGTTAAAGGAATTCCCCGTGCAACCGCTCTCCGATACCTGGTTCGGCCCGTCGACCCGGGAAGGCGAGCTCTGTTACGCCGGCCGCACCCATGCCCGGCATGATCCTTCGGAACTGCCGCAACGCCCTCACCGCGCCATAACGCCGCTAACTATCATGAACAAGGCCTCAACGCCGTTGCCACTGGAGAAATTCAGCTTGCCTGTCCCCATGCTGGCTCTGTACGGCGATATCGACGGCATGCTCTGGACCCAGGCGGTCACCCTCACTCGCGAGGGCCAAACCGATCTGGCCTCGGTCCAAATTGATTCGCGACCACCCGACGTCGCCAGGGGTCTGACGCGGCTGGCCCCGCCTCGCCAGGAGCCGGGTCGTTCGGGCCTGGTGCGCGCCTTCAGTCTTCTTTTTGGAACCTGACTGTCATGCTTCAGGACCTCATTACTCTTCTGCACCTCGAAATGCTGTTGTCTCTGATCCGCGCAGCGATCCTGCTTGGCGCCGGGACCTTGATTGCCAGCCTGGCCGGTCGGCTGAGCATGCGCAGCTTCCGCCAGCGATTGAGCCCGCAGATGCTGCAACTGCTCAAGCGCATTGTGTTCTACGGCATCTTCGGCCTGTTCCTGGCCGCCGCCCTGAGCGAGCTGGGATTCAGTATCACCGTCATCATGGGTGCCGCCGGCGTGCTGACCGTGGCGATCGGCTTTGCCTCCCAGACCACGGCTTCCAATCTGATCAGCGGATTGTTTCTGATTGGCGAGCACAGTTTCGAAATTGGCGATGTAATCAAGGTGGGAGAAACAACCGGCGAGGTGCTTTCGGTCGATGCGCTTTCTGTGAAATTGCGCACTTTTGACAACCTGTTCGTGCGCATTCCCAACGAAACCCTGATCAAAAGCGAGGTCACCACCCTGACCCGATTTCCGATTCGGCGTCTGGATCTCAAGCTTGGCGTTGCTTACAAGGAAGACATCAACCACGTGCGCGACGTGCTGCTGGCACTGGCCGACGCCAATATCCTGTGCCTGGATGAGCCTGCGCCGCTATTCATCTTTACCGGTTTCGGCGACTCGGCACTGGAGATCCAGTTTTCAGTCTGGGCCAAGCGCGAAAACTTTCTCGCATTGAGGAACGGCATCACTGCCGACATCAAGGCGGGCTTTGATACAGCCGGAATCGAGATACCGTTTCCACATCTGTCGATTTACACCGGAGAGGTGACAAAGCCGTTTCCGGTGCGCATGGTCGATGCAAAGCCTGAAAATTCAGACGAAGACTGATTGCCGAAAAAAGTCACCGCCGGGTGCACGCTCAGGGGGCCTTTTTTCGAATACCATCAGAAACAGAATTGACTGACACGGGATTGATCAAGGCGCAAACATGGCAAAAACTGAATCCAGGATGTTGCCACTCGGCACGCCCGCACCGAAGTTCAGCCTACCGGACACGGTCAGCGCTACGACGGTCAAGTTCAAGGATGTCGCTGGCGCCAGGGGCACGCTGGTGATGTTCATCTGCAACCATTGCCCCTTCGTCAAGCACATTCTCGACGGGCTGGTTGAATTGGGTCGCGATTATGGCCACGATTATGGTCACAATTATCGTGATACCAACATCGGCATGGTCGCCATCAGCAGCAATGATGTCACCGGCTACCCGCAGGACCGGCCGGAGCGCATGAAGGAATTGGCCGAAAACCTGGGATTCCCGTTCCCCTACCTGTACGACGAGACACAAAATACCGCCCGCGCGTATGGGGCGACCTGCACCCCCGATTTCTTTGTCTTCGATGGCGACAGGCAACTGGTCTACCGTGGCCAGTTCGACGATTCGCGCCCGGGTAACGGCCGACCGGTTACCGGCGCCGACTTGCGCGGCGCCCTCGATGCCCTGCTTGAAGGCAGGCCAGTACCAACGGATCAGAAGCCCAGCGTCGGCTGCAACATCAAGTGGAAATCCGGCTAGCGGGACGCAAGCAAACCGGTTATCTCATTTCTCCGGCACGGTGATGGACCAGACCAGTGCTAGGGAACCTCTGAGCAACTCTGCACGGGCGCGACGGGTTAAACCGCCCGCGGCCAGGCCGCGGGCGTTGTTGTGCCGACACGATCGCCGGCATGATTGGGCCGAGCTTCAGCGCACGCGCTGGGATTTGGCCTGGTCCGGAGCCTCGTCGTTGGGCAGCAGCCACAGGACTTCGCCAGAAGCCGAGACTTCAACCCGCTGTGACTGGCCCGGAGGCAAGACAAATGCTGGTGCGCTCAGGACGATTTCGTCGGCCAGATCGATAAAGCCTGTCTGGACGCCGGTCGTGCCATTGCGGCGGTCGAATACCTCAAGGGTATAGTTAAACGCCGTCTGGCCGCCGGGGAGGAAATCAGCGGCCAGGAATGGCAGCACCGCCACCTGATCATTGAGGTCGGCATTGGCGAAGAAGCGGATTGGCCCGCCCAGCACCGCGGTCACCACGCGACCGTCATTGCCGCCGACAAAAACGCCCAGATCGGCTGCGGCCAGGGTGAAGTCCGGCACGCCGTCGAAAGTCAAGTCGACATCAATAAAGACGATTAGCGCCGACATGCTCTCCCAGGGCGCCTGGGTGGCCAGCCCAAAGTGAACCTGGTCGCCGATGGTGCGGAAGCCAAAGGCATCGATAGCTGTCTGGCCGTCACTCAAAGCCTCATCGCCGGTACCAGCCAGGGTGAAGCCCTGGACTACGCCGGACGCCATACCGGCGTTGCGGATATTGGCCGCCAGGCGGCCACCGGAACGTACCGTCATGCGCGAGGCCGGATCGACCACGCCCATGTAGGCGACCCGCAGCGTATCGACGCCATCGTCAAAAACGAACCAGCCATCGGCTTCACGCTGGCTGAAGTTGCCCGGATCAGGTGACATCTGGGCCGGGTTCAGGCGCATCTGCACCGGTACCGTAGCCTGGCTATGGGGACCAACGACGATCGGCGCGCCATCCAGCAGCCGCACTTCGACGCCGGCTGGGTTCTGTGCCGGTATGTGCTCGGCGGTGAAGGTGCGGGTCTCGCCAGACAGATTTCGAATCCGGATCTGGCGGGTAACGCCGGCCTGCGCCGATGGATTCAAGCGACCGAAGGAAACGCCAGCCGGCTTGGCATAGCTCGAGAGCTTCGTGGCCCGATCAACCCGGATCACCCCGGTACCCTGGGCGGTAATCGGGAAGGGCATGCTGGCGCCCGCCACACCGTCCTGGTAAGAGGTTTCTGTGGAGTTCATGATCATGGCCTTGATCGCAGTGGCGCTTAAGCCCGGATGTAACTCCCTCATGATCGCGGCAAGTCCTGCCACGTGCGGCGCGGACATCGAGGTGCCGCTGGAGATAAATGCCCCGGTGCCGGTGCCGAACCCGTGTGATGCGATCGACTGACCTGGCGCGGCGACATCGGGCTTGAAAATCGACCCGCCGGCGCCCGGACCGCGCGAGGAGAAGCCAGTGATGGTATCAGCGACATCATCGTTGGATGCCAGGTCAATGGTCGCATCCACCGTCTCGACCGCGGCAACAGAGTTGATTAACTCACCATCGGCCTGACTGATCATCACCCCCGGAATGGTGGCATCAGTGACACCACCCATCACGATCGGCGCGCCAGCGTTGTTGAAAACGATGACCGCGGTCGCTCCGGCCTCCTGGGCATTGACGTGTTTGTCGTTGAACGGGCAAGCACCCCGGACAATCAGCGCGATATTGCCGGCAATGGCCGCCGGATTATCCAGTGGACCGCAGGCCAGCAATGGTTCGGCCGGTACGATCTGACCCGACAGCGGCGCCACATCGGCGACCCGTACCGGGCTGGAGCCCTCGACCGCTGAATAATCGTCGGCGATCTGCGCCGGCGCCGTCACCTGAATGACCGGGCTCAGCCGGTTTCCTGGCACCGAAGCGGCGACGGCGATGCTGTCGGGCGCCACGGCGGGCGAGCCCAGAATATAGGGCACGTTGCCAGCATTGCCGGCCGATGAGACCACGATCACGCCGAGCTCGGCGGCAGCCTGGGAGGTAAGCGTGGTCACCGAGTTCGGATCGCCAAAATTGGAGCCCAGGGACATGTTGATGACCTCCACCGCATCATCGATGCTGCCGTCCTGGTTCGGATCGAGGGCCCGTTCAATGGCCGCCGAGGTCAGGTTGGTTGAACCCGAGGCGCCAAACACCTTGAGCGCATAAAGCAGCGCATCCGGGGCGACCCCGTAACCCACCTGGTCAGTCGCCCAGCCGGCCGCACTGCCGGCCACGTGGGTGCCGTGAAAGTTTTCATCGACCGGATCGGGATCAGGCATTGGCGTGTTGTTGTTAGGGTCACCGGCGTTGAAGTCGGTACCGACGAAATCCCAGCCGCCGATCACTTTTTCGTTCGGAAAGAAGGCCGGATCAACCACGGTCGGGTCATTGTCGGCAAAATCCTGCGGGTCGCCGCTGCCGCCCATGCCCAGATGAAAATAGTCGATGCCGGTATCGATGACGGCGATGGTCACGCCGCTGCCCGTCGCACCCGGATCGGCCCAGGCTTCCACAGCACCAATCCACGGCACCGAGTCGACGTTCATCGGCTCATGCAGCTCGACCGCGTGAACCGAAACCACGCCAGGCATCCGCTGAATCTCGCGAATCTGCCTCGGCGTGGCGCGCAACTGCAGGCCATTGGCGGCGGCGCGGAAG
>JBGTLI010000341.1:0-6250 GCA_041744195.1 Wenzhouxiangella sp. | reverse complement strand
TCGGGCACAAGTCATGAGCTTGCTCAAGCCGGTGCTTGGCGATACTCCTTCGCTGATGGTGCTCAGCGAGTCCGGTCTGGTCGCCCTGGTGCCGGGAAATGAGAAGCAGAGCCTGGGCGAGATCGGTGATGAAGTTTTCCGGCGACTGGTCGGCCATGAATTTACTTTGCAGAACGACTCGATTGCATTGACCGTCAGCCTGTCTTTCTGTCCGTTTGATTTTCGTTTCGCCGACGCCGCCCAGATGTTGGTCGAGGCTGTCAGGCAAGCCGAAATCCTGCGCGAGAAAGGCGGCAACGGCAAAGTTGAAGTCTGGGCCAGGATCAGCGCTTCCCAGGCTTCAAGTGATGACCAGCAGATGCTGCGGCTGCTGATGCAGGCGTTGCGCAGCGGATCAGTGCGGGTGGTGTATCAGCCCTTGCTGCCGACTCGGAGAGATTCCATGCGCAGCTTCCAGATGTTGCCGCGGCTCCAGACTCATGACGGCGAGCTCCTTGCCGCCTCGGCCTGGCTGCCGGTAGCGCGGGCAGCCAACCTGGTGGGAACACTGGATAGGTGGATGCTTACCCAGGCCATTCATCTGGTTGACAAGCGCTTCCGCAACCAGCAACTGCGTCTGTTCATCAGCCAGTCCGGGGAACGGCTGGCGAGCAGGGAAGCGCGACAGAGGCTCGTTCGGCAATTGAAATCGGCTTCCGACCTGGGTGGCAGGCTGGTCCTTGACTTCAAGCTGACCGATGCCATGGCGCACCTGAAGGGGACCGAAGACATCATCCGACTGAGCAAGCGCCATGGCTTTGGTCTCTGCCTGTCGATGGTCGATGGTCACAGCAACTGGGATCTGCTCACCGGGCGACTGTGTTGTGACTATCTCCGCATGGCACCGAACCTGGTCCGTCACCTCGTCTCACGTGACCAGTTGGAGACTGACCTTGGGCGTATGACAGCCCCGGCCCGAAAGCGTGGGTCACGGGTCATCATGCCTATGATCGAAGATGCTGAGACCGCGGCCTACCTGTGGCGCAGCGACGTGGACTATCTCCAGGGCAACCTGATTCAGGCCGCCGAAGAAACGCTGCGTTTCGGCGACTGAAGCCGGACGTTCGGGTTACCTCAAGTTGGCCTGCAACTTGGCCAGTGCCTGGGCGCCGGGATTGAGCTCGGCGAAGCTGTGCTCGGTCAAAGATTTGCTTGCGGTGCCGGACAAGGCGTGAAATTCGGGCAGATCCGCATCGATATAAAGCAGCCCCGTGACGATCTGTTGACGGGCGCGATGTTCTTCGAGGTATTGCAGCGCCCGGGCCCGGTCATGCGGATCGTAGCTGCTGTCGAGCTTCTTGAGTTTGATGACCGAACCGTCATGCAGGCGAATCGGCACACTGTCGCCTTCATCGTAGTTGGCTTCGATGGTTTTGGCGGGCGGTACGAAGTCGGCGGCCGTGGCGACTTCCCGGTGAGCGCGCGTCCAGGCATAGCTCTTGGTCGACCCATCATGGTCGTTGAAGGTGACGCAGGGGGATACGATATCGATCACCGCGCAACCCGGGTGGGCGAGCCCTGCCTTGATCAGCGGCACCAGTTGCTGCTTGTCACCGGAAAAGCTGCGGGCGGCGAAGCTGCCGCCGAGCGTGATTGCGGTGGCGATCGGGTCGATCGCCTGCGCCTTGTTGGCCTCTCCCTTCTTGGCCGTGCTGCCGGGATCGGCGGAGGCGGAAAACTGGCCCTTGGTCAAGCCATAGACCCCGTTGTTTTCGATCAGGTAGAGCACGTTGAGATTGCGTCGCACGGCATGGGCGAACTGCCCGAAGCCGATCGACAGCGAATCACCATCACCCGAAATCCCAACGGCGATCAGGTTGCGATTGGCCGCCAGCGCGCCAGTCGCCACCGACGGCATGCGGCCATGGACCGAATTGAAGCCATGGGCGCCATTGAGGAAATAAGCCGGTGTCTTGGACGAACAGCCAATGCCGGAAAGCTTGATCACCTGTTCGGGACGAATGGCCAGTTCCCAGAAGGCCTGAACGATGGCGGCCGTCACCGAATCGTGACCACAGCCGGCGCACAGCGTTGACAGTCCGCCTTCGTAGTCGCGAATGCTCAGGCCCAACTCATTGAGACGCTGACCCGACCATTTGACTTTCGGTTTGGCGATAAAGGTCATGCCACGGCCTCCTTGCGAATATGTTGTGCCACGCAACGGGTGACGACATCGGATGGGATCGGCATGCCGTTGTAATGGCGAACCGAGACCAGCTTGTCGCGATCGACTTCGGTTTCAAGCAACAGCAGCGAGCGCATCTGTCCGTCTCGATTCTGCTCGACGATGAACACGGTGTCGTGGCGGTCGAGGAAGGCCTGGACCTCGTCGCCGAAGGGAAAGGCGCGCAGGCGCAGGTAATTGGCATAGACGCCATGGTCGGCCAGACGATCCAGGGACTCGACGATGGCGCCATGGGATGAGCCGTAGGCGATAATGCCGACCTTGGTGTGATGACCGGATTCGGTTACATGCGCCGGCGGCATCAGCTTGCGGGCTGTTTCCCATTTGATCAACAGGCGGTCGACCACTTCCTGATATTCGGTGCCGTCCTCGGTATAGCCGCCATACTGGTTGTGGCCGGAACCACGAACAAAGTAGGCGCCGCGGGGATGTGAGCCGGGCAGGGTGCGGGCGGCGATGCCGTCGCCGTCGGCATCCTCGAAGCGGTAATACTTTCCCATGTTCTGCAGTTGCTCGGCATCGAGGACCTTGCCGCGGTCGGGCTGAAACTTGTCGTCCCAGGTCAGCTCCGGCACCATCCAGTCGTTCATGCCGATATCGAGATCCGACAATACGAAGACCGGCGTCTGCAGGCGCTCGGCCAGGTCAAAGGCCTGGACCGACAGCTCGAAGCATTCGCCCGGATCGGCCGGCAGCAACACTGGGTGGCGGGTATCGCCGTGGGAGGCATAGGCTGCGGCCATGATGTCGCACTGCTGGGTGCGGGTCGGCATGCCGGTCGACGGGCCGACGCGTTGAATATCGAAGAACACGGCCGGAATCTCGGTGTAGTAGGCAAAACCGATGAACTCGCCCATCAAGGATATGCCTGGTCCGGAGGTCGGAGTGAAGGCACGCGCACCGGCCCAGCCGGCGCCGATCACCATGCCGGCCGCGGCCAGCTCGTCCTCGGCCTGGACGATGCAGTAACGGTTCTCGCCGGTTTCCGGATCACGTCGGAACTGGCGGCAATAGCCCTCGAAGGCATCCATCAGCGAAGTCGACGGCGTAATTGGATACCAGGCGCCGACCGTGGCCCCGGCATACAGGCAGCCCAGGGCCGCTGCTGCATTGCCCTCGATCAGGATCTTGCCCCTGGTGCCGTCCATTGGCTCGGCGTGAACCGGCAACGGGCAATCGTAATGCTTGAGCGCATAGTCGTAGCCCAGCGAAATGGCCTGGAAGTTGGAGTCGATGAGCTTCGGCTTGGCTGCGAAGGTTTCTTCGAGCAACGTCCGAACGATGGCGCGGTCGACGTTCATCAGCGCGCACAAGGCGCCGACATAGGCGATGTTCTTCATCAGGATGCGCACCCGGGACGGGCCGAAATTCTCATTGGCCATTTGCGCCAGCGGGATGCCGATGATGTGGATATCATCCCTGGCCAGCTGCTTCGCACGCGGCCAACTTGAGTCGTAGATGAGGTAGCCCCCGGGGCTGACTTCGGCCAGGTCCTTGGCGTAGGTTTGCGCGTTCATCGCCACCATGACGTCGACCCGACCGGTGCGTGCGTTGTACCCGTCCTTGCTCGCTCGGACCTCGTACCAGGTCGGCAATCCCTGAATGTTGGATGGAAACAGGTTCTTGCCGGTGACCGGGATGCCCATCCTGAACAGCGCCTTCATCAACAGGCTGTTGGCGCTGGCCGAACCGGTGCCGTTGACCGTGCCGATCTTGATGACGAAATCGTTGATTCGTCGGGTGGTCTTGGTCGACTGACTCACAGGCGTCCTTCCGTGTCGGAAAAAAACCAG
This sequence comes from Wenzhouxiangella sp., assembly GCA_041744195.1. Classification (GTDB taxonomy): domain Bacteria; phylum Pseudomonadota; class Gammaproteobacteria; order Xanthomonadales; family Wenzhouxiangellaceae; genus Wenzhouxiangella. The sequence continues at coordinate 2,233 of JBGTLI010000341.1, read as the reverse complement.
GAAACGCTCGCGCAGAGGCGCTGAGGCGCGGAGGAATGTGAAATCCTCAAATTCATTTCTCCTCTGCGTCCCTGCGTCTCCGCGCGATCGGGTTTGAGTCCTTTTGATCTGAGGCTTTGCTGGATCAGGTTCATGCGGTTTTTCCGATCTTGCATGGGGTGACGTCATGGTCGCGCGCATAGGCCATGCGGAGAAGGGATTTCTGCATGTCCCAAGCGGCCGTTGGGCAGCGCTCGGCACACAGGCCGCAATGGACGCAGACGTTCTCATCCTTGACCATGACCCGTCCGGTCTGTTTCAGGTCGCCGGAGACGAACAGGGGCTGGTCGAGGTTTTCCGCCGGTGCGGTCAATCGGATGCGCAGTTCATCTTCCGGTGCGTTTTCGACCATGGTCAGGCATTGGGTCGGGCAAATATCGACGCAGGCGTCGCACTCGATGCACAGATCATCGGTAAACACGGTCTGGATATCGCAGTTTAGGCAGCGCTCCACCTCGCAGGCGGTCTGCTCGGCGTTGAAGCCCAGTTCGACTTCGGTCCCGAGCGCCTTGAAGCGTTCACTCAGCGGCACATGCTCCATCTGGCGGCGTGCGGCTGGGTCGAAGGCATTGGAATAGCTCCACTCGTGGATGCCCATCTTGCGCGAGCTTAAGTTCATGGTGTCGGGCAGCCGGTCATTCACGGATTTCTGGTGCACGAAGTTGTGGATCGAGATGGCTGCCTGGTGACCGTGCTCGACTGCCCAGATGATGTTTTCCGGCCCAAATGCCGCGTCGCCACCGAAAAATACGCCGGGCAGGGTGCACTGATATGTGTTCCGGTCAACGACCGGCTCGTCCCATTGATTGAATTCGATGCCGATGTCCCGCTCGATCCAGGGGAAAGACGTTTCCTGGCCGATGGCGAGGATGACGTCATCGGCTTCGAGAAAGGTTTCTTCGATGACCCGGGTGGCGGTGATCCTGCCGTCTTCGATGTCATATTCCATGATCTCGAAAATCATGCCCTTGAGCCGGCCATCCTCGACCACGAACGATTTTGGCGAATGGTTGATGACGATCTCGACCTGCTCTTCCTCGGCATCTTCCAGTTCCCAGTCGGATGCCTTGAAGAAGCCACGGGGCTTGCGTGCCATGACCTTGACGACTTCTGCCCCCAGGCGCAGGCTGGTGCGGCAGCAATCCATGGCGGTGTTGCCGACGCCGATGATCAGCACTTTCCTGCCGATCCTGTCGATATGGGAAAACGCCACCGATTCGAGCCACTCAATGCCGATATGAATATTGGCTTTGCCCGCCTGGCGTCCGGGAATATCCAGTTCCTTGCCCTTGGGAGCTCCGGAGCCGATGAACACGGCGTCATAGCCTTCGTCCAGCAGGGCTTTCAGACTGTCGATGCGGGAATTGAGGCGCAGGTCCACGCCCATTTCGGTTATGTAGCCAATCTCTTCATCCAGCACCACAGGCGGCAGGCGAAAGGCAGGGATGTTGGAGCGCATCAGCCCGCCGGGAACCGGCAGGGCTTCGAAAATGGTGCATTCGTAGCCGAGCGGCATCAGATCGTTGCAGACCGTCAGGCTGGCGCAACCGGCTCCGATCAGGGCGATCTTCTTGCCGTTCTTTTTCTGCGGCACGGTTGGCAGGCGGGCGCGGATATCGTCCTTGTGGTCGGCGGCGACGCGTTTTAATCGGCAAATCGCGACCGGCTTTTCATCGACCCGGGTGCGTCGGCAAGCGGGCTCGCAGGGCCGGTCGCAAACCCGGCCGAGAATACCGGGGAAGACGTTGGATTCGCGGTTGACCATGTAGGCGTCGGTGAACCGGCCTTGGGCAATGAGGCGAATGTATTCGGGGACATCAGTGTGCGCCGGGCAACCCCATTGACAATCGACCACGCGGTGGAAGTAATCGGGATCGTTGGTATCGGTTGGCTTCATGGTGCCTCTGGGTGGGCTGGCCTTGGGGCAAGCATACCTAAATCCAGGCCGGTCGACCATACACCTCGGCGCCAGCCTCCTCCCGCGACAGACCGCCCATTGCCAACCGGTCAATAATCCGCATCAAATACCGGCAATGGGGTTGACAGCACCAGGCTTGTTTCTCATAATGCTCCGCTTGCACGCGCCCGTAGCTCAGCTGGATAGAGTACCTGGCTACGAACCAGGCGGTCGGAGGTTCGAATCCTTCCGGGCGCGCCAAATTGAAAAACCCGCCCTCGTGGCGGGTTTTTTTTG
>JBGTLI010000340.1:0-3069 GCA_041744195.1 Wenzhouxiangella sp. | reverse complement strand
CATGTCGATGCCGATGATCTTGTCGAGGTTGAGCAGCGTGTGAAGTTCGTGATCGATCTCACGCCGGGTCAGATGCGGATGGCGGGCATGCAGGCAGTGCCAGTTCACCAGCAGCCGACCCTTGCCATCGCTGTCGATTGCACCACCTTCCAGTTCAAACAGGTACTGGCGAAAGGTGAAGCCCTTGAACAACTCCTGCCGGGCCAGCAGGGTGTTGACCCGGTTGTCGAGGGACGACGGGTATTTGCCGCCCCAGCCATTGAAATAGAAATCCAGCGCCAGCCGCTCGCCCGAATGCACCATTGTGATCGGACCGTAGTCGCGACACCAGGTGTCGTTGTAACGAACTTCGACCTGGCGCAGCCCTGGCCGGTCACCGAGCCGTTTGGTGACCTCGGTGTTGCCGGCCGGAACGAGCACAACGGCTTTCTGGCGGCGGGTTATGGCCCTGATCAGTTCAACATACTCATCCTGCACGGCCGCCAGATTGTCGGCCCAGTCGCTTTTGTCATGCGGCCACGCCAGCAGCGTTGCGCTCTGGCGCTCCCACTCGGCAGGCAGTCGATGTTCAGTATGTGCCATTGCTTCGACAATCCGTATTGGCCGATCAGTTGGTGCTGTTGCGCCGAACTTCGCGAACGACCGCGTCGTGGTTGAGTACGCTTTCGATCACGATGTCATGTTCGAAATAGACCGTGTAATCATCGTAAAACCAGCGCGCAATGGGCGGCTCGCCAACCGGAGCGACTCGCCTGTCGGGCGTGCCATAGCGGCTCTCGACCTGCGCCATGCTGATGCCGTTACCGGGCAGGTCGCGCTGCATCCGCTCGCGCACCTGCTCGATCAGCAGAATATCGGCCACGGCCGGTATCGTCAGGAACAGCAGAGTCAACCCCAACATCAGCATCTTCGCTGGCTGTTTAATCATGGTCATTTTTCCTTGAGAAGGTTAGCCGTTTCAAGCCATGTCATCGGGGGGACCGACAACCGGTGCCCGCCACGAAAATCTTAGCATAACTGGCCAATTACAAAGAACAAACCGGTGGCATCGTCTTGAAAGTGATGGTCGGAAAGTGCATCTATTGAACACATCCGAGCCCTGGAGCAAATCATGAAGACCGTACTCATCACTGGATCGAACCGTGGTATTGGCCTGGAACTGACACGACAGCTTCAAGCGCGGGGTTACCGCGTGATTGCCACTTGCCGCCGGTCCTCGGAGGAACTCGATCAACTCGGTGTGCAGGTGGAAGCGGATGTCGATGTGACTCGCCGCGACAGCCTGGAACGACTGGCGCAGCGTCTGGGGGACTTGCGTATCGACTTGTTGGTCAACAATGCCGGCCTGCTTCGAAGCTCAAGTCTGGACGGCATTGAAGATGAATTGGACGGCTGGCGCGCCCAGTTTGAAATCAACGCGCTTTCGCCAGTGCGCGTCACCAGCGCGCTGCGCGATCATCTGAGCGAGGGAGCCCGGGTCGTCATCATCACCTCACGCATGGGCTCGATCGCGGACAACACATCCGGCGGTCAATATGCCTATCGAATGTCCAAGGCCGCCGTCAATGCCGCCGGCGTCTCAATGGCCCATGAATTGAAGGATCGCAACATCGCCGTGGGGCTGCTTCACCCGGGCTATGTCCGCACCGGCATGACGGGAAACACTGGTCACGTCGACCCCGACGAGGCCGCTGCCAGCCTGATCGAGCGGATGGAAGAGCTTGATATGAACAACACCGGCTCGTTTCGCCACGCCAGCGGCGAGTCACTACCCTGGTAGAGGCTCGCTCTAGCGACCCAATCGCGTTTGCTCGGACAGCAACCTCAGCCAGGCCGCGTGGCGGCTTGGGGGGATGCGGTTTTCCTCCGCCGCCTTGCGTACCGCGCAGCGGGGCTCGTGGTTATGGGTGCAGTTGCGAAAATGGCACTGTCCGGAAAATTCGGCGAATTCGGGGAAGCCCTGCTCCAGTTCCGTCAACGGCATGCTCCACAGGCCGTACTCCCATACGCCTGGGGTGTCGACCAGCCAGGCGCCCGAGGGCAAATGATGCAGGGTGGCCGAGGTCGTGGTGTGTCTGCCCTTGCCGGTTACCCGGGATAACTGACTGGTTTGCTGGTCCAGGTCAGGTATCAGGGCATTGAGCAAGGAAGTCTTGCCGACGCCGGACTGACCGGCCAGCAGGCTGACGCCGGTTTGCAGCTCGCGGGCCAACTCGCCCAGTTCCGGCTCGGGCCGGCAACGACAATAAACGATTCGGTAGCCGAGCCTCGCCAGATCTTTTAGCTCATTGAAAGGGGGCTGGTCTGGTACTGGAATGTCGATCTTGTTGACCACGATCACCGGCTCGATGCCGCGAATCAGCGCGGTGGCCAGGTAACGATGGATCAGGTCCGGGCTGGGCGCCGGCTCCGGCGCGATCACGATCAGGGCACGATCCAGGTTGGCGGCAACGGGGCGGAATCGGCCGTGCGGATCTCCCCGGCCGAATTCGTTGCGCCGGGGTTCCAGTACAACGAGCGAGCCTTTCTGATCCAGGTCGATCCGGTCTCCCGGCAAGGGGCGGGCCAGCCGACGCGGAAAATGGAAAGGTTGTAGCGCGCCGTCTTCCAGCAGCGCGACGCCGCGATTGGAGTAGGCTTCGATAACCAGTGCGCGGTCGGTCATTCCGGCAACCCGGGCTGGTATAGTCCGCAGCCTGTCTGCAAAGAGCGCTGTGCGAGATGAACGAAACCAACCTGATCTGGATTGACCTGGAAATGACCGGGCTCGAGCCCGATAGCGATGAAATCCTCGAAATCGCCACGATCGTGACCGATGAGCAACTCAATCTTATTGCCGAGGGTCCGGTGCTGGCGATTGCCACCAGCGAGGCACGACTGGCGATGATGGATGAGTGGAACACCCGTACCCACTCCGAATCGGGGCTCGTGGCGCGCTGCCTGGCCAGCAGTGTCGATTGCGGGGAAGCTGAACGCAGGACGCTGGAGTTCCTCAGCGCTCACGTGCCGGATGGGGCGTCGCCGATGTGCGGCAATTCGATCTGCCAGGATCGCCGCTTCATGGCGCGT
>JBGTLI010000339.1:0-2100 GCA_041744195.1 Wenzhouxiangella sp. | reverse complement strand
TCAGGTGCGACTGATGGTGATCGACAGCGAGCCCGACTTCATCAGTGCCGTGGAAAACGGTGAATTTGTCGCGGTCGGGAGTCTCGAGTTCAGGCAGTGGCGGTCGGCGCGCAACCAGCTGCATGAAGACCGGCAGCTAAGTTTTACCCGCAGTTATATGTTGCGCTACAACGAGATCAATCCGGTCAACGCGTTTACCCACATGTTCATGCATGGTGGCGTCGGTCACCTGGTTGGCAACATGCTGTTTCTGGTTTTGCTGGGCCTGCTGATCGAGGGTGCGCTGGGGGGAGGGCGGTTTCTGCTGTTTTATCTCTTGAGCGGCCTCGGAGCCGTCGTAGCGGCCCTGTCGCTGAACTGGGGCGCCGATAGCGGCGCCGTCGGTGCTTCCGGCGCAATCGCCGGTATGATGGGGCTCTACGCCGTCATCTATGGCATGCGCAAGGTCCGGTTTTTCTACTGGGCGTTCGTGTACTTCGATTATGTTCGCGCGCCGGCACTGATTCTGTTGCCACTCTGGTTAGGTTGGGAAATTCTCGCTTACACACTCGATGCCGGCGGCAATATTGCCTACGAGGCCCATATCGGTGGTCTGGTCGCAGGCGCTCTGCTCGGGCTGCTGGCGATACGCACCGGCCAGGTACGAGAAGAGTTTCTCAACGAGGACGAGCATCTCGAAGAGGATCGCGCCGCCATAGCCAGGGCCCAGCGTGAGTTGGAGAACCTGAACGGCGCTGCCGCCAAGAGCCTCCTGCGCCCGCTACTGATCCGCCACGAGCAACAGACCCGCCTGTGGCGGCTCTACTTTGCCGCCTGCCAATTGCGTGTCGATGACCCGGATCTGCACCGTGTCGCAGGCCGCATTCTGAAGTTTTCAGGCGATACCGATGAAGAACGCCAGTTGATCATCGATACGTTCAGGCAATATCGCAAGGCCACCAATGATCGACTGAAGCTCCCGCTGAGCCAGGCCGTGATCCTGGCAGGCAAGCTGGCCTCATGGGGCGAACTCGAAGGAGCGCAATTCCTGATCGACAAAATGGCCCGCGCCACTCAACACGTACCCGGCCTGGCTGAACTGTGCCAGGGAATGGCCGAGCGGCTGCGGATGCTGAAGACGGATCTTGATCGTGCCGATCGTTACGAGAAGCTGGCCCGGGTTTTGCCGGGGCCAGGCGGGTAGACGGGAGTCGGGAGACGCTCCCCCCTCTATCTCTCTCCCCAAAACTAATCTACCCACCAACGGAGAATCCCGCCTCCAGCCGCGCAACTTCGGCTGCCAGCGGGTGGTCCGGAAACCTTTTTTTGAGCTGACGCAGGAGATTCGCAGCCTTATCGGTCCGGGTCGGATCTTCCATCATGCTGCGTGCGGCCAGTAGATAATTGTCCACAACATGATGGTGCTTGGGGTGTGTCCTACCGAAGCCGCTGGTCAGCTTGAGGACCAGGCCATGCCGGCCCTGATCGAACGCCAACTGGGCCAGAGTTCGAATATCATCGGCATTGGTCGGCTCGAACGACTTGTCGATCTGCAGGCATTCCTCGGCGACATTCAGAGCCTTGCCGGCATCCTCGAAACCGTGGATCAGGGTCGCGACGTAAACCTGTCCATGCTCGACCAGAGCGCCGCTCTCGCCCCGGCTGTGCAGCAGCTTGCGATAGTAATCGTGCACCTCGGGTTCGGCACCATTACGGTTGATCTCCGAGCCCAGGAATCTGGCTGCTTCATCCGTCTGGCCCGCCTTGACCATCGCTGTGGCTTCTGCGATCAGCGGCAATTCGTGCACAGCTGCCTGACCGGACCTGCCAGGTTCGCGCACCGCGATTCCGAATTCGTCATGAAACTGGTACAACAGATAGCCCATCAGGTGAAAGGAGGCGGCCATGAAGTAAGCACTGATAAACGTTGAGACAACAAGAAACAACATCATCGAACCACCAAACAGTGGCAGCAAAAATGCTTCGGCCTGGGACTGGCTGAACAGCATCATCAGCAAAAAGACCGATGTCAGCAGATAGGACGCACCGGTGGTGCGCATGATCTGAATCCACATCACCGGGTTCAGTGCCTGGGCCAGACTCTGGGTCATGGCCAGCGTC
>JBGTLI010000338.1:0-1692 GCA_041744195.1 Wenzhouxiangella sp. | reverse complement strand
GCGCGGCCGAGGGCCATGCCGACCATGCGGGCGCGGCCCGGGTAGCCGGCCAGACGGGCGACTTCACCGTAATTGATGACGCAGCCTGGCGGAATGCCTTCGATGACGTCCCAGACGCGCCCGAAGCGGTTGTCGTCATCCGGATCGCTTGTATCAGGCTTTGTCGGTGCGCTTGCCACGGGCTGCTTCCAGGGTTGCGGACAAGATGCCGTTGAGGATGTTGAGTTCGTTTTCGTCTGGCCGGGCGCGCTGGTAGAGGCGGCGCAGGCGTTGCATCAGACGCTTGGGCTGATCGAGGTTCAGAAAGCCGATTTCACTCAAGGTGGATTCGAGGCGCTGGAAATAGAACTCGACCCGTTCGGCCGGCTCGGGTTTCAAGTCGGGGGGCATGACTTCGCCCGGCTGCTCGCTGAGCATGGCCAGGTGCAGTTCATAAGCAATGACCTGCACGGCCTGGGCAAGGTTGAGTGAATGGTATTCCGCGCTGGTCGGGATATTGACCAGGTAATGGCACATCCGGGTCTCTTCGTTGGTCAGCCCGGCGTTTTCGCGTCCGAAAACGATCGCGACATCATGATTCACGGCCTCGCGAACGATTCGTTCGGCCGCCGAACGCGGGTCTGCCACCGGCAACGGCAACGAGCGTAGCCTGGCGGTGGTGCCCAGCACCAGCCCGCAACCCGAGATGGCTTCGATCAATTCGTCGACGACGACGGCCGTTTGCAACAGGTCATCGCCACTGGTGGCCATGGCGGTAGCCTTGGCGCTGGGAAACCGGGCTTCGGGCGCAACCAGGTACAGTCGTTCCAGACCCATCACCTTCATCGCCCGCGCCGTGGCGCCGATATTGCCGGGATGGGTGGTGCCGACCAGGATGATCCGGATTCTGTTGGCAAGATTTTGCATGGGAGCATTTTAACTGGTTGGCTGGTTGGCTGGTTGGCTGGTTGGCTGGTTGGCTCGGTTTGCGGTTTACGGCTTCCGGCTTCCGGGTTCTCGGTTCTGGCTACTGACTTCGATCTCCCGCCGCACCGACCACCGACCACCGACAACCAGCCAACCGGCCAACCGCCCTTAACCAGCGAACCAGCCAACCGCTTTTAACCGGCTAACCCGTTAAACTACGCATTCTTTCAAACCAATTGGCTGGCCCGTGACCAACCCTTATATCAATATCGCCTCCGAGGCGGCGCGTCAGGCGGCGGCGCTGATGCTCAAGTTTCGGCACAGGCTGGAGGGCATTCCCGTCGAGCGCAAGGCCCGGCATGATTACGTGACTGATGTGGATCGGGCCTGTGAACAGGCGATTCGCAACCATATTCTCAAGCATCATCGGGATCACGCCATTTATGGCGAGGAAGGTGGAAAAACCGGTGACAGCGATTATGTGTGGATCATCGATCCCCTCGACGGCACATCCAATTACCTGCGTGGCATCCCGCATTTTTCTATCTCGATTGCCCTGCAGATCAAGGGCCGGATCGAGCATGGGCTTATCTACGATCCGCTGCGCCAGGAGGAATTCACTACCAGCCGCGGCGAAGGGGCTTTTCTCAACAGCCAGCGCATTCGTGTTTCCGGTCGCAAGGATCTCTCCGGCGCGGTGCTGGCCACGGCCTTTCCGTTTCGCAAGCGTCGACTGTTGCCGGCCTATCAGGGCATGTTCGATGCCTTGTTTGAAAAGGTGGAGGA
>JBGTLI010000337.1:0-5911 GCA_041744195.1 Wenzhouxiangella sp. | reverse complement strand
GATACTCTTCGGACTTGGCAATGAGGGCGGGGAGCCACTCTCAGAACGAGGTCAGAAATCCATTCTGCCTCCAGGTCGGATCGGCTTCCCCAGTGAACACCTGGTCATTTACCAAGTGCAGGATCAAGATACAAGGTCGGAGGTCGGAGGTCGGAGGTCGGAGGTCGGAGGTCGGAGGTCGGAGGTCGGAGGTCGGAGGTCGGAGGCGGGTTTCTTGCTCCTTGAGCCTTGAGCCTTGAGCCTTGAGCCTTGAGCCTTGAGCCTTGAGCCTTGAGCCTTGAGCCTTGAGCCTTGAGCCGGAACCCGGAACCCGAGTAGGTCGGGGTCGCATCCCCGACGGTCATGGGCTAGCCAACCGCCCCTTCCGATCACTAATCATCGGGATCGTCAACATCGTGCTGGCAGCGGCCATCAGCAACAGCGCGGTGAAGATTTCGGCGCTGATGATCTGCTGGTCGAGGAGAATGTTGGCGAAGATGATCATGATCAGCGCCTTGGTCTGGAGCAGCCAGCCAATCACGCGGGCCTGGCCAGGTGGCCAGCCGAGGATTCGGCCAGCCAGGTGCACGCCGACCAGCTTGCCGACAACTGCGGCCAACAGCAATGTCGCTGCAACCACCAGCACGATCGGCCCGCCCATGGCCCACTCGGTGCGCAAGCCGGTGGAGAGGAAAAACACCGGCATCATGATCAGCAACAGGTAGTAGCGCAAACGGTCGAGCTTGTCCTGGTCGAACCATGCGCCGTCGAGCACAGCGCCGGCAAGAAATGCGCCGACCATGAAATGCAGGCCGGACCAGTCTGCTGCCAGGGCACAGCCGGCCAGCCAGATCAAGGCAAGGAACCAGCGGTCAGACTCATCAATACGCGGCAAACCGCGGCGCATGGCAAAAGCGGCGGCGACAAAGCCAACAATAAACGCGGCCTGACGACCCATACGCTCATAGTCGAGCAGAATCAGGGCCAGCACGGCCCAGATGGCGATGTCATCCAGGCTGGCGTACCGAAGCACGCGCTGCCCAAGCGGGCGCCGCAGAATATCCACCTTATCCATCAGCAAAATCAGGATCGGCAACGCGGTCACCGCGCAGGCCATGCCAATGCCGGCCACAAACTGCCATGACTGCGCCCCCGGCCCAACCCAGGCCGGGTTGTGCAACAGGAGGCCAAAGCCCACAAGCGCACCAGCCAGCAAAGGCGTGAGCAAGGCAAAACCAGCCGTGACCGCGCTGTCGCGCCGATTGGCCCAGGCCTGGTGCAAGTCCAACTCCAGCCCGGCGATCCAGACAAACAGAATCACCCCCCAGGTCGCGATGCCATTGAGCATCAGAATGACATCGGGGGCAAATACCGCCTGATAGGCATTCGGAAAAACCGCGCCAAGCAGACCCGGCCCCAACGCAATCCCGGCCAGAATCTGCACCACAACCAGCGGCGCCCAACGATCAGTCCGCCCCAACCGCCAGATCAACCACGGCACGGCCAGAATCACCATCAACGCGATCAGCATCTGCTCGGTGGTTGTCACGAAGTTCCCGCTCCCTGGTCTCAGTGTGCTGGCAAGCCGGGGATGATAGCGGATTCGGCGCGCGCGAACCTAATAGAGGAGCTTGTAGCCGATCTGGCGGGCCGCCTTGCGCAGCACGCGCGAGAGCTTGGGGTCACTCAAAGCGTAATGGGTCTGCGGGTGCGCCGGGATGGCGCCGTTGCCCGCAGCGCGCTCATTGAGCGCCACCGCATCGACGCCGCCGTGCATGGAGCTCGGGTAGACCACCCCATGAATATCAGAGTATTCCTCGAAGAAGGCACGAGCCCACGCCCGAGCGCTCGATTTGCCCCCTGAGTTGATGGCCTGAGACGCTCCGACCTGAGTGGGCCATGCGCCCCGAAGATCGAGCAGATCCAAGTCCGCAGACAGGCGGAAAACCGCCCACCAGGGCTGATTCTCGTAAGGATCAATCGATCGGGTCTTCTGGTAGACCTCAGCCAGACAGCAAGCCAGGGCGCCATCAGTGCCGCCGTTGCCGGTAGCCAAAGCACCGTAAGCAATGCCGTGGTCCTGAATGCTTGGCAGGGCATCGTTTCCTGGCAGGTGGTGGTCAAAACGCGAGGACTTCAGAGGGCCGAAATACCGCAAGGACCGCCAGGTCGTGGGGTGTGATCCTCCGCGCATGTAAACCCGCGAGATCAGCGTATTGGCAGCAACCGGGACTGTGGCGGGGCCAATGCTTCGGAGCAGGCCGCGATCCGGCGTGCGCGGCAGCTTCGGCGCCATCGGTTAGGGATGCTCGTGGAGGAGTTCGGCAAGTTCACAGACTGCCGAAGGATCGCTGCCTTGGCCAAGCCATTCCAATGGCGTCAGAGGGCGATTACCGTCAGCCTCCAGTTCTGGCTGGGGTGTGTGGAACCACATCACCACCGACAAGGGGTGACGGGTGGGCGGCACAGCGCGGTTGACTTGGGTGATGCCCGGGACCAGATCGGCGCCCTGGAACTGAAAGGAAGGGATCACGACTCGGCCGTCGACCCGGAAGGAGAAAAGCTCCCGTTCGGCCAGGCGCTGACTGATTCGACTGCGGCCGACCCCTAATCGGTCGGCTGCTTGCTGCGTGGTCAAGCCCGAGGCAATGACTGTTGCGAATTCCACGACGCCTGAAGTGACGGGATCCGGGCCCTGGCCGGCATCATCAACATCCACGCCGATCTCACGAAAGGCCTGCAGCTCGGATTCGCTCATCATGTCGCTGGGGCGCTCGGGGAGCGAGAGACTTTGCGTTGCCATGGCCTCTTCCAGCGCGCGGTTGAGCGTTTCAGGCGAACGTACATCCAGCCCATGAGCCTGGAAATATAGCGCGTCGGTATTCGATGCCATGGCTAAACACTGCTAATCTCGTTAGGGAGTGTTATTCTAGCACGGGTGCAGTCGCTCAAGATCGCTTCCCAAAGTGGCTGAGGTAGATTCTTTGCTCATGGCGTTCGCTCCACGCCGCGACGGCTTCGCTCTGCGGCCGAATCAGAGATCACCGTTTGCCAGAAGCGGATTGACGATCCGGACTCCTTCGATCATCTGCCCGTCGCTCAAGTCTTCCGAAAACAATATGGATGCAGCGCCGCTGACTGCAGCATGCACGATCAGGGCGTCCCAGTATGAAATCCGGTGGCGTGTCGATCTCCCGCATCCACATCATGCGCGTAGATCAGGATGTTGGTGTCAAGGAATTTATCGCTCATGCAGCGATTCCCGGTCGGGAATGCCGCCGCCGAGATGCAGCCCGCTATCGAGGATACTCATAGCCTGGTCCCGCGCCCGCTGGCACCGGGAATCGTCTGTAACCAGTCGCTCAAGCTCGTCGATACAGAACCGGCAATCGTCGAGCAGTTGGCGAAGCTCGGTGGGAATGCGATAAGCGTCGACGCCAATGTTGCGGGCTGTGCGTCACTTACCATTCATTTCGGCAACCAGGGCACCTACGTCGGTGATCAGTGCGTCGGGCCTGTCATCCCGGACTTGATTCGGGATCTCCTTCCGTGATCCTTATCCGAAACCCGGAACCAACCATCTTCATGCCCAGCCTACTTCCTGTAAATCGCACCGCGATGGCCGACTCGCACAACCAGAATGACCAGATGCTGATCCTGAATTTCAGCGACCACGCGATAAGACCCAATTCGGTAGCGCCAAAGATCCGATTGCTTGCCACGAAGTGGCTTTCCCAGCATCCTGGGATGTTCTGCAGGTAGAACTCTCTGCTGGAAATAATCGCGGATGCGACGCTGCGCCTTGGAATCGAGCTTGCCAAACTCCCTGGCCGCCGACCGTTCAAACTCAATCGTCCAATTCACCCCACACCTCATCGGCGCTCAGGGTCGCAGATTTTCCGGCTCGCAGATCTTCCAGTCGCTTTTCAGACAGATAGATATCTTCGATATCAGCGAAATTGTCCTCAATCATCTGGCGCAAATAAAACGCTTTGCTTCGCCCGGTTTCCCGAGCCAGCAGGTCAAGCCGGGACTCGATCTCCGGCTTCAAACGAATCGTCGTAGGCATGGCATGCTTTTCCATAGGGCCAAGTGTAACCAGTATATTCATTTGAATACATGCAGTCAAATCTGTGGTCGAACCCGGAACCCGTCTTTTCCTTAAACCTTGAGCCTTGAGCCTTGAGCCTTGAGCCTTGAGCCTTGAGCCTGAACCCCTCCCCCGTGCTACCATCTTCGCCACAACAGGCTGCTCAAAGAGCCAGCCAAAAAGAAAAAAGGAGGGAGCCCTTTGAACGACACCGTCGCGATAGCCGAACCTGAAACGGCCGCCGTCGATGCGTTCATCGCCCGCTGGCACAACACCGGCGGCAAGGAGCGGGCCAATTACCAGCTATTCCTGACTGAACTGTGCCAGTTGCTCGGGCTGCCCGGCCCGGAGCCTGCCAGCGACAACCCGGCCGATGACGAATACGTGTTCGAACACCGCGTCGACATCGCCCACCCCGACGGCACCATGAGCCGCGGCTACATCGATCTCTACAAGCGCGGCCATTTCGTCCTCGAGGCCAAGCGCGTTTCCGAACACCACGCCTCCAGCCGCTGGGACAAGGCCATGCTGCGCGCCGCCGCCCAGGCCGATACCTACATTCGCGCCCTGCCGGCAGGCGAAGGCCGCCCGCCTTTTCTGCTCACCTGCGATGTCGGCAAGACAATCGAGGTCTATGCCGAATTCACCCGCTCCGGCGGCACCTACGTGCCGTTCCCCGACCCGCGCTCGCACCGCATTCAACTCGAAGACCTGCGCGACGAGACCATACGAGAGCGTCTGATCGGCATCTGGACCCGGCCCGACCAGCTCGACCCGTCCAAGTACGCCGCCCGCGTCACCCGCGAGTTGAGCAAGACCCTGGCCGAACTGGCCCGCACCCTCGAGCGCGACGGCTATGAAGTCGAACGGGTCGCCCATTTCATCAAGCGCTGCCTGTTCACCATGTTCGCCGAAGACGTCGACCTGCTGCCGCGCGGCCAGTTCACCGAACTGCTGGTCCGGCTCAAGGCCACGCCGGAAAACTTCCGCGATGCCGTCGGCTCGCTGTGGGAAACCATGCAGGTCGGCGGCTACAGTGGCGCCCTCAACGCCCAGATCCTGCGCTTCAACGGCAACCTGTTCACCAACATCAACCCGATTCCGCTCAAGCCCGAGCAGATCCAGTTGCTGATCGACGCCGCCCGCCACGACTGGAGCCAGGTCGAGCCGGCCATCTTCGGCACCCTGCTCGAACGCGCCCTGGACCCGGAAGAACGCCACAAGCTCGGCGCCCACTACACCCCGCGCGCCTACGTCGAGCGCTTAGTTCTGCCCACCGTCATCGACCCCTTGCGCGAACAATGGAAAGATGTCCAGGCCGCCGCCGCCGCGCTCGAAGCCCAAGCAGTCAATAACAATTCCAAATCCGACCAGGCCGCCAAGGAAGTCAGCAACTTCCACCGCAAGCTCTGCGACATCCGCATCCTCGACCCGGCCTGCGGCAGCGCCAACTTCCTCTACGTCACCTTGGAGCACATGAAACGCCTCGAAGGCGAAGTGCTCAACACCCTGGCCGACTTAAGCGCCGGTCAGAACCTGCTCGAAATGCAGGGCAACACCGTCGACCCGCACCAGTTTCTCGGCATCGAGATCAACCCCAGAGCCGCCGCCATCGCCGAAATGGTGCTCTGGATCGGCTACCTGCAATGGCACTTCCGCACCCACGGCCACATCAACCCGCCGCAACCGGTCTTGCGCGCATTCGAAAACATCGAATGCCGCGACGCCGTGCTCGCCTATGACCGCTGGGAATACCAGATGGACGAAAATGGCAAGCCGGTGATGCGGTGGGATGGGAAGACCTATAAAAAGAGTCCGACCACGGGGGAGGATATTCCGGAT
>JBGTLI010000336.1:0-4292 GCA_041744195.1 Wenzhouxiangella sp. | reverse complement strand
TGTGGCCGAAACCGCCGAGCGCGGTCGCGAACCGCGTCTGAGCTACAGCGGTCAGGACTTCGACATCCGCGTATTCGGCGACACCGCCGTGGTCACCTTCACCCTGATCGCCAGCCGCAACGGGGCCACGGAGTTACAGTTTTACAACACCGGTGTTTTCCGCAAACGTGACGATCAGTGGCAAGCCATTGTGTGGCAGGCGACGCATGCGGCGGCGGAGCGGAAAGAATCATGACTCGTGCCTACGCTGCTCAATCGCCGGAATCCGGTCTCGCTCCTTTCACCATTGATCGGCGCGATCCGCGCCCCGACGATGTTGTCATTCACATCGACTATTGCGGTATCTGTCATACCGATTTGCATTTTGTCCATAACGACTGGGGCATGACTTTTTATCCGGTGGTTCCAGGTCACGAGATCGTCGGCACGGTCACGGACATCGGCTCGGAGGTCAGCGGTTTCCAGATTGGTGATCGCGTCGGGGTCGGCTGCCTGGTCGACTCCTGCCGCCAGTGCCATTCCTGCGAGGAGGGCCTGGAGCAGTATTGCGAAAAAGGCTGGGTGGCAACCTACAACGGTGAAGACCTGCACGACGGGTCACGCACTTTAGGCGGGTATTCCGAAGCCATCGTGGTCAGCGAACGTTTTGTTCTGAAAATGCCGAAAGCGCTCGACCCGGCCGCTGCCGCGCCGTTGTTGTGTGCCGGCATCACCACTTACTCGCCGCTGCGTCCTGCCCCGCCGAACTGCCTTCTCAATGCCAAATTTTTGAAACCCGGCCGCGCATTGCTCTATTCAGTAAGCGCTGCCAGTAGATCGAGCCGCGCAATACGGCGTGAGGCCAGCAACAGTGCAACTGCAACAATGATGACCAGCAAACAAACTACTGCCACGACTGCGGCCATCAGTGCTGGCTGGTACTCGACGACTTTTGCCCTCAGAATCCCGTCCAGCACTGAACTCGCCCAGATTCCCGAGCCAATCCCGACCAGCATGGCCACACCGGATCTTCGAACCCAGTGTTGCAGTGCGCGTTGCGGGGTTGCCCCCAATGCCATGCGGATCGCCAATGACCGGTGTTCCTGATTAAGGATCTGTGCCAAAACCAGTGAAGTCAAAAGTACGGCGAGAATCAACGCGCTCAATGACAGACTTCCGCCTAGCATCGAAAACCTGCTGAGAGTCTCAAAGCGACGTTCAATCACATCGTAGACCCGCTCCGGTCTGGAAAATATCGCCTCTGGAAAAATAATTTGTAGTTCTTCGACCAGTCCGTCGGGTGGCTCGCTTCCAAACCTTTCAGTGCGCCACACCAGCTCGAACTCCGACTGGGGATTGCGAGTAATGGGCGTAAAGCTCAGCGCCGGGCTCGCTACCTGCAGCGGATCCCATCTAAAGCCGTGCATAGTGCCGATTTGACGCCCGAAATGTCGCAGCATCGCTTCATTATTAGGGGGCCGTTGAAACACCACCACGTCCGCGCCGACCATATCATCGCGGCCAAAATCCCGTCCATGATAAATTCCGGGCCGTAGCGTATCGGCAAACCCCGGTCCCACGCTGAAACCTTGAATAAATGATCCGCTGACCCGCTCCATGCCCTTAAACCGCCACGGTGAGGGTGCGAGCACGGTTGCGGCAGACACTTCCGGACGTTGCCCGACCACGTCCAACAGTCCGAGTATCCGGTCCCTATAGAGTGGCGATTCAAGCAGTTCGTCCGGAACGATCACCGAAACGCCGAACAAATCTTGAGTGTCATAGCCCCAGTCTATTCCGGAAAACTCGGCTAGCCTGAAATGCATGCTAGCAGTGAGACTCGCTGCGACTGTCATTACGGCGATGGTGCATGACCAGAACATTAGCAAAATGCCGCCGCCAGCAGAACTCCAGTTGCCCTTCAATAGCGAATGCAGCGAAACGCCGTGCTGCAAGGAACGGGCGATCAGAAACGATAATGCCCCAGCGAAAGCCAAACAAAGGCCGATCATCCACAAGATATTGCCGCCAACGCTCGATCCTATCTGAGTTAAATCGGTGCCGGCCAGCATACCAGCCCAGACCAGACCGACAACAGTTGCCGGAAGCAACCACTTGGCAGCCCGGGTGGCAGCATCCCGTCCCTGGCGAATTGGCGATGCGCCGAGCACATGGTTAACCGCAACCGCTGCTCGCCGGCTAAGCGCATCAAGCGTGATCAGCCCTGCGATGCTGATCAGAAACATTATTGTCAACGCCCAGCGAATGGTCCGCAGCCAGGTTGTGTGTATGCCTTGATGCTCGAGGAGCATGTGCTCCAGGTCGCGAACCTGGATGCGTTCCGACATTCCAGCATAAAGCTGGCCGCCAAGCGAGCCGAGCCGGTCGGCCACGACGGACTCCGACGAATTGCTACCAAGCAGAACGATTAGATAGGCACCATGGTCCAGACGCGGGACGCAATGGACGGCTTCGGCGGCGAATTGCTTAGTCAACAGAGAAATCGGATGAGAACGCGCCGAGTCGCCAAATCGTAGCGTGCTGTCTTGGCCTCTGAAATGCGAATCCGCTGGCACGAAATCGGCAAGCGGGCGGGGATCATTTTCCCGGCAAACGGTATCGTTGAACAGGAAACCGAGTCTTTGCTCCAGGTCAAGCAAACTCAGCGCGTGACGCTGTTCGCCGATATGCCCATGCTCGACTCGCCGATTCACCAAGCCCCAGCTTGAAGAGCCCAGTAGATCGATTGCGATCGTTTCTGCCGTGCTGCGGTCCATGTTGACCTGTTGTACGACTTCGCCCGCTTCGCCCTCCAACAGCATTTCTCGCCAGAGCACGTAGGCACGTTCGCCGGATTGGTTCAATGACTCTAGCGATGCATCCAGTTCCGCCCGATGCAACCAGGCCAGTAGCAATTGAGCAAAGACCAATATCAGCGCACATCCGGCAAGAGCATATGGTCGCTTCCTGCTCAACCGTCGACCTCAGTCCGGAAAATATACGCGGGATATCGACAAATGCCAGCGTTCAGGGGCGCGCTCATGCAATGCTTTCAACTCGCGCTCCACGTGCTGACACGCAGTGCAGAAAGGAGCATCCAGCGTATTGAACTGAATCACCCAAACCGAGGGATCCGAACGCGAGCGGTCGTCGGTAAAAGCCGCGCAATCGGGATCGGCAGTCAGTCGTTCCGGTTGTTCAATCTGTTCGGCGGACCAACCCAGCTCCAACCCAGCCTGCAGAACGCACGACCCATCCGGAGCGAAAAGAATAATGTTCGGAAACGAACTCGGATAGCCCAGGCTTTCCGCCATCGATTTCCAGGCACCCATTTCCACACGGTACTGTTCAATCTCCGACGCCGACGCTATCAAAGGTACCGTATACATATATAGAAGGGAAAGCACCATCAAGGATGCAAAATCTTTACGCATAGTGGGTCTCCAAATAGAATTCGGCAGGGCGCGCTTGTCGACAAGGCGGCAAAAAGCCGCCTTGTCATGCACATCCGTTTTATGATGCCCAAAATATCACTGTACTCTGCAAGCACCAGTTTCTGTATTGCAGCTTACACAGAACCCACTCGAATGACAATGAACACAAGTGCCACCACCACAAACTGAGGTCCAGGTAGCGCTGGCAAGTGAGCTAGCTGCCAGCAATGCCACCCCGGTAACAACCATCATAAACCGTCTACGAAAAACGTTGATACTCATAAAATCTCTCCAGAATATTTTTTTTGTTAGAAGTCCCAGCTTTCGCTTCATCTGAAATCAAAACCCCAGGCACCAACCACTAACGAGCACGTTAGAGAGTATCTACTGCAGACAGAGCTGGCGCTATTTTGATCTAGCGGGCTCGCTCCGTCAAGCCCTTTCTGGCCATAGGCGCACGTACAGAGAGCTTACAGAGGACACCCAAGCAGCGAGCAGCGAGACCAAGGACGAGACCAAGACACCCACGATTTCGACGGTCATTTAAAAGTCTCACCGCCGAAGCCATTACGAACTACGGGAACTACGACACGGACAAATTCACGGGTCGCAGCTTCGAAAATAAAGCGGCTTACTAGAAGCGGCTTACTGGCGGCTTACTGGCGCCTCATGGACTCACCACAAGCGCGTCGGCGAGGAAGGCCCGGTCTACACGCCCATCGAACCCGACTACCAGCACCGTGCCATGGCCTTCATCGACGAGCACGTGCTGAGCACGCCCGACTGGGCGCTGGATATGGACATGCTCAGAAGGCTTGAGCACGCCGGCGCCGTCGAACGTATCCGCGCCTACCAGGAACTGGCCGTGCAACGCCTGCT
>JBGTLI010000335.1:0-10863 GCA_041744195.1 Wenzhouxiangella sp. | reverse complement strand
AGCCAACGCCAGGGTCAGAGTAAGGCCGGGCATACGGTTCTGCTCGCCCCAGTGCCGGACAAGCCGGCCGGCCAGCCAGCCGAGCAGCAGACCGACCGGCACAGCCAGCAATATGCTTCTCATGGACGCGACACCGACCTGCAACGGGGAGAAGACCTCCTGGGCCACAACCACGCTGGCCAGAGAAGTGAAAATAACAATGGTGAATGAGTCGTTGAATATCGACTCGCCGTGCAACAACCCAGTCAGTCGATGAGGAATGGAAAAACGCGCCAGGACCCGTTCGACCGATGTCTTGTCCGTGGCCGCTACCGCGGCGCCGACCAGCAGACCATGGACATAGGGCATATCCAGCAACCAGGCAACGGGCAGCCCTATTACGATCGTGGTGAGGGGAATACCGAGCAGGACCATTACGCTGATCGGGGCCGCTCCACGTAGCAGCAACCCGACGTCCAGGTTTCGTCCGGCCGAAAAGATAAGAACCGGCAAGATCAGTCCCAGAATGATGTCCGGCGTCGGCTCGGCGGCTGGCAGGAGAGCCGACATCGGCGACAGCAGGCCGTAACCGATACCGGCCAGCAACAACCACGACTCGGCAGGCAAGGGGCTTTTCGGGGCGTAGTGCCTGACCACGGAGACCAGCGCCAGGAAAACGCACGTCGCGGCAAGCATGATGGTGAATGCCGGGTCAAAATCCTGCATCAGCTCTTACGCCATGAAAGTTTGTCAGTCATCACCCGCCCTTCGGCGCCAGTACCATCCAACGAGTTAATGATGGCGGGAGGCGCCCGGCTTGCTAAAAAGGCGGCGCCCGCATTTCAATGACGATTTCGGTCTGCCCCTCGACATGTGTCGCAGCGTCCCTGAAAGACGGTCGACCGATGCCACCAGGGTTGTTGGAAAAGCCATAGGGCTCACGCGGAATCAGTCCGAGAAACCGGTCCAGCCGCATATTGGTATTCACATCCTGGAAAACAGCAACGGCATAATCGCCCGACGGCAAACCGGTGAATTCGACTATCTGGTCGGCCGCCAGGACCGGGGCGACCTGCCCACGAACCATATGGCCTTCTTTCAACCAATGCGCATCTGCATTGAAGAGAGCAACTCGCAGCGCGCCTTCACAGCAATCCAGACCCCGTATCTCAACCAGCAGCGCATGCTCGCCTTCAACCGGCGCAGGGGGTGGGCCACCGCCCGAACCGGCACATGCTGCCAGAACCAGGGGAGCCAGGCATGCAAGTCCAACCAATCTCATGACCTCAAACTCGATAGTCGGCATTGCTGTCAAGTCCTTGCGGGGCCGGAGCAACCCCCAGGGTTGCAGGAATTGTCTGCTACAGATTTTGTTCAAGTTCATTGATTTTATTCTTCGCCTGTTTTCGTTGTGGCAATAGGGTGAACATTGGGGGAGCACCGTGGTGATTCTGCCAGATCCGACTTAAGCCCAGCGCGACAATCGAAATTGGAACCAGCCAGCCAAAGAACGCCGACACTGCACCCAGCCCGGGGATGCCAAGCAACAGGATAAGACTGGGCGCGCAACAGGCACCACCGGCAAACAGCGCCGGGAAGGCGCCAGCAAGGCTGTTGCCGCTTCGAACCCGGCAAGCCGCCGGCTGGGCTCGAAGATACAGGACACCATGAATATTGGCCGCCAGCAGACCGGCAAGCAAACCGGTTATCAGCACATTGAGCGGACTGACCAGCCAAACCAGCCAACCCAACTCAATCACGGCAATCGCCTCGAACATCAGGGTCGAACGCGCACTGAAAATCCTGTCCAGGCTCGGATCGGTCAGGAACGCACCCCAGGCTGGTGGGCCATACAAGGTGAAGTCACCGATGGCATAGAGATAAAATAGGCCATAAGCCAGCCCTACCACCAAGGGCAGCGCCCGGCGCACCAGATGGCGATCAATCCCGACCATCAATCAATGACGACCGTATTCGGGTAAAAGGCATACCAGGCAAACCACATGGCCTCGAAGCCATTGACTTCCACCAGATCCGCCAGGGCATCGCTGCGCGGGCCGGCGGCGCTGAAGGTCAGATCTTCCAGAGCTGCGTTGTCAGGCAAGCTCCCGGATGGACCTTGAAATACCCAGCCAGTGGTTAAAACCGGGTCATGGATGATGAGGAAGTCGACGTTGTCGCCCTCGAAACGCAAGCTGCCGGCCTCGGCCAGCACGGCCGGATCAATAGCGACTGCCAGGTCGGCGGTGCGGAATCCGAAAATCTCGTGCTTGTCGCCGAACCGGTCCCTACGCTCAAAGACCGGAAACAGCGTTCCGCCACCGGCGTAATAACCACTTTTCGGCCCGTACCCGCCATAGGGATCACGACGGTAATTGCGCGCATACCCCGTGCGGCGGCTCAACACTTCGGTTTCGGGATGACGTTCGCGCCATGCAGCCCAGTCGGTCCAGACAACCCGAATCTCCCGCAGTCCCTGGCCCTTTTGCGGCCCTTTGACTCCGGCCGCCAGGATCTGCGGCCAGTAGGTGTCGGACTGGCGGTTGTACATGATCAGGTTACTGTTGACCAGACGACCCGAGACACCGAGCTCGTCGTCACCCAGCTCAAACCCCAGCGCAGTACCTGTCAACGGGCAGTAGGTAACGGCAATGGATTCTCCATCGAATTCGTCGTTGACGATTTCATGCCAGACCAGGATGCTCTGGGGGTAGGCGCGAGCAATGCCGTTACGATAAACCCCGATGACCTGATCATCATCACCAAGCCAGCGATCCGCCTGGTCGGCGCGTTCAAAGCGTGGCTGATCAATGGAGGGAATGCCATCCTTGGGCGGGCCGCCGGCCAGACTGGCATCGAAGTACCTGTCCAGTTCTTCGTGCACCATGGCCGGCTCCCCGGTGGGAATCGACTCTGCAGCGGCTAAACTGCCCAGCATCAACCCGGCGGCAAGCAAACTGACCGAAATGCAGTGATTTGCGAACATGGCAAAGTAATCCCGAATGTATGGTCTTGTGGACTAAGGACCGGATCGGGTCCGCCTTCATTGCAGCAGGCCTGGAGTGGAAGCCATTGCGCGTGGCGCTATTCTGGCCCGGCACTGTATCCATCGTTGGGTTAAAGTTTCGCTTTCGAATGATTGTGCAGGCAAGGTTCTTTTTTGCTTTCAACACAAAAGGAAATATTGCAGTGGTTTGGATCAAGACAACATTACCCGAACACGCCGAAGGCCGGCTGGCCGCCAGCTATCGAAAGCTGGGCGCGCCCCCGGCCCGGCTTGATCAGATCATTCTGGCCCACAGCGAGCGGCCGCATACCCTGGATGGGCACATGGCCATCTATCGCTCGGTGCTGCATGACCGCGCCAACACCCTCGGACGCGCCTTCGCCGAGGCCATTGGCATCCTGGTCAGCCAGCTCAATGGCTGCAGCTATTGTGTCAGCCATCACGCCCACGGGCTGGCCCAGGCGCTGGCTGACGAGACCCGGTGTGAAAGCTGGCTCGAGGCACTGCGCAGCGGAAATTTTCGCTCGGCTTTCGACCCCCGACAAGCCCTCGCCCTCGATTACGCCAGAAAATTGACCATTACGCCGGCCGAAATCGCCCAGGCCGATGTCGACAGCCTGCGTTTGGCCGGCTGGGATGATGGCTGCATACTGGAAATCAATCAGATCACCGCCTATTTTGCCTATGCCAACCGAACGGTACTTGGACTGGGCGTCAATCTTGCCGACGAGCTGAACGCCCCAGATTCAGCATCCGATCCTCATCACGCAACATGAACAATGTGACACATCCAGCCAACATTGGTATTGCAGCCAAAAACAGCAGGTTATTGAACGGGTCGAGGTATTGCTGCCATGACGAAAGCGTCGAGATCGCATGGGTGATCATGACGAAACCATAGGTCCAGAATTTCCACAGCCCGAGCAAGAACGCAATCTCGATCGCGAGCTGGACCAGACCGATAGCCAGCAACAACCCGGTCCCGATATTGGCAATGAAATAGAAGTTTTCGAAAACCGCTGCCGCGTGACCAGGGCTCAACAACTTGTCAAGCGACCACATCGCCATGACGATAAAGACGCTGATCCGAAGGAAAAACAGGGCCAGGCTTAGTTTCTTGGCTATAGGCATTGGTAAGGCTCCTTGTTGATTTTTTCGCAAGAACGGGCGCTGTGCGCCAAATCGGTCTAGCAAATTATGCCCCATTCGGAGTGAAGCGTTGCACCCGAGGAAAATTTTCTACGGCCGCCGGATATACTACTCTCCGGGCGCTCCATCCGAAAACATTACGCAACCTTGTTGTTTTTTAGCGTAAAAATGTCTTACCCACTGAAGCCGAGACCATTTCAAAAAAAAATGTGCAAGAAACGCAGCACGCCACCGGTCTTGGTTGGGTAAGCGGGTGTGACTTCACCCGGCTTTGATGACGCTCGAAGCGTTTTTTGGAGTGGACGACCACTTATAACCATTATGGAGATACGATCATGACCGACAAGAAGCTTTTGATTACTACCATTGGCGCCATCTCGGCACTTTCTTTCTCACTGGGTTCCGTAGCTGGCGATCAGGCCGGCGCGGATCTGTTCGAAGCTGAAATGCTGCCGAACGGCTTCATGGCTGATCAGCCGAATTTCGGCGAAGGCAGCTGCGGCGAAGGAAGCTGTGGTGAAGGAAGCTGCGGCGAAGATGACAAGGACGAAGAAGGTGCTTGCGGCGAAGGCACCTGCGGCGCAGCCTGATCTCGCCGACTTTGATGAGACAGCAACACTTTCAGGTTGAAGGTGGCGGTCTCGGCCTGAGGCGGGCCCTTTTGGGCCCGCTTCAGGAGCACGCACTGTCCGGTGTCGGCTTCATGGAAGTCGCTCCGGAGAACTGGATCGGTGTTGGTGGCCGGCTGGGCCGCCAATTCCGGTCTTTTACCGAGAGACTGCCATTCCTGTGCCACGGACTTTCACTGTCATTGGGCGCACCGGAACCGCTGGACACTGTTTTTCTTCGGCGTTTGAGGGAGTTTCTTGATACCCATGGCATTAAGGGCTACTCCGAGCATCTGAGTTATTGCTCCGAGCACGGCCATCTGTATGATCTGATGCCCCTGCCCTTCCTGCCTGAAACTGTGGATTGGGTCGCTGATCGAATCGCTCAGGTTCAGGATGCGCTAGGCCGCAAGATCGCGGTGGAAAACATTTCCTACTATGCTTCGGTTGGTGCGGAAATGACCGAGCTTGAATTCATCAATTCAGTACTCGAAAAAGCAGATTGTCTGCTATTGCTTGACGTCAACAACGTCTATGTCAACAGCGTGAATCATCAGTATGAACCCATTGCGTTTCTGCAAGGCCTGCCGGCAGATCGTATCGCCTACTGTCACATTGCCGGCCACCATCACGAAGCCGATGATTTGATCGTCGACACGCATGGGGCTGCGGTGGTTGACCCGGTTTGGGACCTGCTTCATAAGACTTACCAGAACATTGGGCCACGCCCAACACTTCTTGAACGAGATTTCAACTTCCCGCCACTATCCGAACTGCTGGCAGAAGTGGATACCATCAACCGGATCGTGAAATGCTATGAATCCCCGAGTGATCGTCAACCCGCCGCCCGAAAAACTGCGTCGGCTACAGCAGCAATTCGCTGATCACCTTCGCAGTCCGGAGCAGAATCCTGCTCCAGCAGGTATCGAAGACCGACGAATGGCGATCTATAGACGCCTGTTCTTCGGCAATCTAAGCAATCTTTTTGCACGCAACTTTCCGGTCATGCGGCGAATTTTGCCGGATGCCGAATGGAACGGGATGATCCGCTCGTTCATGACCAATCATCGTTCCAGCACACCATTTTTTCCAGAGATTGGCGAAGAGCTGGTGCTTTTCCTTGCCGACAACTCTATCGCCACGATCTCCAGGTTCGTCGAAGCCCGACCATGGCTGCCCGAACTGGCACAGTGGGAGTATGCAGAAACCCGTGCCAGGCTTAGTGATTCGGAGCTTCATCCCGCAACAGATCGCGAGCCGGAATGGTCGACCAGCCAGCCAATCCTGAACCCGACACTCCAGGTTGGCCGCTTTCATTGGCCTGTTCACCGGATATCACCAGCCTTTGTCCCGACTGAACAGGATCGCGCACCAATCATTCTGCTGGCATTCCGGAACCGCCGCGACAAAGTCGCATTCATGCAAATCAATGAACTGACGTTGTCATTGCTCGTTTCATTGAAAGAACAACCCGAATTGCCGGGTCAATTGCATGTAAGGAGGCTGGCCGCAGGTCACCCTGATGGCTGCAGCCCTGAGATGATGCAGGCAGGGCTGAAGCTTTTGGACAAACTCTATACAAACCAGGTGCTGGTTGGCCATGTCACTACAGACGACAGCCAGGCGGCGAATCTTTGAACTATACCGTTACAACACAGACTTGACTACCGGGAGCACATCATGTTTACAGACTTTTACAACACACTGAGCGAACGCCTTCGAGGCGCTGGCGAATGGCTAGCCCCCCTGGGCTTGCGGCTGTTGCTTGCCTACGAATTCTGGACTGCTGGCGTCGGCAAGTTTCGAGCCGGAACTGATGCTCCCGGCTGGTTCGCCAACCAGGACTTTATCTTTCCCTTCGGCCTGTTATCGGCCAACATGAACTGGTTCATGGTCACCTGGGGTGAGATGCTGGCGGCAATCGCGCTGGTGCTGGGCCTGTTCACTCGCTTTTTCGCTTTCACCCTGTTGATCATCACCGTTGTCGCGATCGCCGCGGTGCACTGGCCTGCCAGCTGGGATAGTCTGGGCCAGCTTTGGCAAGGTTACTCCGTGTCCCGGGTGATGGAGGATGGCGAATTCCGCGGCAACTTCCGAATACCGTTTCTGTTTCTCGCCATGATCATTCCGCTGGTCTTCATGGGCGGTGGAAAGTTGAGCCTCGACCACCTGTTGGTCCGGTTGACGCAATCGAAACACATTTACGGCCGTGCCCGGCAGGACATGCTCTCTTTTGGCATCGCCGCCTTTATCTTCGGTCTTGTCGCTGTCTACCTGATCCCGTCATGGGGCGTGGTCCTGTTATTGCTTGCAGCCGGCCTGTCGGCCTATGCAGTCTACCGACCCGCGAGCCAACCGCCATCTGTCGCCCAACCGGTTGCCGAGAACAGATAGTTATTCTGCAAGATATAAGATCAGAGCTACGAAGAGGATGGCCGGCATTGCCGGCCATCTTCGTTCGGGACCCGACCAACGAATTCGCGGTCGTTCAGGATGACGAGCTGGCCATTAACAGCACCGTGGAAGCGCTCCGATCAGCCCAGGCGGTCACTATCTATAACAAGAGCCAGGGAATTCGCCACAACCTGGCCCATGACTTATCGAAACGCCAGATCGACATGATCTGCGCCTGCAGCCTGATCAACCTGGTTCGCAACAGCAACTCGGAAGCTTATTAGGCACATCCTTCAGCCATTGGCCAGACGGCTGGATGTCGGAGCAGGCGGCGAGTGGCGTCACCGTCATCGGGGCTATTTCGGCATTTGAGCTTGAGGCTGTCCCGGGCAAATTCAGCCGCCATGAAGACCATCTGAAATAGCCGTTAAACCGGTCGATTTGACCGAATTATGTGAGTAAACGCACATACCAATCCCAAGCTGCTCCATAGAGTACAAGCTCCATTTCAAGTCAATCCAAAATTGACCCGTTGCACAGAATCAGCGGAAGACCTTGCCGGCATTGACCTGCGCGAAGGATCTTCAAGCCGACGCAAAGACCGCAATCGATGGACAGATCTTTTCATGCATGCAGAATCTCAGGCATCATCGCAAGTCAATGCGCAGAACAACCGGCTTCTCAGCTCCCTGGATTCCGACGTCTACCAGAGGCTGGCGTCCAAGCTGGAACTGACGACCATGACCCGGGGCGAGATCATTTGCCCGCCGGGGAGCAAACTGACCCATGCGTTCTTTCCAGTCTCGGGCATCATCTCGTTGTTGCACATGCTCGAAGACGGGGCCACCGGCGAAAGCGCCGTCATCGGCAACGAGGGGATGCTCGGCGTAGCGATTTTTGCCGGCGGCTATACGATGACGATCGAAGCCACGGTTCAGAACGAAGGCTACGCCTACCGGCTTCCGGCCGAGGTACTGATGGACGAGTTCAATCGCTCTGCATCCATGCGCGATCTCCTGTTGAAATATACCCAGGCCCTGTTGGCCCAGACCTCGCAAACAGCCATCTGCAATCGCCACCATGCTGTGCAACAGCAACTTTGCCGGCGGCTGTTGCTGACCATGGATCGTCTGCCAGGCAATGAACTGCACATGACCCAGGAACAAATTGCCAGTACCCTGGGGGTGCGTCGGGAAGGCATCAGTGAAGCGGCCGGGCGCTTGCAACTGGCGGGGCTGATCAGCTACAAGCGTGGGCGAATCACTATCCTCGACAGGGACTTGCTTGAAGAATACGCCTGCGAATGCTACCAGGTGGTCAAGGACGAATGTGAACGACTGGAAAGAATTCCGGCACCGCCCCGCAAGCACCTGCCGTATTCGACAGAACGCCGAAGACGGATCCGACCACCACCGCCGGGCAATCATTAGGGGGCCACGAGGTGGCCAGTCGATTTGCCATGAGTTCAGTGCCATAATCCCTCGTCGCCAGCTTAAAAAGCAGACGAGTCTGCCGTTCCGACACCAGTTCGGTTCAGCATGTCCATAATCATAATCAAGCAAGAAGACGGGAGAAACAGACCATGTCCAACAAAGCAATCGGCATCGTTGCCTATATTACCATTATCGGCTGGATCATCGCTTTTGTCCTGTTCAAGGGTAAAGAGGACCGGTCTCAGCAAGCCGCCTTTCACCTGGAGCAAAGCCTGGGGCTGATCATTGTCGCCGTCGCTGTGGCAATCATCGGCAATATACTGGTTGCCATCGCCGGCATTTTCAGTCTGCTACTGCTGGTGGTCAACATCGGCATTATCGTGCTCTGGGTCCTGGGCCTATTGAACGCGATCAACGAAAAGCAGGAGCCAATCCCTCTGATCGGACCGCTGTTTCAGGGCAAGCTCACCTTTATCTAAGTGAGCCGGATAAAAGGGCGTACCACAGCCGGCGCCGCGACAGGCGTCGGCTTTTGCTATCCTCTGGCGCTGTTCTGGTCATTCGGGTCAACCCATGCCGCGTTGCGCATCCCTGCTGTTCCTGGTTCTTCTGTTCCTTACCTCCCCGCCCCTTGTTGCCGAAAAGCCGTTGCTGCCGGTGCACTTCGACCCCGCCGAGGGCACGGTGCTGCTTGAAATTCCGGCTATGGGACGATCGCTGATCTACACCACCTCCCTGGCAATCGGTCTGGGCGCGACATCGCCTCTGCTTGATCGTGCCGACACCGGCCAAAGCGCCCTGGTCGTGTTCGAGCGCCATGGCCCGCGCGTGCTCCTGATACAGGAGAACCCGGCCTTCCAGGCACGTTCCGGCAGCGACGCGCTGATTCGCTCGGTACGCGAATCCTTTCCGCGCTCGGTGCTCGCATCGTTGCCCATCCAGAAAGAGCGAGATGGCGCGTTGATTGTGGATGCGACCGAATTCTTTTTGAGTGACGTCCATGGCATTGGCGCGCAACTCCAACGCGCCGGTCAAGGCAACCCGAGCCTGGATCACGAACGCAGCTACGTCCTGGCCGACCGCGTTGACGCATTCCCGCACAACACGGAAATCAGGGTCGCCCTGACCTTTGCCGTTGAACAGCCTGGCACCGCAATCAGCCGCCATGCGCCCGACGGTCGTTCAATCACCTTCGAGCAGCAGCACAGCTTCACGGCCCTGCCCGACGATGATTACCGGCCGCGAGACTTTCACCCGCACGCCGGGGTCTTTCCCCATGTCATTTTCGACTTCAACCAGCCGCACGACCGAGACTACCAGCGGCGCTGGATCTGGCGCTGGCGCCTGGTTCCCTCAGACCCCGAGGCCTATCTCGCCGGCGACCTGGTTGAGCCCGTCGAACCCATCGTTTTCTACCTTGACCCGGCGATTCCCGAGCCGTATCGATCAGCATTCCGCGATGGCGGCATGTGGTGGGCCGAAGCCTTTGAAGCCGCCGGTTTCAGCAATGCCTTTCAGATTCGCGATCTGCCCGCCGATGCCGATCCGATGGATATCCGCTACAGCATGCTGATGTGGGTTCATCGAAGCGAGCGTGGTCCCTCGGTTGGACCGCATTACCGCGACCCGCGGACAGGCGAGATCATCAGTGCGCTGGTGCGGATGGATTCCTTTCGCTCGCTGGTCAACCACGACCTGTGGATGGGCTTTGTCCCCGCCGCCGGCCCGGAAGGGCTCGCGCTTGACTCGGAAGAGATGGCAATGGCGCGTCGCCGACAGCACGCCGCCCACGAGATCGGCCACTCGCTGGGCCTGGCCCACAACTTCCTCGCCGCCACCCGCGACCGGGCCTCTGTCATGGATTACCCGGTGCCCCTGGTCACGCTGACGACCGACGGTCATGTCGATCTGTCTGCAGCTTATGCCACTGGAATCGGCGAGGCGGACAAGCTTGCGATTCGCTATGCCTATACCTGGTACCCGGACGCGCAGGCAGAAAGCGAGGGGCTGGCTGCCATCCTTATCGAGCTCAAAGCACGTGATCTCGAGTTCATCACAGGTGGCCATGCCATGATTTCCGGAAGCTACCCGGATGCGACTCAATGGGTTGAAGGAGCCAATATGTTTAAGGCGCTGGAGCGCACCAGCGCGGTGCGCCGGGTGCTGGTGGACCGCTTCGACGAGCGCGCCCTGGCCGCCGGCGAGCCGTACGTTACCCTCCATCGCCGTTTTGCCCATGCCTGGCTCCATCATCGTACGGCCTTGTACGGTGTCGCCAAACACATCGGCGGCA
>JBGTLI010000334.1:0-15031 GCA_041744195.1 Wenzhouxiangella sp. | reverse complement strand
GACCTGGACCCGACCGAGCGCATGCGCCTGCGCGTACTCGAACGCGACATCCCCGAACTGGAAACCATTGCCCGGATCCACGGCTTTATCGAGCCGGCGACGGTCGAACAATAAGGGCACGGGAGAACCGTGCCCCAATGGGCTTACCGTGTCGCCTCGCACAGGCAATGAGCCATCACACCGGGTCGACCGGCGCGGGTACTTTCAGCCACGATACGCAGATCATTGACCAGGTTCTGACGCAACTCACGCGGAACAATGTTGAGCAAGGATGAAGAAACGGGCTGGTAACCGGCCTGAACGATGGCTTTTGCGCCCATCTGGGTCAGGAACTGCTGCCAGGGGGCCAGTTCCGGCTCAACGTATCTGATCGCGTAGTCGTCACCCAACCCGGCAATCCGGGCGGCCGAATCAATGGCGTCGGTCAGGTTGCCAAGTTGATCAACCAGACCGCGCTCCAGCGCCTGCTGACCACTCCAGACCCGCCCCTGGGCAACTTCGTGCACGGCGTCGACATGCATGTTTCGGCTTTCGGCCACCAGTGACAAAAAGTCACGGTAGGTCGCATTGGTATACGTGGTCAGCAGCGAGCGGGCCTCGTCGCCCAGGGCACGATCCGGCCGCAGGGATCCGGCCAGCGGCGTGGTCCCGACGCCATCGGTGTGAATACCGATTCTGCCGAGGGTCTCCTCGAAGGTCGGGAAAAAGCCGATAACGCCGATGGAGCCGGTAATGGTGGTTGGATAGGCCCAGATCTCATCGGCGCCCATCGCCACCCAGTAACCTCCGGAGGCAGCTACATCACCCATGCTGATCACGACCGGCTTGCCGGCTTCGCGCAGTGCCAGCAGTTCACGACGAATGATTTCCGAGGCGAAGGCACTGCCGCCGCCGGAGTTGACTCGAAACACAACCGCCTTGATATTGTCATCGTGGACTGCCTGGCGGATCAGGCGCGATGTTGACTCAGATCCGATGGTGCCGGGCGGCTGGTTGCCTTCGGTAATCAGACCCTGGGCAACGATAACGCCCACCTGGTTTCGCACCGTCAGGCGCGGCGCCGGCCTGACATAATCGCGGAAACTGACATGCCGGTAGCCACCATTGTCGTCCGGCGCGCCGTGCTGGGCCAATTCGGCCCGGACTTCCGGGCGACTGACCAGACGGTCGACCAGCCCCAGTTCCAAAGCCATCGCGGCAAAACTGCCACCGGCCTGTTCAAAGTGTGATTCAAAATCGCTGGTCAGCTCGACCAGTCGCTCTACCGGCATGCCGCGATTCATCGCCACGGTCGCCAGATATTCCTGCCAGAGCGCGCTCAACCAGTATTCGCTGGATTCGCGATCGGCATCGGACATGTCGTTGCGCTCCCAGGGTTCCATCGCCGACTTGTAGTCACCGGTCTTGAACAGGTTGATTTCCACACCCAACTTGTCCAGGCCTTCACGGTAGTAGTTGCGGAACCGGCCATAGCCTTCAAGCAGGATGATGCCTTCGTTATCCAGCCAGATCTCATCGGCCTGCGACGCCAGGAAATACTGGCCCTGGCCCATGTATCCGCCGTAGGCGATCAGCGACTTCCCGGACTCGCGGAAGCGCCCAAAGCCCTCAGTCAGTTCACGCATGGTTCCGGCGCCCACACCCCAAAGCTCATCGGTATGAATCAGAACCTGAGTGATCCGGTCATCCTCGGCGGCCTGGTCCAGGCTGGCGAGCAGGTCGCGAAGACGGGTCTCCGGCATGTCCTGGCCCAGCGCCTCGTTGACAAAACGCTCCATAGGCGTGCCACTGAATTCCTCCACGATCAGGCCGCGTGGGGCCAGCACCATTGTGGTGTCATCGTCAAGAACCAGCCGGTCATCACCGGCGAAAATCAGGCCGATGACCAATGCCAGCACGACCAGGAAAAGAATATTGAACACGGCAATCCTGAAAGCGGTCAGTCCGCGCCAGAAGCCCAGCCAGAGGCGAACAAGTATTGATCGATCAGAATTAGCCATGAGAGTCACAGTTTGAAAAGAGAACCGCCATTCTAGTTCGCCAGGGTGGAGCGGGCAATGTGCCGGAGGTCATGGACTTGGACCAAAACGCTTTGGATCCTGGCTGCGAACACGCGAAATGTGGAGGAAACGTCCGCCGAGCAGGAAGGCGGCTAGACTGAGCCCAACGATCACTCCCACCCACATCCCGGCCGGCCCCCAATCGAGGCGGAAGGTCAGGTACCAGCCGCAGGTCAGGCCCACGAGCCAGTAGGCGACCACACTGTAGAGCATGGGAATGCGGGTATCCTTCAGCCCGCGCAACGCGCCTGCCGCAGAGGCCTGAATACAATCGGCAAGCTGGAAAACGGCAGCCAGGAACAGCAGGCTGACGGCCAACCTCGCAACATCGGGCTCGCTGGTGTACATCGCCACGATGAGGTCGGGAAATGACAGCATGAACGCCGCCGAGAACACGCCAAAAGTGACGGCGATCGACATGCCAACCAGGCCCGCGCGACGCGCGCCATCAGGATCACCGCGACCGATGGCATTGCCGACCCGCACCGTGATCGCGCCTGCCAGGCCCAACGGCACCATGAACATCAAACCAGCGTAGTTCATGGCCACCTGATGGGCAGCGACCGGGACCGCGCCGAGCGTACCGATCAGCAAGGCGGTGCCGACAAACAGCCCGCCTTCCAGAAACACCATGATGCCGATCGGCAAGCCGAGTTTCATCAAGGCACTGATTTCACGCCAGTTGGGCCAACTCAGACGCTCGTAAAGCGCATAGGGGGCATAGCGCGGCCGCAGCGCGATCCAGCCGGCCAGCACAACCAGCTGAAACCAGAATACGATCGCCGTTGCCCAGCCGGCGCCCACCGCGCCCATGGCCGGAACACCCAACTTGCCGAACATCAACACGTAGTTGAGCGGGATATTGCAGACGATTCCCAATACGCCCACGTACATGGTCGGCCGGGTATAGCCGGTGCCTTCGGAAAAAAAGCGCAACACCATCATCGCGCAAAGCGCGGGCGCGCCCCAGCTGATAGCGCGAAGATAGGCCATCGCCAGATCAGCCACCTGCTCATCCACTTCAAGGGCGTCCATCACCCAACCGGTTCCACGGACGACAATGAACAAGCCGACAGACAGACCCAGCGCCAGCCATAGCGCTTGGCGGGTAAATTCGCCGGCCTGGCGCTTGCGTCCGCCGCCATCGAGCTGAGCGACCGTAGCCGATACGGCCAGCAACACGCCGAGCACGAACAAAAAGCCCGCCGCCCAGATCGAGGAGCCCACGGCAATCGCGCCAAGATCCACCGTGCCGATCCGGCCCGCCATCACCGTGTCGACGAAATTCATGCCAAAATTGGTCAACTGACCGACGATCAGCGGCCCGGCCAGGACCAGCGTGCGCATGATCTCCCAACGCAGATCAGACTTGTGCGGGCTAGAGGCTGGCATAGACAGGTCAACAACTGAACAAGGCAGCGGCATTGTCCGCCGTGTGGATCAGGCTTGCAAGCGACGCACCGGACATCGGCCTCCGGCGGTCGGGCAAACCATCAAACCCGGAGCGAGGAGTTCATGAGCGTCATTTACGAGGTCAACCTGGAGGCAGACCCGGCGATCGCCGCCGACTTTGCCATCTGGTTGAAGGGCCATGTCGACGAAATGGCAGCTTTGCCCGGCTTTCTGGGCGCAGAGATCTGCCGGGAAGAGAAATCAGGTGAGTTGGCGCCGGCCTGGAGCGTCCGCTACCGCCTCAGCAGCCGGAGTGCGCTGGAAGATTATTTCAACAATCACGCCGGGCACATGCGCAAAGAGGCTTTGAGCCTGTTTAACACCCGCTTCAAGGCCGTCCGCCGAATCTTACTACCGGTAAGCTAAAGGCGCTAAAAAAATGACCCGGTCGCAACCGGGCCATTTTCTGTTTCTATTCGGCAGGTAGCCCGCCGAAACCTCGTTCGAGCTTAAAGTCCGCTGGCGTCGAGGAAATCCTCATCGTGCGGGTTACCTGAGGTGTTGCTGAAATTGTTGGTGCTTTCAGCCGCATTCAGCAGGGCAGAACGGACATTCACAAATGCCCGACCGTCGGCCGGCTGGTTGCTGGAGCCCAGCACCAATGCGGCGCCACCGGCCACGTGCGGTGAAGCCATTGAGGTGCCTGACATGGTGGTGGTGCCACCGCCTGTCCGTGTCGAGAGGATGGAGACACCCGGAGCGGCAAGGCCGACCGGCGCAGAATTGTTGCTGGTCCAGCTGGCAGACTGATTGCCCCAGTTCGACCAGCTCGGCCAGTTATCATTGGCATTGGTTGCGCTGACGGTAATAACCGTATCGTCGTACGCTGCCGGCACCGCGCCAGCTGCGTTGGCGCCTGAGTTGCCAGCCGCCACGACAAACACCACACCCACGTTGCGGGCATTGCAGATCGCTTCGTGATAGGTGTCGGAACCGGTGAAACCGCTGTTGGTGCAGGTGCCGGTCTTGGAACCACTGCCACCCAGGCTCATATTGGCCACCGTGGCCTGACCGAGAGAAGCTGTTGTGGCAGCAACATAGTCAATGCCTGCAATCACATCAGCACGTGAGCCACTGCCGCTACTTGACAGAACCTTGACAGCATAGACTTCGGAACCGGGCGCCACGCCGACAACGTCGACATTATTGTCCAGAGCAGACGAGCTGCCGGCGACATGGGTGCCGTGGCCATGGTCATCGTGCCAGGGAGCACCACAACCGCCGCCCCGGCAGTTGACAGCGGCGAAACCACCAACCACGTTCAGATCGCGGTGGTTGACATCAACCCCGGTGTCGATAACGAAAACCGCAACGCCTGAACCGGTGTTGGAATTGCTTTGCGAACCGACGCGCTCGACACCCCAGGGCACGACCTGACCGCCGCCGCCACCACCGCCGCCGCCGCAACTGGGGCAATTGCCGCCGGCAATGTAGACCGGTGCATCAAAATCAATGTAGGCAACCATTGGGTCGTTCTGCAACCGGTTGAATACCGCTTCGGGCACCCGGGCTGAAAAGCCGGAAAATACGGTACCGAAGGTATGTTTGGCCTGGACACCATGTTGGGCCGCCACCTCGGCTGCCATTTCGCGTCCGTGCGCGCCCGGCATACCGGAGGTATCGACGTCGAGCTTTACGATGACATCAAGAAAACGGTCATTCGCCGCAGATGACAGGCTAATGCCCAGTGAAAACAAGGCCATGAGGGCCCACAAGGTCATTCTTTTCATGAAATGCTCCATAATGAATATGTGATGATTCGGTGCTTATGACAGTCGAAAAAAACTGAAAAACGCGGTATAAAAACCAGCATTGGCTACGATCATAGACCAGCTCACCTAGATTTTTATGTGCCGTGTATCACATTCTGGTAATTCTTTCGTAGAATTTCCGGCCCAGGCAGGGAAAAGCTGAAAAGAAAGTCGCTTTCAGTAGACTTTTCAATACGCCGCCACTTAAGGTAGCCGCAGATTGATTTCAGGCCAAACCCATGCACACCCGTAAACGGCTTCTGATGGCCCTGGTCTTTGCCGAAGGGGCGGCGGTCATGATGGCCGAGCTGTCCGCCGCCAAAATGCTCGCACCCGTTTACGGCAGCTCTCTATATGTCTGGGGCTCCATCGTCGGCATCACCCTGGCCAGCCTGACGGCGGGCTACTACCTTGGCGGCTGGCTGTCACTGCGTCGATCGCGCCTGAACACTGTCCTCTGGTTCATGCTTGCCGCCGCCTTGCTGATCACCCTGATGCCCAGCATTGCCCGGCCTGTGCTGCCGGTTCTGGTTGAATTGGGAACCATTCCGGCCATTTTGCTGCTGACAACTCTGTTGTTGAGCCCTGCCCTGGTGCTGCTGGGCGCGACCTCACCGATGATTATTTCCCTGCTGGCCGAGGGCATCGAGGATGCCGGGCGAGCGGCCGGCAATGTTTATGGGGTCTCCACCATTGGCGGTATCCTGGGCACCTTTGGCGCCGGATTTTTCCTCATTCCGTCCTACGGTCTGACTATTACAGCGCTGGTCGCTGGCTTATTCCTGGCCGCGCTGCCGATGGCCAGGCTGTTGTCGCAACGCCGCTTCGCCGTCCTGGCCATGCCCCTGGTGGCCGTGTTTGTGTTGACGGCCGGCGATGACCTGGATGAACACCCGGACGTCGAGGTGCTGTATCAGTCCGAGGGTTTGCTGGGCCAGCTCAAAGTCATTGATTTCACCTACTCGCTGCCAGATCAACCCGGCCGGCGAACCGATCGAATTCTGTTCGTCAATCGAACCGGCCAGACCTGGATCAACCGCGATACCGGTGAACCGGTCTGGGACTACATGCTGTATATCCAGTCGGTCGCCAGCCTGCTGCCGGAAGGTTCGAACGTGCTATTGCTTGGCCTAGGTGGCGGCACCATTGCACTGGCTTTGCAGGAACTCGGCATGCGTGTTGACAGCGTCGAACTTGACGCCCGTATTGCCAAGGTCGGTCGTGACTACTTCGGGTTGGAGCATTCCGGCGATATTTTCATTGATGATGGCCGCCATTTTCTTCGCGCCACTGATCGGCAGTATGACCTGATCGTGTTTGACGTCTTCCAGGCCGAGGTCCCGCCGGCCCACCTGCTGACCCTGGAAACCTTTCGCGATCTGCGGCAGCGACTGACCCCGGACGGGTTTTTTATCGTCAATTACTCGGGTTATCTTTCGGGATCAACCGGTCGCGGTGCACGTTCGATTTATCGCACTTTGCTCGAAGCCGTCGATCACGTCGCCGTGATCCCGACTTCAGATGATGAGCACACTGGCAACAACCTGTTTGTCGCGAGCTGGAAACCGCTTGATTTCAGCCTGCCAAGACACCCCCTGGTTGTCGGTGGACGGTTTTATCCCTTACCCGGCCTGATTATGGATCCAGCCGACATATCCCTGGCCGACGCGCTGATTTTGCGCGATAACCAGCCAATTCTGGAAAAACTCAACCTGGAAGCCGCCGCGCGTTGGCGGCAAACCTATTTCGAGCATTTCACTCAACCTTTTATCGAAAAAGGCGTGCCAATCTTCGAATAGGGGACGACCGCCATCAACCGGTAACAGTTTTGAACAGACGCGAAAAATACAGGAGGGGAAAGAGCGCCAGAGCTGCTGCCGCGGCCAGCAGACATTCGCGCATGCCAATGTCGGGAATCACGTAGAACACCACCGCAAAGGTGACCACGATCCCCCCCAGCGTGGAGACGGCATAAACCGTGCCGGCGGCATGCCCTATACGGCTTTCATCCTGACTGATCAGGCGAATGATCAGCGGCGAAACCATCCCGAAGCAGACCAGCGGCGGAAACAGGTACACCAGGGCCGACAGAGTGATTCCCAGCCGGAGATCCATACCCAGGGTCGCCTCCATGACCCAGGGCGCCAGCCACGGCATGGGCGCCACCAGCAAAGCCGAAAGCCCGATGACGGCGAACAGAGCGTGCCGGTTCGGGAACTGCCGTGACAACCAGCCTCCCAGGAAATAGCCGGTGGCCAGGCCACCCAGTGTGAGTGCCAACACGGCCGACCATACATAGAGCGAGCTGCCGTAAAAGGGCCCGACCAGCTTCGCACCGGTGATCTCGACAGCCATGACGGCGCCACCCTCAACGAACGCCGCTGCAAACAGAAACCACAGGCTTCCGGACGATGTGGCTGCATCGGCCAGGCGCGCCTTCATGACAATGTCGGGGTTACTCATGGCGGAAATCTTAGCAGAAGACCTTGTGTCGTTGTCGTGGCTAAAGCTTTGTCTGCGTGGGCCTGCCCTTTTCAGCCAGGGATCGGATCAACCATACTGATCCTGCAACCAGCGCCAGATGGCGCGCAGCCCCTGGGCTTCACCACCGGCCGGGCGGCCGGGCCGGTCGCCAAGGTTCCAGGCGTAGACATCGAGGTGGAACCAGTCCACACCGGGGTCAACAAAGTGGTCCAGGAACAGGGCTGCGGTGATGCTGCCGCCGAATTTGCTGGTTCCCGTGTTCGACAAGTCGGCAATGGCCGGCTGAATCTGGCTGCGATAGCCTTCGAACAGCGGCATGTGCCAGAGCGGGTCTTCGAGGCCAGATGACAGATCCTGGATGGTGCGCGCCGCAGCCGTGTCGCGGGCGTAGATCGGCGGCAGATCCTCTCCCAGTGCTACCCGGGCCGCGCCAGTCAGGGTGGCAAAATCGATGATGCGCTCAGCCCCCTCTTCGCAGGCCAGGGTCAGGGCGTCGGATAACACCACACGACCCTCGGCATCGGTATTGCCAATCTCCACCGTGGTGCCCTTGCGTGTCCGGATGATGTCGGAAGGGCGATAGGCATTACCGGCGATCGCATTCTCCACCGCCGGAATATAGACGCGCAGATTGACCTTCAACCCCAGCGACATGATCACCTTGGCCAGGCCCAATACGTGGGCCGCGCCCCCCATGTCCTTTTTCATTAGAACCATGCCGGAGCCCGGCTTGATATCGAGCCCACCGGAGTCGAACACGACACCCTTGCCGACCAGTGCAAGCGTCGGCGCATCGGCCTCGCCCCACTGCATGCGTACCAGGCAGGGTGGACGGGTCGAGGCCTGGCCAACGACATGGATGGCCGGAAATTCCTCCTGCAGGCGCTGACCTTCAATTACGTCGCAGTTGGCGCCGTGCTCAGTCGCCAGTGCGCAGGCGACGTCGGTCAACTCGGCGGGGCCAAGATCCAGGGCGGGGGTATTGACCAGGTCTCGCACCAGGCACGATGCTTCAACCAGGGTTTTCACCACCCTCTCCTGGGCCTGCGGCAGTACCAGCCGGGCTTTGATTTCAGGCACGGCCTTGTAACGATCGAACCGATAGCAGCCCAGGCCCCAGCCGACCAGGGCTCGCTCCAGTGCCTCGTCCGACCAGTCCGAATCCAGTCGATAGTCACCGGCCGGCAGAACCGTCGGTAGATGAGCCAGCGCCCAGAGACGATCTTCCGCCCCTCGCCCTGCCAGCACACAAGCAATACCACCTTGCTGGTCCGGCACCAGAAGGTGTGAGGCCGGGCTCGCATCAAAGCCGCTGGCCGCGATCCAGCTACGCTGCCCGGCCGGTGCGTCCTTCAGCCATGCGGCCAGCCCGATCTGGTCTAGGGAATGTAGAGAAATGGCGTTGGCGGAGATATCGGTGAACATAGTCAGACTGGTCGTTTGATCAGTGCACTAGTGTACCCCGACCCTGTCAGGATCGCGCTTGGCCGGGTGCATTGAACATGCCAGTTTCTAGAAAGGCAGCCACCGCTTCGGCAACCTGGCGGTTGATCACCAGGCCAGTGTGCGAGACCGGTAATTCCAGTGTTTCGGAATTTTCAAGGCGGGTTTCGGTGGCTTGAATGGTGCCATCATGCGGCTTGGACAACGGCTTGATCAGGCGGCCCAGACCAATGCCGCTGGTGCCGGCGATCACGCCGGTCTGATGGCTGTCGGGGGCACGGTTATAGCCGTGGGAAAAGGCGGTTGCGGCTGCCCCGATCAGGGGCCGGGTCGGTTTCAACTCAATCATCCTGCTGGCCACAACCGATCCCCGCACTGGCGCACCTAGCAGGACAACTCTGCCCGCGGGCAAATCCGTGTAATTGTCCAGCATATGCAGAATGACCAGTCCGCCGAGACTGTGACCAACAAAGTCCAGTTGATCACCGCGCAGTTCCTCGGCGAAGCGGTGCAGTGAAGCGGCGGCACTGGCAACTTTCTGCGTCAGTGTCCGGTAGCGAAACTGATGGCACTCCAGGCCCAGCGCCGTCAGCCTGCGATCAAGCACCCGCAAACTCAGCGGCCCGTACCAAAGCCCATGAACCAGAACAACACGACGGCTCATCGTCTACCAAAACTCTATTCGCACTGCACCAGCCCACAGTCTGGCTGATCAACCATCAGTTTTCAAACGAAACCGCGAAGTCCAAAAGAATAAAAGCAAGGGACAAGGAAAGCTCACCTCAGAGGCACGGAGGTCACAGAAAAAGATAAATAAATTATTGGTTTTGTGCTTTATTTCCTCTGTGTTCTCTGTGTCTCTCATCAAACAAATTCAAACCCAATCGCGCGGAGACGCAGGGACGCAGAGGAAAAAGGCACTTGACTGCTTTTACTTCAGCGCCTCAGCGTCTCTGCGCGAGAGGTTCTTGGATGTTTGCTGCGCGACAACGGGTTCGGAGACGTGCTCGGACACTCCGTGGTGACCTGTTTCAATCACTTTTTGCTTTTTCGGCAATCAACAGGCTCAGCTCTTCAAGCTGGGCCTTGTCGACCGCGGCCGGTGCGCCGGTCAGCGGGCAGGCGGCGGTGGTGGTCTTGGGGAAGGCGATGACTTCGCGAATGGAATCCTCGCCGGCCATCAAAGCCGCGACCCGGTCGATACCAAAGGCGATGCCGCCGTGCGGCGGGCAACCGTAACGCAGGGCCTCAAGCAGAAAGCCAAAGCGATTCTTGGCTTCGGCCTCGTCAATACCGAGCAAATCGAACACCGCCTGTTGCAGTTCAGGATTGTGAATACGAATAGAACCGCCACCGATTTCGGAACCGTTGAGCACCATGTCGTAGCCCCGTGACAGGGCGGTGACCGGATCGGCGCCCAAGGCATCGGCTTCAGCCACGGCGGGGGCGGTAAACGGATGGTGCAAAGCGTAGTAGCGCTTCTCTTCGCTGTCGTACTCAAACATTGGGAAATCAACGACCCACAACGGCCGCCAGCCATCCTGAACCAGGTCGAGATCACGCCCGACCTTCAGGCGCAGCGCGCCGAGGAAAGCCGCGACCGTCGGCTTGGGCCCGGCGCCGAAGAACAGGATGTCGCCCGTTTCGGCACCGGTCGCCTCCAGGATGCCAGCCACCGACTCGGCAGTCAGGAACTTGGCCACCGGCGACTGAACTCCTTCCAGCCCCGCGTTACGGTCGTTCACTTTCATCCAGGCCAGACCACGGGCGCCATAGCGGGTCACGTACGCTGCGTAGTCATCGATCTGTTTGCGACTGAGCGACGCCCCACCCGGCACACGCAATGCGGCCACTCGCGAACCCGGGTCATTGGCCGGCTCGGAAAAGACCTTGAACTCGACATCCCGCACCTGATCGCAGATGGTGACCAACTCCAGCGGGTTGCGCAGGTCGGGCTTGTCGGATCCAAAGCGGCTCATCGCCTCGGCCCAGCTCATGCGCGGAAACGGCCCCGGCAACTCCACCGCCAGCACCTCACGGAATACCGAGCGCAGCATGCCTTCGGCGATCGACTGCACATCGGCCTCGTCAACGAACGCCATCTCCAGGTCAAGCTGGGTGAACTCGGGCTGACGATCCGCGCGCAGGTCCTCGTCCCTAAAACAACGCGCAATCTGGTAGTAGCGATCCATGCCACTCATCATCAGCAACTGCTTGAAGATCTGCGGCGACTGCGGGAGGGCAAAGAAACTGCCGCCATGAACCCGGCTGGGCACCAGGTAGTCGCGCGCGCCTTCGGGCGTGGCCCGGGTCAGGATCGGAGTTTCCATGTCAACGAAGTCATGTCCGTCCAGGTAGCTGCGGATGGCGCGATTCAGGCGTGAGCGCAGG
Source organism: Wenzhouxiangella sp. (assembly GCA_041744195.1). Lineage (GTDB taxonomy): Bacteria > Pseudomonadota > Gammaproteobacteria > Xanthomonadales > Wenzhouxiangellaceae > Wenzhouxiangella. The sequence continues at coordinate 3,450 of JBGTLI010000334.1, read as the reverse complement.
CGCAGGTTGTTCTGCATGCGATCGCGGCGCAAGTCGAGGTAGCGGTAGCGCAGGCGGACTTCCTCGCCATCATCGTCATTCATCAACAACGGCAGCGGCGCACTGGCGTTGAGAATCTCGACCTCGTCGGCCAGCAGCTCCACCTTGCCGGTCTTCATGTCCGGGTTCCACTGGCTTTCAGGTCGCAAGCGAACCTTGCCGGTCACGCGGATGCAGAATTCGTTGCGCAGTTTCTCGGCGACAGAAAAAGCGCCGGTATTTTCCGGCTCCACAACGACCTGGATCACTCCGGCGTGGTCACGCAAGCCGATGAAGACCAGACCACCCAGGTCACGCGAACGCGCCACCCAGCCGCACAGGATGACGGTCTGCCCGTTCAGATGTTCGCCGATGTCGCCGCACAGATGAGTACGCATCAGGCGGCCTTGTCCGCTGAACCGGATTTCTTCGAATCGCCGCCGCTGTCTTTCGAGGCGGATTTCGTCTCGACTTTTGAATCGGAGCTTGACCCGGTCTTGGCATCCGTTTTCGAGTCGGATCCGGACGCTGAGTCGCTTTTGCCTGACTCGCTCTTTCCTGATTCATTCTTGCCTGATTCATTATCCCCGGCCAGGTTGCGCTTGCCATCCTTCTTGAAGTCGGTTTCGTACCAGCCGCCACCCTTGAGACGGAATGCGGCGGCCGAAACCAGCTTCTTCAGTGCCCGTTGGCCACAGGCTGGGCAGTCGGTCAGCGGCGCATCGGACATTTTCTGGATCTTCTCCAGCTCGTGACCGCAACTGTTGCAGCGGTAATCGTAAATGGGCATGACTTTGAGAACCCTCAATGAAAAAAACCGGACTTGCGCTATAGTGGGGCCCCGGTGGTATGTTTTCGAGGCTGATGAGGTGCTATTTTGCCAGAAAATGGCTGCCGGACTTTGAACAACACGGCGAACGACACCGACCAAAGCTGCCCTGACGAACCCCTGCATGACGCCTGACACTAACCGCCCACTGGATCTGCTCGCCGAGCTGGATTTTTGCCATGGACAGTTGCTCGGCGCCAGCAACCAGGGCGAAGTCCGACGCTTTCAACTTAACGGGCATGATCTGGCCATCAAGGCGCCCAAGGGGCGTGGCTTGATCTGGCATGCCCGGCGGGCAGGCTTGCGCCACGAGTATTGTGCCTACCAGCGCATCCAGGGTGTCCCCGGATTGCCAGTTTGCCATGGGTTTTTCCAGCAACGCTGGCTGGTACTTGACTATGTTGCTGGAACTCCGTTTCGCGAGTTCCCTTTGGCGGACCACGAGCAATTTTTCCAACGCCTGCTGGAAATCATCCAGGCCATGCACGCCCGGGGGGTTGCGCACGGCGATCTCAAGCGCAAGGACAATCTGCTGGTCGATCGGTCTGGAAACCCGGTCATCGTAGATCTGGGGGCGGCCACCCTGAGCAAGCCGGGGCGTCATCCCCTCAATCACCGCTTGTTCAATTTCATGCGCCAGACCGACCTCAATGCCTGGATCAAACTCAAGTACGGCGGCTACGAGGACATTTCAGCAGATGACCGCGTCGTTCTGAAGCGGTCGGCCCTGGAGCGGGCGCTGACCCGCTTGCGCCGACACTAAGTCCGTGGAACCGATTTTCATTGCCCTGGCCGTTGTGGCCGTCGCCGAGCTGGGTGACAAGACCCAGTTGGTGGCGGTGGTCCTGGCCAGACGCCTGCGCCGCCCCATAGCGATCGCCGCTGGCATGGCGCTAGCCATGGGCATCATGCACGCCACTGCCGCCTTTGGCGGCGCCTGGCTCGATCACCTGTTACCGGACAAGCTGATGGGCTGGGTGATTGCCATCGGCTTTTGCCTGATGGCACTGTGGATGGTGTTCTCGAAAGGCCACAGCGAAGAGGAAGTTCCGGGGCCAATCAGCAGCCGATTCGCCTTTACCACCGCGCTGCTGATCTTTTTGATGCTCGAATTCGGCGACAAGAGCCAGCTCGCCACGGTCGGGTTGTCGGTCGCCCTGGATCCAGCCTGGAAAGTCGGCCTGGGCGCAACACTTGGCAGCGTCCTGGTCAACCTTCCCATGATCTGGCTGGGTCACAAGCTGAAAGAGCGCTTCCCCGAACGCCTGTTCCACTGGCTGGCGACCATGACCTTCGCGGCAGTGGGAATCACACTGCTGGTCCATCAGGTGATGGTGCGGTAGAAAGGCGCAAAGGTGAAAGGTGAAAGGGAAAAAGATTGCTGGCCTTTTACCTTTTACCTTTCATCCTCTCAGCCAATCGCTCTAGGCCTTCTTCTATGCTGACGGTTGGTTTGTAGCCCAGGTCGCGGCGGGCGGCTTCGAGGTTGAACCAGTGGGCCGTGGCCAGGTGTTCGACGACGAAGCGGGTCAGGGGTGGATCGGAGTGTTGGCGGGTCAGGCGCCAGCAGCTCTCAACCACGGTTGCGACAGCCATTGCGACACCTTGGGACACGTTTCCGATCCGCGGCTCCTCTCCGCATGCTTTCAGGAGTCGGGCGATGATTTCACCGTTGGGCAGGGGCTCGCCGTTGGAGATGAAATACGGCTTGCCCGCCGCCGTTGCCGGGCCGGTCAGGTTATCCAGGGCCAGGATGTGCGCGTCGGCTGCGTTATCGATATAGACCGTATCAATCCGCTTTTCCGGCGCCGGCAGACGAAGCTTCCCCACCCGGTTCTTCTCGATCAGCCGCGGCACAAGCTGGTTATCGCCAGGGCCCCAGATCAGGTGTGGGCGCAACGCGCAGGTTTTAAGCTCCGGGCCGTTGGCAGCCAGCACCAGGCGCTCGGCACGGGCCTTGGTTTCAGGGTAAGGAGACTGGAAATGCTCCGGGTTGGGCAGTGACTCGTCGCCGTTCTCAATGTCCCCACCCGCGTGAACCACGCTGGGGGAGGAGGTATACACAAGCCAGTCGATGCCATGCTCGGCACAGGCGGCGAGCACATTGGCCGTTCCGGTGACGTTGGCGGACTCGAAATCCGGCGCATACAGACCCGGCCCAGCCTTTGCCGCCACATGCATGATCGCATCGCAGCCATGGGCCGCCCTGAACACCGCGGCCCGATCAGCAATATCACCACGGTGGCAGGTAACGCCCAAAGCCTCAAGCGCCGGATAGGCCGATCGGTTGAGTACACTGACCGAATCGCCGCGCTCGATCAGCCGACGCACGATGGCCTGACCCAGAAAGCCACCACCGCCGGTAACGAGAATGTTCATGCCAAGGAGTGATTAGGAAACCGGCGGATAGTCTACGATATCGCCGGAATGGGGAACAGGGAAAGGGGAAAGGGAAAGGCCCGTCCCGTTTCCCGTTTCCGTTTCCCCTCTTCCACCCCTCTGGCAAACCAGCTCCCCCGCCCCCACATCCGCTGTTTACTGCCATATTCAGCTACGAGCACCCATGAGCCAATACGTTTACACCATGCACCGGGTCAGCAAGA
>JBGTLI010000333.1:0-8233 GCA_041744195.1 Wenzhouxiangella sp. | reverse complement strand
CTCGGAGATTCAGCTCCTCCTGATGCTCGGCGGTGCGGCGGTGCGGCGGTAGGCGGTAGGCGGTTATCGGGCTTTTTTCTTGCGGGGGGGGGTCTTTTTGACTGACTTTTTCTTGCTGGTTTTTTTGGTGGCTTTTGCTCGTGTTTTTCCGGAGGCCCGGGTGGCGTTCAGGATTGGGGCCAGGTACTGGCCGGTCCAGGAGCCCGGGGTGCTGGCGACGTCTTCCGGGGTGCCGGTGGCGATGATCCGGCCGCCGCCGTCGCCGCCCTCGGGTCCAAGATCAATGATCCAGTCGGCGGTCTTGATGACATCCAGGTTGTGCTCGATCACCACCACCGTATTGCCCTCGTCACGCAACCGGTGGAGGACGGCCAGCAGGTGCTTGATGTCGTGGAAGTGAAGCCCGGTTGTCGGCTCATCGAGAATGTAGAGGGTATTGCCGGTATCGCGCTTGGACAGCTCGCGCGAGAGCTTGATGCGCTGGGCCTCGCCACCAGACAGCGTGGTTGCGCTTTGCCCAAGCTGAATATAGCTCAAGCCCACGTCCATCATGGTCTGCAGCTTGCGGGCGACGGCAGGCACTGGGGCAAAGAATTCCAGCGCGTCCTCGACCGTCATGTTCAGTACTTCGTGGATGTTCTTGCCCTTGTAGGTGACCGTCAGGGTTTCCCGGTTGTAGCGTTTGCCGTGACAGACATCGCAGGGAACGAAGATGTCAGGCAGAAAATGCATCTCGACCCGGATCAGGCCATCGCCCTGGCAGGCTTCGCAACGTCCGCCCTTGACGTTGAACGAGAAGCGGCCGGGCTTGTAGCCGCGTGAGCGTGCTTCCTGGGTGCCCGAGAACAGCTCGCGAATGGGGGTGAACAGCCCGGTGTAGGTGGCCGGATTGGATCTTGGCGTGCGACCGATCGGGCTCTGATCAATATCGACGACCTTGTCGAACAGCTCCAACCCGGAGAAACCGGTAAATGGTGAAGGATTGGCCGAGGCCAGATTGATTTCGCGCGCCAATAGCCGGTAGAGGGTATCGTTGATCAACGTTGACTTGCCTGAACCGGACACGCCGGTAATGCACACGAACCGGCCGGCCGGGATTTCGAGGTCCACATTCTTCAGGTTGTGGCCGCAGGCACCGGTGAGCCTGAAGACTCTCTCATGGTCCGGTTTGTGGCGAGCTTTCGGGATCTCGATGGATTCCCGACCCGACAAATAGGCGCCGGTGAGTGATTCGGTGCAGTCGATCAAGCCGGCAGCCGATCCGCTGTAGACGATTTGACCACCGTGGACGCCGGGGCCAGGCCCGATATCGACGACATGGTCGGCCGCGCGAATGGCCTCCTCGTCATGCTCCACCACGATGACCGTGTTGCCCAGGTCGCGCAACCGGGTCAGGGTTTCCAGCAGGCGCGAGTTGTCACGCTGATGCAGCCCGATCGATGGCTCGTCGAGCACGTACATGACGCCAACCAGGCCGGCGCCGATCTGGCTGGCCAGGCGGATTCGCTGGGCCTCGCCGCCCGACAGCGTGTCGGCCTGCCGGTCCAGCGTCAGGTAATCCAGGCCGACGTTGACCAGAAAGCGCAAGCGCTCACGCACCTCCTTGAGGATCTTGTCGGCGATTTCGCCGCGCCAGCCATCCAGCCGCAGTGCTTCGAAAAAGCCCAGGCAGTTTTCAACCGACCAACTGGAAATTTCAGGCAGATTGTGCCCGGTGATGGTGACGTGACGCGCCGCCCGGTTAAGCCGTTGACCATTGCAGGCAGGGCAGGGCTGGCTTGAAATGTAGCGTGAGAGTTCTTCACGTACGATGCGCGAATCGGTCTCACGATAGCGTTTTTCCAGGTTGGGGATGATGCCAACAAAGGGGTGCGTACGGGTCTGGCCACCGCGTTCGGACAAGTAGCGAAAGGCGATTTTCTCCGAGCCGCTGCCGTGAAGGACCACCTGCTGCATTTTTTCCGGCAGCTTGCTGAAGGGGGTATCGATATCAAAATCGTAGTGTCGCGACAGAGACTGGATCAGTTGAAAATAATAGGCATTGCGCCGGTCCCAGCCCCGGATGGCGCCGCTGGCCAGCGACAGATCCCGGTTGGCGACCACCCGCGCCGGATCGAAAAACTGGGTCACCCCAAGCCCGTCGCAGGATTCGCACGCGCCATTCGGGTTATTGAACGAAAACATGCGCGGTTCGAGCTCCGACAGACTGTAGTCGCACACCGGGCAGGCAAAGCGTGAAGAAAGGGCAAGTTCAGCCGACTTGGTATCCGAGTCCATCGGGGCGATGACGGCGATCCCCTCGGCCAACCCTAAGGCAGTCTCGAAGCTCTCCGCCAGGCGCTGGGCCATGTCGGCTCGGACCCGGAACCGATCGACAACCGCTTCAATGGTGTGTTTTTTGCGCAATTCCAGGCGCGGCAACTCGTCATCAAGATCGATCACCGCGCCGTTGACCCGTGCCCGCACAAAGCCCTGGGCACGCAGACCTTCCAGCAACTGGGTGTGCTCGCCCTTGCGGCTGCGAACAATCGGCGCCAGCAGCATCAGCTTACTGCCTTCCGGCAGGCCAAGCACCGTGTCGACCATCTGAGTCACGGTCTGGGCATCCAGGGGCTCATGGTGGTCCGGGCAGCGCGGCGTGCCGACCCGGGCGAACATCAGGCGCAGGTAATCGTGGATTTCAGTGACTGTGCCGACTGTGGAGCGTGGATTGTGGCTGGCGGCCTTCTGTTCGATCGAAATCGCTGGCGACAGGCCTTCGATATGATCCACATCGGGCTTTTCCATCATTGACAGAAATTGGCGCGCATAGGCCGACAAGGACTCCACGTAGCGACGCTGTCCTTCGGCGTAAATCGTGTCGAAGGCCAGCGAGGACTTGCCCGAGCCGGACAGGCCGGTAAAGACAATCAGCTTGTCGCGAGGCAAATCCAGGTCGACGCTTTTCAGATTGTGGGTTCGCGCACCGCGAACAGATATTGATTTCATGCCAAGCCATTGTTCGAGCCAAGCCTGTTAATATATCGCGCTGTGTGAGGTCGGCGCAAAGGCTCGGCCGAAATCAGGCTGGGCTCGGCGACAGAATCGGTCATTGGGTTCAAGTCCTTGACCCGTTTGCGCGGATCCGGTAAAATCCCCGCTCTTTGCTGAACCACTTTCTGGAGCAAGTCAATGTACGCGGTATTCACCACCGGCGGCAAGCAGTACCGGGCCTCCCAGGGCGACATCGTCCGGGTCGAGAAACTCGATGCTGAAAAAGGCGCCACGATCGAAATCGATCAAGTCCTGATGGTTGGCGAAGGCGAAGATGTCCGCATCGGCGCACCGATCGTCGATGGCGGAAAAGTCACTGCTGAGGTGGTCGACCACGGCCGCGGCGATAAAATCCGGATCATCAAGTTCCGTCGCCGCAAGCACCACATGAAGCAGATGGGTCACCGTCAGTATTACACTGACCTCAAAATCACCGGAATCGAGGGCTAATCAGATGGCTCATAAGAAAGCAGGCGGCTCGACACGCAACGGCCGCGATTCAAATCCGAAGTACCTAGGCGTCAAGCGCTACGGCGGCGAGCAGGTTCTGGCCGGCAATATTCTCGTGCGGCAGCGCGGCACGCGCTTTCACGCTGGCGAGAACGTCAAGGTTGGCCGCGATCATACCCTGTTCGCACTCAGCGATGGCAAGGTGGTCTTCGAACAGCGCGGCAAGCCGCTGCGCAAGTTTGTCTCCATCCAGCCCGCCGAATAACCGTCCGCGCAATGGTTGGCAAAAAGCCCCGCCATTGCGGGGCTTTTTTGTACCTGAATACAGTACAGCCGGAACGCCAAAATGAAATTCGTAGATGAAGCCAGCATCACCGTTAAAGCAGGCAAGGGCGGGCCGGGTTCAGTCAGTTTCCGTCGGGAAAAGAATATTCCCAAGGGCGGGCCGGATGGTGGTAATGGCGGCGATGGCGGCAATGTCTGGCTGCAAGGCGATTCCGGGCTGAATACCCTGGCAGATTTCCGCCATGCAAGGCACTTCAAGGCACGCAACGGCGAGCCGGGCGCCGGGCGCGAATGCACCGGCAAATCAGCTGACGATATCACCATCAAGGTACCGCTCGGCACCATCGTGACCGAGGCCGACACCGGCGAGCGTATTGGTGAGGTGACCGAACACGAGCAGCGCCTGCTGGTCGCCAGGGCTGGCAAGGGTGGCCGCGGTAATGTCAACTTCAAGTCGGCCGTCAACCGCGCTCCGCGCCAGTTCACGCCCGGCACGCCGGGTGAAGAGCGCAAGCTGCACCTGGAAATGAAGGTGCTGGCCGATGTTGGCCTGCTCGGCTTTCCCAATGCCGGTAAATCGACCCTGATCAGCGCGGTTTCCGCCGCCCGCCCGAAAGTTGCCGACTACCCGTTTACCACCCTCTATCCCAACCTTGGTGTCGTCAGCCTGGAGCCTGGCCGCAGCTTCGTGATCGCCGATATTCCCGGTGTGATCGAAGGCGCGGCCGAAGGGGCGGGCCTGGGGATCCAGTTTCTCAAGCACCTGCAGCGCACCCGCCTGCTGTTGCACCTGGTCGACATCGCACCCCTGGACCAGGCCGATCCGGTCGAGCAGGTTCGCCTGCTGGAAAAGGAACTGGCCAATTTCGACGAGGACCTAGCCGCCCGCGAGCGCTGGCTGGTGCTGACCAAAATCGATCAACTCGACGACGCCGAGGCCACAGAGATCGTCAATGGCGTGATCCAACGCCTGGATTGGCAAGCGCCGTGGTTTGCGATTTCAGCAGTTGCCCGTCAAGGGCTTGATGAACTGGTCGGCAGGATCATGGTGCACATGGAAAGTGCCGGCCCAAGAGCAGAGAGCTCGGAAAAAGATGGCCCGGTAGAAGAGGGCGCAACAGAAGAGGAAAATACTCAAAAACCCGATTGACACCGGGGGCCTTTGCCTGGGGTAGTATTGAGCGACTGGTTTCGCTTGAATCGCCCAACATCGCAACAATGAATCAAAATAAGCTGATCGATCAGCCGCGTCCGGTAAGAGGGGAGGACCAGCTTGACTTGTCGAGGCTGGATGTCTGGTTGAAGGAGAACATCAAGGGGCTGACAGGCACCCCGGAGATCGAGCAGTTCTCAAGAGGGGCGTCGAACCTGACCTACCTTCTACGCTATCCGAACAGAAACCTCGTCCTGCGCCGTCCGCCGCCCGGCACCAAGGCCAGATCCGCGCACAACATGGTGCGTGAGCACGATATTCAGAATGCGCTGGCGCCGGTTTTTCCCTACGTGCCCGAGATGCTTGCCGTGTGCACCGATCATTCGGTGCTCGGCTGCGACTTCTACGTCATGGAGCGGCTGGAAGGCATCATCTTGCGAGCCAATCCGCCCAAGGGTCTGGTGCTGGACAAGGATCGGGTGCAGACCCTGTGCCGTAATGCGATGGACCGACTGATTGAACTTCACCAGGTGGATGTGGCGGCAGCGGGTCTGGACACGCTTGGCAAAGGGCAGGGCTACAACAGACGCCAGATCGAGGGCTGGTCCACCCGCTTCGGCAAGGCAAAAACCTGGAACGTCATGGCCGGGCGTTACGTCATGGACTGGCTGGCCGAGCGCATTCCCGACGAAGTTGACGTCTGCCTTATCCACGGGGACTACCGCTTCGATAACCTGGTTCTGGAGGCCGACGATCCTGAAAGAATCATCGGCGTCCTCGACTGGGAGCTGGCCACGCTCGGCGACCCGTTGATGGACCTGGGCAATTCCATGGCCTACTGGGTCCAGGCCGATGACGACCGTTATTTCCGCGGCTTCCGGCGCCAGCCGACCCATTTGCCGGGCATGATGACCCGCGCCGAGGTAGTCGATTATTACTGCGACCAGACCGGTCTCAGGTCTGACAACTGGGCCTTCTACGAAGTGTACGGCTTGTTCCGGCTGGCCGTCATCGCCCAGCAGATCTATTACCGATATCACCACAAACAAACCCGGAACCCGGCCTTCAGGCAATTCTGGATTGCGGTCAATTATCTGCTCTGGCGGTGCCGTAGCGTCATCAAAAAATCCAACGCCTAAGCCATGGCTTGGAGGAGTGATTACGGCCCTAAAATTTATGCAGCGTTCGCTCGGCTTTTGCGGCTTTTTTGGCGCGCTTTTGAGCGAGAGTGAGCTTTTTCTTGACCTTTGCCAAATCGGAACTTTTTGAGGCCTGCATCCAAAACCCTCATTATGCCAATGTGCCTCCGCCAGAGCGAATTTGAATGATTTGTCGAACAAACCCGCTACGCAGAGAGCTTTTGCGAGGGCTGCCCGGCGCGTTGACACTTGGAGCGTTCACCCTACGTGAGGACTGGCAACGCGATTACACCCCCAGCGGGCAGCAGAGCAATCTGGGTCATTATCGGCTTGACTTCGACCTTGTTGCCATGAGACTTTGAAAAAGAGGGTGTCAATCCTTGGCTTTAGCCGGGGCTGGCATGAATAACAATAGGGTTTGCACTGAGGACCAGACCCCGGTCGGTCGATGAATCAAGGCAACTATCCTGACATCAGGGGGGATCAACCATGAGGAAGTCAGCCGACAAGCGCGGTGCATGGCTTTGGAGTGCGCTGCTGTTCGCAAGCCTGGTTATCGGGTTGGGATTGTTCGGGCGCGCAGCGACTTTGTCGCTGGCCGATTCGGGTCCAGATGAAACGACTTTCGCCGACGCTTTCGAAGCAACAGAGGCGCAGGCGATCCCTTCAACGCCAGACCAGTTGGCCACCCCCGGCGCCATTCAGCTACTGGCCGATGGTGAAGGGCTGATTATCCTGTCACGACCGCCGTCGCACGTACGCGTTGGCCAACGCTATGACTATCAGCCCGAAGTCGCCCATTCCGGCGACGGCCCGCTGAGCTTTGCCCTCGACACCGCGCCACTCAGAATGACCATCAACCCGGCAACGGGGCAGATCGGGTGGCCGGGCGCGTCACCGCCGGGCGAACACCCGGTTGAACTGGTGGTGCATGATTCGGCCGGCGCCGAAGCGCGCCAAGCCTGGACGGTGCGCGTGCTGCTGCCCGGCGAGGAGGCCGAACAGCCGCCGCGGATCATCTCCGATCCGCCGCTGGAGGCAACCATTGACCAGTTGTATGTCTACCCAGTGGTCGCCGAGGATCCGGATGACGATATCGAACGCTTCGAACTGGTCGAAGGACCGGTCGGCATGCGCATTGACGCAGAAAACGGGCGGCTGACCTGGACCCCGGCAAACGTCGGCGACTATCCGGTCACGGTGGCCGTGGTCGACGCCACCGGTCTGCGCGACGACCAAAGCTACGTCCTCACCGTTGGCACGGTGGCCGGAACCACGCCACCGGAATGGCAAAGTTCGGACCAACTCATCGCGCCGCTGGGCCGCACCACCCGCTTCCAGTTCGCCGCCTTCGACGCCGACGGCGACGACATCAACTACTTTGTCGAACCGCTGCCGCTGCCGTCCGGCATGCGCATGAGTTCGCTGACCGGCGAACTGGTGTTCACCCCGAGCGTGGACCAGGTCGGCGACCATGAGTTGATGGTCGGCGCCTCCGACGGTCGCTTCCGGGTTTATCAGGACTTCACCATCACCGTGCCGCCGCCGGACGGCCCCACCCGGCTTAAGGGACGCATGCAAAACGGCCTTAACGATGGCCTGCCCGGCGTCCGCCTCGTGCTGGGCATGGGCGAGGTTGCCCAAGAGACGGTTTCCGACGCGGATGGCTACTTCCAGTTCGACGAACTCGATCTGAATGAACTGGCCGGCCCCGGCACGCTGGCCGCCCAGCTTCGGCTTCTGGTCGACGGCTCAACCGCCGAGGCCGAAGGCACCTTCGCCACCGTGCCCAAGGAAGCCCACATCATCGCCGGGGTCGACAACCTCATGGAGGCGCCCATCATCCTGATGCCGATGGATGTGGCCCGCGCCGACCCGGTCACCCCGGCGGCCACCTCCACCATCACCTCCGCACCGGTCGAGAAGGGCGGCGAGACCTTCGCCGAAGTCACCCTCACCATCCCGCCGGGCACCGCGCGCTGGGAAGACACCGGCGAGCTGTTCGACGGCATGATCCACATCACCGACATCCCGGACAACGCCTTAAGCCCGCAGCCGCTGCCACGGGAACTGGATTTCTCCGTCTACGTGGCGATGCAGCCGTTCGGCGTGGTCTACGACGAACCCGTGCCGATCAGTTTCCCCAACGTCAACAACCTGCTGCCGGGCACGA